>NZ_JADEWX010000333.1 GCF_015207395.1 Nodosilinea sp. LEGE 07088
ATCAACAATCGAATTAAGTTGATTAAGCGCCAAGCTTATGGGTTTGTAAACTTTGAGAATTTCCGTAAGCGCTTGCTAGCTTGCTTTTCTGATTAGAAAAACTTATCACCATGCTGCCGGAAGAACCGAAATATTTCCGCCTATCTACCCGTATGGGGATCTTAGGTAGAAACTTTCCCTCTAATTAGAAGTTATGTATTTCACCTATCAAGGTTATGAGAATGAGTAAAACTGAAAAGTTTTGGGACAGCGCGTCTAAAAACTACGACAAGACCGAAGAGCGATTTGAGTACATTCATAATAAATCCAGAGAGAATACTAAAAGGTACTTGAAAGATAGCGACACCGTTCTGGATTATGGATGCGGAACTGGAACAGCATCCTGTCAGTTTTCAGGCCTTGTTAAAGAAATTCATGCAATTGATATATCATCGAAGATGATTGAAATAGCTAACGAGAAAGCAGCAGCTAGTAAAATTGAGAACGTGAGATTTGAGCAGTCCGATATTTTTGATAAAAAGTATTCCAATGAATCATATGACGTAATACTAGCTTTGAATATGTTGCACACGGTTACAAGTCCTCGGGACATGATGCGGCGAATAAACGAATTGCTAAAACCAGAAGGCGTATTTATTTCTGTAACACCTTGCCTACGCCAGAAAATGTCGTTTTTAGTGAACCTTCAGATTCAGCTGGTTCGGGTATTGTGTAAAACTGGATTAATTCCAATTCCTATAAGGAGGATAACAAGCTCTGAAGTAGACGATCTTTTAGAAATTGCCGAGTTTCAAACAGTTGAATCAGAGGAAATTTATAAAGGGGCATCTAGTTATTTCGTTGTGGTGAAAAAGTTGCGAAAAACATAACAAGCGCATGCACACGGATCACATTGCCCGCTGCGCGGTCAACATGACCGGTGATGCGAGGCGTTAAGCAGCGGTTCTACCACAGTTTCTTGTTCAATCTTCTTCGCTATGGCAGCAATCGACTACGACAGAATCACGTTCACGCGGCTAACTAAGATTCCCCCAGCTGCCATCATCAACCTAATGAATGATCCCGCAGTCCGACGGCACCTACCACTGGCTCGGGATGAGTTTGGCGATGTTGAGTGCGATCGCTTTGTCGCTACTAAGGAAAGAATGTGGGAGGAGAGAGGGTTTGGACCTTGGGCCTTCGTGCTGGATGACGAGTTCATCGGTTGGGGTGGCCTTCAGCCGGAAGGCGAAGATGTAGACGTGGGGCTCGTCCTTAGTCGAAAGTACTGGGGAGCTGGTCTTGCTCTCTACCGGAGAATTCTGGCATACGCATTCGAAGAACTCTGCGTTGACTCCGTTACTGCTCTGCTTCCCCCAAGTAGGACAAGGGTTTCAGCACTGCGGCGGCTTGGCTTCCGCGAAGATGGTGAGATTGCGATACAAGACCAGCGCTTCATCCGCTACCGGCTCATTCGAAGCAGCTGACGAACCTGATGGAGGAAGATTCACAAGGAGACACCTGCCATGAAGCACTACTTCCACCCGATGAGTAGAGGCGCGACGACCGACTGGATGCTTACAGAGCTTGAAGCTCCCCATGAGAAGATCATCATTGATTTTTTCGCAGGCGAGAATAACTCGCCGGAATATCGCGCCATCAACCCCATGGGAAAGGTTCCAGCGCTTGAGGACGAGGGCAGGATCGTGACTGAGACTGCAGCGATCTGTGCTTATTTGGCTGACAAGTACCTTGACAAAGGGTTTGCCCCGGCAGTGAGTTCCCCTGATCGGGCGCGTTACTACCGCTACCTTTTCTTTCCTGGGACGACCCTTGAACCGATGTTTTCGGTCGCTCAGCTGGGAATCACCGATTTCAACCCTCAGTCCGTCGGTTGGGGAGATATGGATCGCTGCCTAGCTACAGTGGAGTCGATGACCCCCAAATCCGGTTGGGTCATGGGCGAGCGGTTTACCGCAGCCGACGTAGTATTTGGTGGCACTTTGGATTTTGCAATCCAGTTTGGCTGGTTGAAGGACGCCTCACCGACAGTCGCGGCATACGTGGAGCGGATTCGGGCTAGACCCGCCTACCAACAGACACATCCTCAATCGGGGGCTCAGTAAACGCTCCCCCGTCGAAACCTCTCGACACTTTTGAAACCACACTCCAGGGCGATCGCCCCAACGCACCCCGATAACCCTCAGCAGTTGGGAGAATTATTATACTGAATACGTCTACCTAATCACCCATGTCGGGGTATTAGGTAGACGTGATTCCACCTATCTGCCCAAAACAGCATCTTAGGCGGAAATATTTCAGCCTATTTACCCGTATGGGGATCTTAGGTGGAAACTTTCCTTCTAATAATGAGTTAGGCGCGCGACTCGAAGTCGTTCGGGGGAGTTGGAAAGGACTCCTAAGTTCTTTCCCTGCTAGTGTTCAAGCAGATGTCCGCCTCGGAATGTTCAACCCGTAAGGGGAGGGCAGTATCAGCAGACGAGGT
>NZ_JADEWX010000334.1 GCF_015207395.1 Nodosilinea sp. LEGE 07088
TGGTTTGGTAGGATGCAGGAAACATATTGGTTTAGGGGAGCTGCACTGAGGCTCCCTATTTTTTGTCCCCTTTATTGTCTCAAAGCCCTGTACCGCATGACGTTGAGTACCCTTGTCACCCGTTAAGGCAACCGCCAATTCGTCGAGGATCCCCAGTGGAAGCCAAAAGACAAGGACACTCGGGCTTTCGTCAATCTACTGCTATTGGAGAAAATTCCGCTAGCCGGTATCGCCAGGGCCACCGATGTCTCTGATAGCTGGCTACAGACTTATGTCAACGCGTGCTATGACGCGGTGCCCCAAGTGGCCGAGGTCCTCCCCAAGGCCAAAGGCAAGCTCAAGGTGCAGATGGATGAGCTCTGGTCGTTTGTCGACCATAAAGGCAACAAGCAGTGGGTCTGGGTAGCGATCGATGCTGATACCCGAGAGATCATCGGCTGCCATATCGGTGACCGCTCTCGGGAATCAGCGATTGCCCTATGGCGGTCCATCCCGGCAGTATATCGACAGTGTGCCAAGGTTTATACCGATTACTGGGAGGCCTACGTCACCGTGATTCCGAGCAAGCGGCATGTTGTCGTCGGCAAAGACAGTGGTTTGACGAGCTACATCGAACGACTGAACAACACCTTAAGGCAGCGGATTTCCCGGCTGGTGAGAAAGACACTGTCCTTTTCCAAAAAGCTAGAAAATCACATCGGTGCGATCTGGACGTTTATCCACGACTACAATCGCCGAGTTAGAGAGAAATTGGCACAACGGGAAGAGGCGGGCTTTTCCTCTGTCCTTTACTAAAATGCACTACCTATATTTTTTGACGTTGCTCCTCAACATAGGTTTCAGCCTCTTCGAGGTTGCTGAACAATATCCTGTCCCCCAACATCTGAGGCAGGGCATCGCAATCTCTGTCTTTGTCGATTGCAATCTCAGCAGGCAGCGGGGTATTGCAGATTATTTTATGAAGATGAGAGCTTATCACTGCTTGCCCTATCGTGAGTCACAAAACCCTTAGCCAGTGCGATCGCAGATCTCCTGATAGTTAGATTGACAAAGGAAACCCAATAATTCCAGAAAGATTTCATTCCCAACCCAGAATAGGTGCTGACGATTAAACGTGACAACGGTGAAGAAATAAGTGGCACCTGCCGTTTTCGCACGACGGTACTGCATAGGCATTACCCATTGGGAACAGACCTGGGATACGCAGATGAAATGTAAACTAACGGCAGGTGCTGAGTTCCACTCCGTTTCACCCAGCCTACCCGGCAAAATTTGTCAGGCAATCAGCTCTCTTCCCCCTAGCCATGTACAGAGGGGAAATATACCTATAGGCTGATAGTCAGCCTCACAAGCACGTTAACCAATTCATGCTGACTTCTACCAAGAACCTTTTAGAGAAAGCTCAAAGGTATTCCTACGCCGTGGGTGCTTTCAATTTATATAATCTCGAAGGCGCTAAAGCCGTGGTCAATGCGGCTGAAGCCGACAATAGTCCGGCAATCATTCAAATTCTGCCCCATATCCTCAAATATGGGGGGTCTCCCTTAATTGCCCTCTTTTTAGAAGCTGCCGACTCAGCCAGCGTCCCGATGTCAGTTCATCTCGATCATTGTGAAGAACCTGCTGTCATCGAAACGGCTCTAGAGGCAGGGATTCAATCGGTCTTGGCGGATGGGTCTAAATTCTCCTTTCGAGACAACCTCGCTTTCACCCGTGAAATGACCGCTCTAGCCCATGCTAAGGGAGCTACTGTGGAAGCCGAAATCGGCAGAATCAGCGGCACCGAAGATGGCATGACGGTGGCCGAAAAAGAAGCCAAGATGACCGATCCCAACCAGGCGAAGGAATTCGTCGCCGCATCGGGGGTAGATTTTCTCGCGGTCACCATCGGCAATGTGCATGGTGAGTATTACAGCGAACCCCGGTTAGATTTTGAGCGTCTAGCCCAGGTGCGTCAGCGACTCCAAATTCCCCTGGTGTTACAC
This sequence comes from Nodosilinea sp. LEGE 07088, assembly GCF_015207395.1. Classification (GTDB taxonomy): domain Bacteria; phylum Cyanobacteriota; class Cyanobacteriia; order Phormidesmidales; family Phormidesmidaceae; genus Nodosilinea. The sequence goes on from NZ_JADEWX010000334.1 coordinate 1,986, forward strand.
GGGGCTTCGGGTTTACCGGCCCTGATGATTCAGCGATCGATTGAATTGGGCGTCTGCAAGTTTAATGTCAACACTGAAGTCCGCCAAAAATATCTCCAATTTTGGCGAGAATACGGAAAAACAGACTCTCAAAGCGACCTCTTAGATTGTCAGAAAGCCGCTACGGGTGCCATGCAAGAGATCATTGCCCAAAAAATCAGGTTATTCGGTAGTGCCGGCAAAGCTTAGCGGGGGCTGAGTGGTGAGGTGGGCGCTGTCTGGCAAAACCTCGCCAATGCGATCGCTGACCGACCCGCATTCGCTCGGGTATGCCACTCTCACCCATAAGTAGGCAGTTGAGATTAAATGTAAGATAGCAGGGTAGCCAGAGTGCCCTCAAATGCCCGCCCCATTACGCATCATTTTGACCGAGGAAGAAGACCGCACGTTAAGTGAACTTCGGGAGGCTCAGACAGTTCCCTATCGGACGCGTGACCGAGCGCATAT
>NZ_JADEWX010000335.1 GCF_015207395.1 Nodosilinea sp. LEGE 07088
GGGCTAGGGCGGGTAGATTACGCTTTTTATGCGCTTTCTTTGAACTATCTCCCCCGCTCCTCTGCTCCCCATCTCCCCTGCCCCTGGGCAATACCTGGTAAGGCTGACAATCAACGGTGACATTGGTCGGTGGAGCAGAGGGTGTTTTGGGAATTTTTTGGGGCTTTAGAAAGAGAAAAAAGGCGATCGCATACAGCAGTAATATCGCAATCATGAGGCTGGACAGGGGAATGGTAGCGATCGCTGGCCCGACCAGTGGTGCCATTAAAACACCCAAAATTGAGCCGGTAACAATGTAGCCGCTTCTAACCTGTGGCCAGCAAAGGGGAACTTGCTTGACCGTATACTTTGTGGAGTAATAAAAGATTAGATTAGCGCCTTGCTCAGTCGGCATTACTCGGTAGGAACCGATTGGCAAAACAGGCAGATATAAAAACACCATCCACTCGGTAGTAACATAAGAACCATCCGCAGTACAATCGCGTTTTCCGTAATAGGTGGTACCAATTCCGTTTAGTGTAAACGGCATAGCAATGTCCTAAAATTCACTGCAAGCGATATCACTCCTTTTCTGGCCCAGCTACCGACAGCTCATCTTCAGGAGCGCACGGCTGTGTGTCTACTGCAAGATCGCAGCATCCAAAAAATGATTATCAAAGGGCCAATTCTTAAATACTTCTCAATGGAGAAATAAAAGGGTGAACAGTAACTATTCACCCTGGCTAACTGGCTTCCTGGTATGTATTAGGTATATCATTCATTTTGGTCAGGCAAAGTCAGGTCATAGTCGTGTGTGATGTGAAGCAAAAAAAGGTCGTTGATGATTGCAACGCCAATATCTGGCAAGCTTTACCCCACTCTCCGCCGCCCGATCCGCTTGCTAGCTGCTAGCATAAGATCTAGCGTTACTCAGCCATAGACAGAGATGATATCCATCCCGATCACGCTGGAACAGCTTATTATGGCTGTGGAACGGTTGCAGCCAGAGGAGCGAGAACAATTAGCCACGGCGCTAATCCAGATGGATTTGCGCTCAGACCTAACGGCTTTGATACAAGAGCTATACGCTCAACCGGCTAACGATGAGATTACTGATGATGACATCCTGGCTGAAATTAAAGTGGTACGGCAGCAACCCCACTCGGTATGAAATTACGGGTCGTAATTGATACGAATATTTGGATTCGTATTTTGTTGAAAGGGCGAGTCACGCTGCCTGTCTTAGAAGCCTTTAATGCCGATAAATTTCAGCTCATTATGAGTTCACCGCTGATGGATGAATTTCATGAGGTGTGGAATCGCCCACGGTTGAGGAAGCAGATCGACCCAAATCAAGCAAATCGCCTTGAGCAGCAGTTGCGACATCGTGCTGTTTGGGTTGAGGTGGAAACTATCCCTCCCAATTGTCGTGATCCAAAAGATTTGCCCGTGCTGGCAACAGCGATCGATGGAAGCGCGAATGTCATTGTTTCTGGGGATAATGATTTGCGAGATGATGATGGGTTACGAGAAGCGATGGCTATCCACCAGATTCGCTTGCTCGGAGTTAATTCTTTCCTGGCATCTCTAGATACTAGCTTAGAATCTTGATGCTCCAGAAATTGCCTTTTCTTCCCTTGGTCAACTTAACCTAAATGACAGTTGGTGAGGCCTCCTTTGCTTCGACCAAGTGGATAGCTTGCTCAGGTGAAACGTCCTCATCCAAAACGGCCTGAATCCCTGGTAGATACTCGTTCATAATCATCACGTTGGTATAGACAATTTCCCGAATTACTCCCTCTGCTTCCCCGCCCCTTTGCCCCCCGGCTTCCAGCACGGTACTCGTCTTGTAGCGGATCTCGCCGTCGTCAAAGTCCAGCTCAAAGTTGCCGAGCACCATGCCGTAGTTGGCGCGGGTGAGGAATTCGGCGACGGCGGCGCGTTTGTCTTCGGGGGCGGTGAAGGGGCAGAGGGAGTAGAAGACCATCTGCCGGGCCTCTTCGCGGGCTCTGGCGTAGCAGTTCCAGGAACCGTTTTGCCCTTCGAAGGCCAGCCGCAGGGCCGGTTCGCCTTGAATGCGGAGGAAAGACCAGTCGTCTTTGGTGAAGAAGTCGAGCATGGCGGCAAAGACGGTGGGGGATTCGTCGGCGTCGTTGCCAAAGATCTCATCGGGGTCGGCTTCAGCCAATTCTTTGAAGAAGCGGGAGACCACCCCGACGGTGTCGGAGGCAAACGTCTGGGCAATGGGGTCAAGCTGATGCCCCACCAGATCGGCAAAGAACTGGGTAATGCCCTCGGTGAGTTTTTCCTGGTCAGGAATGCCCTCCGCCAGAGCCGCAGGGGTGACATAAGACCAGAAGGTCCGATACCCCGTCGTCTCGCCATTGTCTTTTTCCTGCGTCACCGACAAACACAACCAACTCTCCGTTTGTAACAACGGATCAATCTCAAACTCACTCTCTTGCTCCCCTGCCC
>NZ_JADEWX010000085.1 GCF_015207395.1 Nodosilinea sp. LEGE 07088
GGGTGGAGGGGTGGGCGAGTGACAGTGTGACGGGGTAGCAGAGCTTTGTCTAAGTCTAGACTCATCCACTCATCCACTCATCTACTCATCTACTCATCTACTCATCTACTCATCTACTCATCTACTCTTTCACCCACTGCCAAATCGGGGGCGCTGGCCGTAGAAGCGGTACTGCCAATAATCGCGCAAAATGCGATCGTGATCAAAGCAAAGCTGCTGGGGTATATCCCAGGGGTTGATGATGGCGGCGGTTTTGGCATCGTCGCCAGCGATGGGGTCGGCAGTGGCGGTAGCCAAAAAGACAATGCTGAGGGTGTGTTTGCGCGGGTCGCGGGCGGGGTCAGAATAAACCGCCAACTGCTCGACGAGATCGATGGTGAGATTGGTTTCTTCGAGGGCTTCGCGGCGGGCGGCAGTTTCGACGCTTTCGCCATAGTCGACAAAGCCGCCGGGCAAGGCCCAGCCGAGGGGCTCATGGTGGCGCTCGATGAGCACAATGGGGCGGTGGGGATGGTGGAGCAGCTCAATAACAATATCGACGGTGGGAGCCGGGTTGCGGTAGGCGGTCATGAAGGATGACTTTACAGGATGTTGATGAAACCAAAATAACTCTCTGAGTACCCGACTGGCTCCCATGGGCCATGTTAGAGTCAACTGGAATTAAATTGAGCTATCTATGCCCTTTCCCCGAGCCAGTGGCATTTTGCTGCACCCTACGTCGTTACCCGGTCGGTTTGGTATCGGCGACTTAGGGTCTGAAGCTTACCGATTTGTCGATTTTTTGGCCGATACCAAACAGCAGCTGTGGCAGGTGTTGCCCTTGGGGCCCACGGGGCACGGCAATTCGCCCTACCTGTCCTACTCGTCGATGGCGGGCAACCCGCTACTGATTAGTCTGGAGCAGCTGTGCGATCGCTCGTTGCTCTACCCTGACGAACTCCACGATCTGGAGCACCTGTCGGCTCATCGGGTGGCTTTTGACGACGTGATTCCGGGCAAGATGCATCTGCTGGAGCGGGCGGCCAGTCGCTTTCATGAGGTCGCGACCGAGGCAGATCGGACGGCCCTAGAGAAATTTTGTCAGGATTGCCACTTTTGGGTCGATGAGTTTGCCTTTTTTATGGCACTCAAAAATGCCCACGGCGGTGCCGGTTGGACCCAATGGCCCGATCCGCTAGCCCGACGGCACCCTGAGACCATGGCTGAATGGCGTGAAAAGCTCTCCAGCGATATTTTTTGCCACAAGTTTCTGCAGTTTGAGTTTCACCGCCAGTGGCAGGCGCTGCGGCAGTATGCCCGCGATCGCCAAATTCAGATCATTGGCGATATTCCCATCTATGTGGCCCACGACAGCGTCGATGTGTGGGCGTTTCCCTACAACTTTATGCTTGATGACGAAACCCTGGCCCCGGCGCTGATGGCCGGGGTGCCGCCCGACTACTTCAGCGAAACCGGGCAGCTCTGGGGCAACCCCACCTACAACTGGGACGAACTGCAAAAACGCAACTTCAACTGGTGGATTCAGCGCATTAACGCCCTGCTCGACTACGTCGATATTATTCGCGTCGATCACTTCCGGGGCCTGCAGGCCTACTGGGGGGTACGGGCGGGAGAAACCACCGCTATGAACGGGGAGTGGATTGAAGCTCCCGGTGCCGAGCTGTTTGAGACGGTGCGGCAAAAGCTGGGCAAGCTGCCGATTATGGCCGAAGACCTGGGGGTAATTACGCCGGAGGTGGAGGCCCTGCGGGATCAGTTTGGGTTTCCGGGCATGAAGATTTTGCACTTTGCCTTTGGGGGCGGTAGCGACAACCCCTATCTGCCCTTTAATTGTGTGACCAACAGCGTAATTTACACGGGCACCCACGACAATGACACGACGGTGGGCTGGTTCGACAAAATGCCTGACTACGAGCGCGATCGCCTGATGCAGTACGTGGGCTGCATTAGCGGCGAAGGCATTCAATGGACGATGATCCGGCTGGCGCTGATGTCGGTGTCTAACCAGGCGATCGTGCCGCTGCAAGATGTGCTGGGCTATGGCAGTGACTGCCGCATGAATACCCCTGGCCTCTCTGAAGGGAACTGGGCCTGGCGGTACGCAGCCGAGGCATTGACGGATGAGATTCGCGATCGCCTGCGGATACTGACAGAACTGGCTCATCGTGCTCCGGTGGGGCAGGATTGGGGAGGGTGAGGCAGGCCAGAGGATGGGGCAGGTGAGAACGGGTATCATCCGCTTCACCTCTCTACCTGCCTATCGCCTCAGCGCTGGTACCGGCATGCCTCGCATCAGAATATCGGTAACTGAGATGACGCCGAGGAGCTTTCCGGCTTGGACTACGGGCGCCCGTTGTAGCCCTGTATCGGAGAGCACCTGGGAGGCTTCTTGAATAGTCATATCAGGGTCTAGGGCAATGCAGGGCTGCCGCATAATATCCTGCACCAGAACATTTTCAGGAGCGTGGCCCCGAGCTACCACCGTATAGACAATATCGCGCTCAGTTACCATGCCAAAGGGCATGTCTTGGGTACGATGCTCAACCAAAAGCGCTCGAATATATTGCTGCTGCATGAGTTCAATGGCATCGGCAACCGTGGCCCCGCTGGCAATAGTCGCAACGGCGTGGGTCATGATGTCAGCAACAGTCAGCATAAAAATCTCCAGAATATAATTTAGACAACTAGCCGGGGTTCCAGTCACCAGGGAGCGGAGCCAGGGCATAGGGGACGCGACTGGTATCGATGCTCTCAAGCTAACACTTAACCCAATCCCAGCACTCTGCATTATTCTCAGGCGGCAGACCGCCTGCACAACACGGCAAAGCACAGGCCTCAAGGCGAAACCGAGCCTGTTTATACTGCCCTCTAAATTGAAGACAAAGGGATAATTTTGTACTTTTTCTTTATATTTGTGGGTCGTTGGCAACCAGATGGCTGAACCGTGTCTGCCATGGGGCCATAGGGCGAGCAGACCCGGGCCCATGCCCTCTAGCGAGGTAGACGGCGCTGGGCCAGGCGGCGACGCAGCTTGCGTTGCCGCCGCAACCGGCGCTGGAACCAGGTCAGGGCACCGCCGCTGATAGGCACCAGGGGCATCAGCGCCAACCAAATAGCTGAAGGCGGTGGGGCGGGCTGAGCTACGGTTAGAGGCGTGAAACTGACCAGCTGAGCGCTGAGAATGGGCGGTGGTAGTCGCAGCGTGAGACGACGCTGGGCATTGGCTAGGGCCTGCCAGGTTTGACCACCGGTAATACCATCGACGGTGAGGCCCTGCTGCCGTTGTAGCGATCGCACGGCCTGGGCTGTATCGACCCCATAAATACCGTCGGCGGCGGCTGAGTAAAGCCCCAATGCCCCTAGGGCCAGCTGCAACTGGCTCACCTCAGGGCCGCGATCGCCAGGCCGCAGGATGGTCTTAGGGGCAGACTGATTAGCTACAGTCGGCATTGCTTGGGCAAGTACCGGTCGAAAGCCCAGACCAGGCGACTCAAGCATCAAACCGCCGATCAATACCAGGCTGCTAACCTGCCCCAGCCTAGGGCCACAGACCAGTGCCAACCATTGGTTTGTCATGGCATCACTCCCCCAGAAAATGTCCACAGCCATAGGGGCAACGTCAACAACAGCACGGCAGAGCTGAGCCCCACACAGGTTACCGATAGATCGCGGTCTAGGTTGTAGGCCTCAGCCAACACCACGTTAGAAAAGGCGCAGGGCATACCGGCCTGCAGCGTCATCACCAGGCGAGGGGTACCGTCTATGCCCAGGGCCGTCAGCCCCAGCCCCACCACCAGGGGTAGCACCAGCATCTTTATCACAATGGCCACCGCCGCGCGGGGTAAATGTTGCCAGCTCCGAATCTGCTGCATGCGTAACCCCATCAATACCAGTGACAGCACTACGATAGCCCAGGCCAGGTGGTACAGGTGCTGATCGAGCCAGGGGGGCAACGCGAGGGCTTTGAGTCCTAGCCCCAGGGCAAAGGCGAGAATAATTGGGTTTTGCCCTATCGCCCTTAGCCGATTTAACCACAGCTGCCCCGAGGGCTGGGGCTGCTGGCTCATTTCAGCGGCCAAAATGGCTCCCAGACCGTAGGAGCCTAGCAGCGTGCCCAGGGCATCGTAGAACAGCGCCCAACCAAATGCCCCAACCCCCAACTGAGGTAACAGCAGCACTACTGGGTAGCCAATGTAGCCGGTATTGCCCAACATCGAGGCCAGCGAAAAGCTGCCCTGGGTGGGGCGTGCCCAGGGCAGGCGATTGGTTGAAATCCAGAGGCGACTACACAGCAGCCCCAATAAAATCGCGGCCCAGGCCACAACGGGGGCCAGATAGAGATTGCCCGATAGGTCAGCTCGCCGCATAAAGCCCACAATGCTGAGGGGGATGCCGACCCAAAACAAAAACTTACCCAGGCCTAGAGATACCCGAAAATCAAGCCCCTGGGGCGTACCCCGGTGGGGGCTCACCCGAGACAGCACCAGGCCCAAGGCCAATCCCGCTCCGATGCCCGCCCCAATGGGAAGGTACAGGCGCAACAACATTCCTAACGGTGGCAACAAAGCTTTGCCCCCTGCGCAACAGTGCCTAAAGCTAGCGTCACCCCAGTGCCAGCCGGTAAGCGAGAGGCGTTTGATCCATAGTCAAAGCAGCCCCTGGCGTTGGTTGAATCGGAAGAGGCCATAGGTGAGTATAGGCCAGGTTAGCTCTAGAGCTAGTCAAAATAGCCTTGAGTCTGATCACCATCGTGCCGTCTTAGGGCCATAATTGGTAGAGTTTTGCTGGGTACCTGCGAGTTACCATGCCTCCCCTTGACGATATTCCCCAAGCTGCCCGCGATGTACCCCTCTATGCTGCGGAGCAAGCGTCGCCGTCGTGGCTGCGTCGTGCCGCTGTTTTCACTGGTCTAACGCTGTTGGCTTTGACGGCGGGCGGCAGCGTAGCCTGGTATCAAACCACCCGATACTCTACTGCGGAATTTAACCAACCCTTCGAGGCCATGGTCAACCCACCCGGGGGAGATGAGGCCGAACCTGAGGCGACGGATCTGGATCGCGCGGTGCAGCTGGCGCCCTCTGGCCGCAAGCTGCTGCTGGGCCATCGCGCCTTTGATGAGGCCCCAGCAGAAGAGCTGGTTGCGCTAGCCGCTAACCCCAGCATTCGCCTGCGGGCTACCGCCGCCGCCCAGTTCGAGGCGATGGCCGGGGCGGCGGCCCAGGATGGCATTCGCCTGGTGCCCCTGTCGGGGTTTCGATCCCATGGGGAGCAGGAGGCGATATTCTTTAAGCTCAAGGCCGAACGTGGCCAAGACCCCGAAACCCGAGCTGAGGTCAGTGCGCCACCGGGCTACAGCGAGCACCACACAGGCTATGCCATCGATGTGGGTGACGCTACTCAGCCCGGCACACATTTGAACACGGACTTTGGCAATACCGCCGCGTACCAATGGATGGAAGCAAATGCGGTGCGCTTTGGCTATGAGCTATCGTTTCCGCCCGACAATTTTCAGGGGGTGGCCTTTGAGCCCTGGCACTGGCGGTTTGTGGGCGATCGCAACAGCCTGGAGACCTTCTACAGTGAATAATGAAATTAATCCAATAGTCTAGTACCGAAAAGCAGAAGTAAGAAGGCAGAGGCAGAACGGGAACCCCAGGTCTCATAAGGGTTTCCGCGTGAGTAAACAGCTGGGTTATTGCCGCCTCAGAGTACTAGGCATCTTCCGATCTTCAGGGTGTGTCTAGACTATTTACGACGCTCAGCCCATCCATAGGCCATGAAGGGCAATGCTGATTAGCACTCTGTAATCTGACTGGCATCAACCCAGCCCACGGGCTGATACATTGCAAACCGACGGTAGGGCATGTAAACCTGAGCTGCGGTAGGACTGCCATCCACCTCTCGGACTACACCAGTCAGATGCATCGGGGTGCCTACGTTGATCGTGCCTATTTGGTTTGCGGGCTTACCAGCGAGTTCAGTATTGTCGTAAACTGCGACAGAGCCATTGACCGGAATAACTTCTCGGCAGCTACGGATATAAGCCTGTACCTCAGATAAATCATCACTTGATCTCAGCTCATCGATCTGGGCAAAGACTGAGAGAATTGGGGTAAACGCCATGGAGGCCGTAAACCCGGCCAAACAGCCTGTGGCTAAATACCCTGCGCGTTTTGAAAACGTGAGTTTCATAGTTCACCTCAGTATGTTCTTAGAATTAAAGAAAACTTTCAAACATGTCTGCTGAGACATGTTTGATTCAGGGAACAAAACACTATGCCAAGATTACATTATTTTTTTCTTTCAGCAAAACCATGCTGCCAAAAAACAGGTAAATCAAGGGTATCTTCTTCAGTACAGATGACCTGTTTTTACAGGAAATGATCTTAACTTTAAAACTTGAGCTACCTTGACCAGCTCATTTTCGATCGGCTTAGGCCAGTCGAAAATGAGCTGGTCTATAGACATGACTATTAAGAAAATATATGGCCGGGCCTTACACAGGAGGAATAATGTCGGCTAAAACTCGCTTTGAAAAAGGATTATGGGATTTGGAAAGCGATCGCGAGCGGCCCTCCCCAAATAATAAAATACCAAGATTTGATGACATTTTCTAGAAGAAACGAAGGCTAGCTGCCTGGTCATCCACAGTCGTTGAAATATCAGATTTTAGAACTGGCAGCTCAGAGTTTAAATAACTTTACGGTTTATCGAGATGTTGTTGATACCCCTGTCGGCTATTCCGTCTGCGCCAACGCAATGTCTCTAGCCTCCTCCAATCTGCCTGGCTACTGCCCGGGCCTGGGGCTCAAAATAGCAACTAAGGTGGCCGTTTCCAGTGCTCTATATTGAAAGCTATGGGTATCGCGCTTGCATCACAGCTGCCAGGCGATCGCGCTTGGCAGCCAGCTTCGCCATCCCTGCTACAACTGGGCCAAGCGCTCTGGGGTAACCGGATCAAGGGACAGTTCTGCGGTGCGCCCCGCTGTCTGGCCCCCTGGGCAACGCCGGGCGACCCTAGCCATCGCCTGGTAGGCTACGCCTTAAACCTGGATGGCGATGGCTAGGTATGGTGCTAATGGACTGGTTGAGTAAACCGCGTTGCGCAGAGCGAGGTCACGGAGGTATCCAATGAGCGTTATCCCCATTTAGCTGGCAACATAGATGTATTTGAGGAACTTGTGAGCCCGGTGCATACTCTACCCAACGATTCCACTGCGTTGACAACTAACCGAAGCTCCCGACTCGACCTCAGGCTAGGTCAACGATTTGATCAGAGAGCGGAGTAACGGGTCTACATCACTCAGGACATGATCGTGCCGAGACAATATCGTGGTTGAGCCATGCGCATACTGCTGGTTGATGATGATGAAGCCCTGATGGCAACGCTGGCGGAAAGTTTAATTAGGCAGCGCTACGCCGTTGACATTGCCGTCAACGGCGAGATGGCTCAGGAGTTTTTGGCCCTCTTTCCCTATGATCTGATTGTCTTAGATCGGCTACTGCCCGATGCCGAAGGTATCTCACTCTGTCAACAGTTTCGCCAGCAGGGCATCACCGCGCCAATTTTGATGCTCACGGCCCGGGATGACAGCGCCGATAAAGTACAGGCACTGGATGCTGGAGCTGATGACTATGTGGTCAAACCCTTCGATTTTGAAGAGTTGTGCGCGCGCATTCGAGCCCTCTTACGCCGAGACAGTCCCGGGGCGACCGCTGAGTTGACCTGGGGTAGCCTGAGGCTCAGTCCAAGCACCTTCGAGGTGTTTTACGACGACCATCAGCTCCACATCACGCCAAAGGAGTATGCGCTGCTAGAGCTGTTTCTGCGGCATCCAGCTCAGGTATTCAGCCTTGATGCCATTATTGACGATATTTGGTCCTTTGAGGATCCGCCCAGTGGGGATGCGGTGAGGACCCACATCAAGGGGCTGCGGCAAAAGCTCAAGGCGGGCGGAGCCCCGAAAACCTTCATCGAGACGGTCTACGGGGTGGGGTACCGGCTGCATCCCCTGGAGGCTGATGCGACCCTAGACTCAGCCAATTCTGCTATGGACAATCGCCAGCCGACCCTAGCGGACATAAAGGCCGCGCTAGCGCAAGCTTGGCAAACCCACGAGGGCACCATGCAAGAGCGGTTGAGCGTTCTGGAGGCAACGGCAGCGGCGATGGATGATGGCCTGCTGAGTACCGATTTGCAGCAGGCAGGCCGTTCCCAGGCCCACAAGCTAGCGGGGTCCCTCGGCTGCTATGGCTTTGCCGAAGGGTCGCAGATTGCCCGCGAGCTGGAGCAGCTGCTTCAGCTGACTGTGCCTCTCGATGATCACCAGACGGCTCAGGTGTTTCAGCTCGTACAGCGTCTACGCCAGAACCTGTCGCGGCAGACCAGCCCGGGAGAGGTCGCCGCGCCGATCGCGAGTACGGCCCAGTTGCTCATTGCTGGGGCCGAAGACTCGTTTAGTCAGCGGGTGGCGGCGATCGCAGGGGAGGCGGGCCTTCGCGCTATGGTAGCCGCCAGCCTGACCCAGGCCCACGCCATTCTACAGGCTCAGCCGCCCACGGCGGCACTGTTGTGGATAGATGAACCCCATGCCGAAGCAGGGATGGAGCTGCTGGGGGCGATCGCCCAGCGGTCCGCTCAAATTCCGGTGCTGGTCATCACCGACAGCCGTGATTTTCAGCTGCGCCTGCGCCTGGTGCAGCTGGGGGCCGATCGCCTGCTGCCCAGCTCCACCTCGCCCCACCATGTGATTGAGGCCGTGCAGCAGGCCGTGCGGGTAGGCGGTGCGGCCTTCGACATTGTAGTGGTCGATGACGATGCCCAGGTTCTAGAGCTGCTGCGATCGCTCCTGGTGCCCTGGGGAATGCGGGTTACAACCTTGGCAGATCCGGCCCAGCTGTGGGACACCCTGGAGCGGGTAAAGCCACAGCTGCTGGTGCTGGATGTGGAAATGCCCACGGCCAACGGACTAGAACTGTGCCAGGTTCTGCGCGCCGACGATCAGTGGCGGCACCTGCCAATTTTGTTTTTGACGGTCCATGAAGATGCCCAGACCTTGCAGCAGGCCTTTGATGTGGGAGCCGATGACTTTATTCACAAATCGGCCATGGCCACCGAGCTACCCCACCGAATTCTCAATCGCCTGCAATGATTTGCCGGGTGTCGAGCTTTTCAGACCTTAGCCCAGGCTCTGCGGACAGTAGCCCAGACCTGCCACAAATTTCTCCTGAAAACAATCCACCTCCCCAGGCTGAGGGTGACCGTGGGATACGATGGACACGTGGCAGCGGTTCATCACCTGGATGGGCGAATAGCCCGCCTCCAGCTCGTGGAGAGCCAGCGCTACGCTGGGGCTCGGATGGTAGGGAAAGCCGTTTTCGTTTAAAAAGGCCCAGCAGTCATCACAGCGCTCAGGGTCTGTGGCTGAATTGAGCTTGATGTGTAAGACCCATCGGTCGTTTAAGAAAATGACGGTAACAGACTCAGCCGGCACCTGCCTGAGCAGATAATCAAGTATTCTTTGAGTCAAACTGGCGTTAGCAAAACAGTAGAGAAATTCCATACGCTCTAATCCCAGTTGCTTTAGTTCTCACCTTAGAGAACAAATCTGAGGAATCTGTGAAGACTATTGCGAAGACTATTGCTTAACCCCACATGCCAGCAGCATATCCCCAGGCATTGTCGCTTCTAAATGTTGACCAGATTCTGGACAACCATCCCCTGGTGGTTGGGCCAGAGATGGCGGTAGAGGCCGTGATTGAGCAGATGAGCCAGTCCTCTAAACAGATTTGTGAGCTGGGCGCAATGGGGCCGGAGGTACCGCCTGCCAGCCAATACCAGTCGGGCTGTGCCCTGGTTATCGAGGGCAGCCAGCTGGTTGGTATCTTGACCGAGCGAGACGTGGTGCGGCTGGTCGCTGAAGAGATCAATCTAAGGACTGTTGCCGTGGGCGAGGTGATGACCCAGCCCCTGATCACGCTGAAACGCTCTGACGCGCACAGCGTGTTTGCCGTGCTGACAGCCATGCGGCAGCACCGGATTCGCCAGCTGCCGATTGTCGATGGGGCCGGAGCCCTGCTCGGTCTGGTGACTCAGACGGCAATTCGACGGGCCATGCACCCCTTTAACTTTCTCAAGCTCAGGCGCGTGGGCGAGGTGATGACCCGAGCCGTTGTGCAGGCGAAAGCGACCGATAGTCTGCTCGACCTGACGCGGCAAATGGCTCACCATCGGGTGAGTTGCGTGGTCATCACCCAGGTCAAACAGCAGGGTAGCCTGCGGCTGAACGGGCCGATCGGCATTGTGACCGAACGAGACATCGTGCAGTTTCGAGCGCTGGGGCTGTCGCTGTCTCAGACGATGGCCCAGACTGTGATGAGTGCGCCCCTGTTTTTAATGTCTCCGCAGGACAGCCTCTGGGCCGCCCAGCAAGAGATGCAGCAGCGACATATCCGCCGCCTGGTGGTCGCCAATGAGGCGGGTGAACTGGCGGGGATTGTGACCCAGACCAGCCTGCTGCAAATGCTAGACCCGCTGGAGCTGCTGACGGAAATTGAACAGCTCCAGCAGGCGGGGGAGGCGCAGGCGGTTGAGATAACCAGGGCCAACCAACAGCTTCAGCAGACCAACGATGCTCTGCAAGCCGAGATTTCTGAGCGTCAGCGCCTGGAGCAGGTGCTGCAAGCGGCCCATAGATCGCTGGAGGAACGCTTTGGGCTACAGGCGGCGCAGCTGGTGCAAACCGACGAAGCCCTGCGGCAGGAGCGCAACTTCATTGCCGCCGTGCTGGATACGGTGGGTGCCTTAGTGGTGGTGCTCGATCGCAGCGGCCAGATCGTGCGCTTTAACCAGGCCTGTGAACACATATCGGGCTACAGGGCCGATGACGTCTGCGGCCAGGAGATTTGGAATGTGCTGATTCCACCGGCAGAACGGGCCGAGGTGAAGGCTGTTTTTCAACAGGTTAAGCAGACCCAAAGCCCCAATCAGCATGAAAACTACTGGCTTTGTAGGGATGACACCCGTCGGCTGATTAGCTGGTCTAACACGGTATTAAAGGATGCGGCTGGCGCAATTGAGTATGTGATCGGTACCGGCATTGACGTGACGGAGCAGCGCCAGATCGAGCGCACCCTGGCTCGGCAATATCAGCAGGCCCGGCTGCTGAGCGAAATCACCCGCAGAATTCGCGAGTCGCTCGAAATCGGCGAAATTTTACGAACCGCCGCGACCGAAGTCCACGAGCTGCTCGACTGCGATCGCGTCTTGATCATCGAGTTCGACAGTCCAACCACTGGCCAGGTCATTCAAGAGTCGCTGCGCCAGGGGGAAACGCTGCCCTCCGCCCTGCATCAGAGGATTGCGGGACACCAGCTGAGGCCAGAGACCAGTGCCTCAACCTGTGCCTGTGGCGATCTACCCCGGGAATGCCCGTCGCCTGACAGCGCCACCTTCCTCAAGCGGTGGGGTGCCCAGGCCTGTATCGAGATTGTTATCCATGTCGGTGACCAGCCCTGGGGGCTGCTGACGGCGATTCAGTGCGATCGCCCGCGACAGTGGGAAGCGTTTGAGATTGAACTCTTGCAGCAGCTGGCCAACCACATGGGCGTAGCGATCGCCCAGGCCCAGCTCTTGGACAGTCTAGAGGCCCAGGTCGAGCAGCGCTCCCACGAGCTGATTCAGACCAATCAGCAGCTGCGGCAGGAAATTCGCGATCGCACTCAGACCGAAGCCGCCCTGCGGGAGAGTCAGCAAAAGCTGGCCGGCATTCTCGACAATGCTGACGAGGCAATCATTTCCATCGACAGTCAGCAGCGCATTGTCATGTACAACCAGGGGGCCGAAAAGATTTTTGGCTATACCCTCAACCAAGTTCACCACCAGCCCCTCGACATGCTGCTGCCTGAAGCCTTTCAGCAGGCCCACCGGCGGCATGTGCAAAATTTCGCCGCCGCCGCCGATACCTCTCGGCAGATGGCCAACCGCAGTCGAGACGTATTGGGACGACGCAAAACGGGCGAGACGTTTCCGGCAGAGGCCTCGATTTCTAAGCTCCAAACCAACGATGGACGGCAGCTATTCACGGTCATTCTGAAAGACATCACCGAGCAGCGACGGGCCGAGGCGGCTCTGCTGCGTCGCGAAGAACAGCTCAGACTCACAACCAACGCCCTGCCGGTGCTGATTTGCTCGGTCGATCGCGAGCAGCGCTATCTATTCAACAACCACACCTACGCAGACTGGTATCGGATTCCCCTGGAGGATTTGCAGGGCCGCCACGTGCATGAGGTCATGGGCGAGGCTTACTACGGGCAGGCCCAACCCCACATTGAGGCCGCGCTATCGGGCCAGCAGGTCAGTTTTGAAGCCGAAGTGACGACCCCAGACGGGCAGCCTCGCTGCCTGCTGACCACCTACATTCCTGAGATTGATGGGCAGGGAGAGGTGAAAGGGTTTTTTGGGCTGACCAACGATATCAGCGATCGCAAAGCTACCGAGCGCATGAAAGACGAATTTGTCTCCGTCGTCGGGCACGAGCTGCGCACTCCGCTGACCTCCATTCACGGCTCCCTATCGCTATTAGCCAGCCAAAAGCTGGGCGTCATGCCTCCCCCAGCCCAGGAATTTTTAGAGATTGCCCTCAAAAACACCCAGCGCCTCACCCGCCTGATCAACGACGTGCTGGATCTAGAGCGGATCGAATCGGGTCGAGTCACCATGGCGATGCAGACCTGCCCCCTCACCGACCTGATGTCCCAAGCCGTACAGGCCATGCAGTCGATGGCTGACGCCAAAACCATTCTGCTCACCCTTGAGCCCATGCCAGCCACCGTTTGGGTCGATGCTGACCACATCATTCAGGTGTTTACCAATCTGCTCAGTAACGCGATCAAGTTTTCCCCTGCTGACACCACCGTCTGGCTGGGGGCTACCAGACGAGAGCACGACATCCTGGTGTGGGTGAAAGATCAGGGTCGGGGGATTCCCCCCAGCAAGCTAGACACCATATTCGAAAGCTTTCAGCAGGTCGATGCCTCCGACTCTCGCCAACTGGGCGGCACCGGGCTGGGGCTGGCGATCTGCAAAAATATCGTGCAGCGCCACGGCGGCGAGATTTGGGCCGAAAGCACCCCTGATGTCGGCAGTACGATTTTCTTTACGCTGCCAGATGCTCAGTAGTGAAGGTTGGGGAGCTTGTCGGCGGCGTTAGCTGGGAGCAACGCCATGGTTTCGTATTGCTCCCAGGTGACATCGTTAATCAGCAGGCGGCTGCCTGGGGCTAGGTCGATGGTGGTAATGGGGAGTTTGATCAGGTTGAGCAGGATCATAAAGAACCTCAGCCGCCGTGGGGTCAGCGCTATCAGGCCAATTCATTAACCAGGGATAATCTCTCGGTCTCAGCGAAATTTGGCGATATCAAAAAATAACAGCCTTACAGCCTTATTCATGTTGCTTAAGTACAGTCCAAAGGTAACAGGGAGTAGGTAACAGGGAACAGAGTGTACTTGTTTCACTTGCACAACGCTATACCTTTGTGGCCATGGCCATAGAGACTAATTAAAAAATAAGGAGCCGCTCTCAGGGTTGAGTAGCGGCTCCTTATTTTTCGACTAGTGGAAATTAAACCTCAGGCAATGGCCTAGAGCTTCTTCCAGCCGGTGTTACAATTGGTGGTGCTGCTGCTTGCAGTAGAGGTGAAGTTAGTAACAGCACCAGTTCCAGCAGGTACGTTAGCCGCAGTCGATTCGCAGATGATGGCAAGAGTAGTTGCTTCGGTAGTGGCGGTGCCTGAGGTCAGCTGGGTGGCACCAACGTAGCTCTTCAGCGCAGTGTCAATTCTGTCAGCAAAGGCCAAAGCACCAAATGCGCCGTTGCTACCAGCAGGAATGGTGTAGGTGTAGTAGGTGGTTACAGAAGGAATGCCAATGGCCAGTTCTACAAAACCAGGTGCGAACACGGGGTTTTCTAGACGGTAGGCCTGCTGACCACGGTTCATAGAACCCACGTAGGTTTTGGCTTCAGATTGACGCGCTTTGTTGGCCTGGTTGAGGAAAGAAGGCAGTGCAATAGCCGCCAGAATACCGATAATGATGATCACAACCAGCAGTTCAATCAGGGTGAAGCCACCCTCTTCTTTCTTAGTAATCAGGTGCTTGAGCAGGTTAGCTTTTAGAGAAGTTTTCATTGGTGTTTGTCTCCTTGAGGGTTAGGCGGTAGAGGTGTTGTTTGCGCCTGGGTTTAACTTACCCACTTGGTCTTAACCAGCGATCACGCCCCCTCAAAAAAGTTTTTTGGCAAGGGGGGTGGGGCCACAATCTCAAAGTGGTTGTTGGCCGCACTGGGCAGGTCTAACTGCTCGGTTTGAATCGCTTCTACTGTTTGGTCGAGGGCTACAAACTCTCGGGGTAAATCGCCAAATAACCCTAGCAGCCCCGGCACTATCCACTGATCTAAGCCATCGAGGGGTGCAATCAGGTCAATGCCCTGGGCATAGCGATTGCGGTAGGTTAGCCCCAGTAAACTGCGGCCCGTCAGGGGCCTAGAGGTGGCCTGGGAAGTCAGCCACAATCGCAGATCTCGATATTGCGTCAGCGATGCGGCTAGCCGTTGCTGATCCGCTGGGGCAAGGTCAGTTTGCGCCAGATAGGCTGGGGCAAACTGCTCGGGGTCGAGCCAGGCCCGCAGCAACAACATTGCCTGATCTTGAGGGTTTTGGTCTAGGGCCTGGTTGGCGATCGCCAAGGCAGCCTCGGTGCTTTGGTCTGACGCCAGCAGCACTTGGGTGATGGGCCTAAGCAACTCTGGGGTTGAGTTGAGTAAGGGGCGGCGGTGCCACCAGCGCACCAGCGTCGCCTGGTCATAGAAGGTAGCATAGGTCGGGTCGGCGGGGGAAGCGGCCTCTAGTACCCGCTGGTGGTAGGTCAGGGCCTGGTCTACCACCGGGGCCTGAAGCGGAGCCAACGCGCCCTGCTGCCACAGGGGCAGGGTTAAAAACTCGGGTTGGCCGATGCCTTCGAGGCTAAAGGCGATCGCGGCTTCGTTGATCTGCCCCTGGGCCAGGTAGGTCTGCCCCAGCAGGTAGCGACTAAAGCTCTTTTGCCGGGGCAACAACTGCACGGCTCGACGGGCATAGGCCCCCGCCGCTGCCGGGTCTTGGGGCAGCAGAAAAGCTGCCAGATTGTAGTTGAACCAGGCATCGTTGGGCGCTGTCTTGACAGCATTGTATAAATTTATGCCAGTGTCTCGACGCGCCGCCGCTTGCTCATCGGCAGGCACTAGGGGCAGCAGTCGATAGAGGTCTTGCCCAGCTAGGGCGGAGTAAGTAGGGTCCCAGGGGGCAAAGGCGGTGGCCGCAGAGAGCTGCTGCAATGAGCCCGCTACATCGCCCTGTTGAGCCCGATAGAGGGCGCGATCGCCGAACCAAAAGCCCAAATCTGTCATCAACCAGAGATAGCCTGTTATCGCTAGCCAGCCGAGCAAGCCTAGGCTGAGATAGCGTCGCGCCGCCGCACCCATGGGTTGGGGCGCAGGTGCTTCAGTCGAGTTAGCCAGACACAGCAGGATGAGCACCATGGCTACTAGCGCCATCGAAATGCCAATATTCTCTAGTTGGTAGTCGGTCAGGCTGGAGACACCGTAGGCCAACAGCCCCCCGCCTGTGCCGTGGAGCAGCCAGCGATCGGAGGTCTTGTGCACAGTGCGATTAAGATGCAGCCAAAGCCGCACCACCAGAAGGAGCCACAGAAGGTAGACCCCGATGCCCCCTACCCCCAGTTCACCTAACAGCTGAGCTGGCGTGTTGTGCAACTGTTGAGAGTGATCGAGACCTAGACCGGCAGCGATCGGGCGATAGAGGTTCGAGACCCGGCTCATGACACCTGGCCCCACCCCCACCAAGGGCCGATGGCTAAAAATATTGAGGGCTGATTTGAGCATAAAGTAGCGATCGAGCAGGGGCCCATCACTGACCACAAAGCCAGAAGGGTCAGCCAAATCTATCCCCCCCAGCAAACTGCGAACTCGCGAGTTACTGGCCAAAAGGCCTGTTGCCAAGACCACTCCCAGCCCCCCTGCCAGTAAGCGACGAGGCCTGTTCTTGCCGGTAGAGCCAAACACAAAGGCCACTATAGCGACCACCAGCCACACCAAAATCCCTAGCAGAGCTCCCCTCGATCCGCTGACATAGAGGGCGATCGCAGTGAGGGCAGTCGTCGCCGCCGCCAGCCATCGTCGCCAGCCGCTAAACGCCATCACACCGGCCAAAGCCAGCGGCAGCGCCAGGGCAAAATAGCCGCCGACAAAGTTGTGGTGGCCAAAGGGCATAGCATTGCGCAGGGCCGCAGAGAAAGCATTGTCTGGCTCAGCCCCAGCCCCAGGCCGCCAGAGCCCCAGAGAAATGATTGCCGTGCCAAGCATTGTGCCGACCATCGGCAGGGCCACCTGAGTCCCTTGCACCGCTGCCTGTCTGAGCCAGTTGGCCCCAGCGTACAGGGCCAAAAAATAGTACGTAGCTAAGATCACATTCCACAGGGCCACGACTTGAAAGTCACTGGCCAAACTGCAAATGACTAGAATAGCTCCGGTGACGGCCACAGCCCAGTCAAACCCGTGCCCTAAGGGGCGAAAGGGGAACTGGAACTGGCGTAGCAGCCAGATGAGCCCAACTCCAATGGCTAAAAACCCCAGCTGCCATACCAGTGCCCAGGGCCAGCTGACCATGCGCAAATAGCTATGGGGCAGCCAGGTCATAACGATGACAGTCAATAAACCTATGGCCCCTAGCCACTGGCCCAGAGAGGGAACAGAAGAGGGGTTTTGCGGCGATGTATCTTGAGTCATAGATGTGTTGCCAAAACCGAGCAAAGAAGCGGTGAGAATGATTTGGTCAGCCTGCCAATTACAGCCTGGGTGCCAGAGATTGACCGACTAGCCAGCGGCCTTGGCCAGAGTGGGTAGACTTAATTTTAGAACTCCCGTTTAGCTTGAAGCGGTGTCTATACGTTTCTTAGGTTTGCCTGATCACCATGGTGCTCTCATCCAGTTCATCCCGCCGATCGCCTCGATGGCTCCTGAAAAATCTATGGATGGTGGCGTTGCCAGTAGTCGTGGTATCTAGCTTGGTGGTACTCCAGCGCCAGCGCCTAGCGACCTTACAGGATAGCCATGCCACGGCGCCAGGGCTGGAGCAACAGGCGCAAGCGACGGCTACAACCCTGACGCTGGCGCAAAAAATGCCTGCCTTTGGATTCGACAATTTGGTAGCCGACTGGTTTTTTCTCCGGTTTTTACAGTACTTTGGTGACGATCAGGCGCGAGCCAGCACTGGCTACGGTCTCAGCCCCGAATTCTTTGAGATCATCATTGCCAACGATCCGTATTATCGAAATTTTTATTTGTTCTTGTCGGGAAGCGTCAGCAATTTTGCCGGTCGGCCAGAAAGAGCCGTGGCGATTACCGCTGACGGCCTCGAGCACTTGACCCCAACCCTACCTGACGACAGCTTTTATATCTGGCGCTATCGCGGCATCGATGAACTGCTGTACCTAGGAGATGGAGCGGCGGCCCAAACGTCTTACCAAACAGCGGCAGACTGGGCGCGGCAGTCGGCACACCCCGACGCAGCCATTATTGCCGAGAGTTCTCAGCGCACGGCAGACTTTTTAGCCAATAATCCGCTGAGCAAGCAGGCGCAGGTGAGCGCTTGGGCCAGTGTGTTTGCCAATGCCTTTGATGACGGCACTCGGCAAAAGGCGATCGATCGCATTAAGGCCCTGGGTGGCAATGTTTTTGTCAGCGAATCGGGCGAGGTGAAGCTGCAATTTCCGCCCGATGATTAGGGACGATCGGTTATGGAGTAAACGTCGTTAAGCTCAACGTTTTTCAGGCCTGCGATCGCAGGGTGAATCTGGCACATTGGCTCTCCTGTTAGCAGCCGTTTTGGCTAGGCTCAGGGCAGTTTTGGACATTGAAACCTGATGATGAAACGCGCGCTTGCTGTAGCCCTGATGCCTCTTAGTATTGGCCTAGCAGCTACGCTACCGTTGCCCAACCTCAACGGCTGCTCGATGGTGGCCTGGGCCCAGGAGACTCGCACCTACGGCAGCCATGGCAGCAACGGTCGATCTGGGCGACCCGGGCGAGATGGCGTGCCGGGCCAGAGCCAAACCACCGTGGTGGATGGTGCGTTTACTCGCTTTACCCTAACGGGCAGCGATGGTGAAAACGGTGAAAACGGTGAAAACGGCTATCGGCCTCGCTGCGGTGGTCAGCCCTACGATGTGAGTTACAACCTGCGTGCCCCCAGCGGCGGCGATGGCGGCGATGGCGGTCGCGGTGGCAATGGCGGCAACGGCGGCGATCTGACGGTGTACTTTAGCGATCGCGCTGCGCTCCAACAGCTCTTGGTCGATGCCGCCGGTGGTCGCTCTGGCCGGGGTGGTCGGGGTGGCAACGGGGCCCTGGGCTGCCGCTGCGATCGCCGCGATTGGGACATTCAAACCTGTACGGGTACTCCCGGACAACCCGACTACAGCTGTCAAAATATCCGCTACAGCTGTCGCGATGGTCACAGCGGCAACAGCGGCGACGTTGGCCGGGACGGCACCGTCGGTGTTGATGGGCAACTGTCGATTGTAAACCAACTGGAGCCACTACAACCTGAGACTCCCACCACCTCAATCAGTTTATCGAGCCTAGCCAGCCAGCCGGTCCAGCTATCTCGCAACCTATGGGTCGAAAAATCAGGGGCAAAGGCTCTATTGTCTGCGGGTTCGCAGGTCAACGATATCTACAGAGAATATACCGGGCGGGTGGAAGGTTCAGTCAGCCTCGACTGGCAGGCCCCCCGCCCCCTAGGCAGCTTTGGCAATAGCCAGGTGCGGGCTGAAATTCAGCCCGGCGGGTCGCTGATGGCAGCGTTCTCTGACGATCTCTGGGCTGACTACACCACCCGTCAACAAGATGGGCAGATGACAATTACCGTTAGTAACGCGGTGCGGGCCAGCGAAGCCACGCGCCTGGCCTGGGGCGGTGTGCAGGGTCACGGAGCCAATCTCAAAACCGTAGTGCTCGACCTGGCGGCAGAATCGGCCTATGTCAATACGGAGTTTCGGCTCACCCTGAAGGTGGCCAATGGTGATCCTCGAGACGATCGCCGCCTGCGTTACGTCACGGTCTACGACGATGTGGTGCCCGCCGAGCAAGTCAGTCTGGTGGGCAATCGGTTTGAGCTGGCCCTGGGGCGGTTGCCCATCGATCGTCAGCCCTTTAGCCAAGGTACCTACGGCCAGGTCGAGATTACGGCGGTGCGATCGCTCGGGGCCAACAGCGCTCAGCAGTCACTGTCATGGCAAGGGCAATTTTAAACTCTGGGAGGCTAGCGGCTGGGCTCGCCAATACCAGCGGGCGGTTTTTCAGATCAAAAATCTCGATCGACCTAGTACTCGAAGGCTGAAATATGTCCACCGTTCCGGATCGCTTGGCTCCCTAGCTCCCTAGCCCTAAGAAATAGTATCTAAACTTGCGCCGTGGAGTACTAGGGGCCTGAACTGGCCGATCGATCGGGCTTGGGGTCTAGGGCGGTGATAATGCTTTGAGCAATGGCCTCTGGGGAGCGATCGACCGGGATCACGAGGCTGTCAGCCGGGGTTTCGAGGGCCTTAAACTGGCTGGCCAGCAGCGAGGCGGCCATAAAATGATTGGGGCGCTGACTGAGCCGCTGTTGTATGAGCTCGAAGGAGCCGGTC
Organism: Nodosilinea sp. LEGE 07088; assembly: GCF_015207395.1. GTDB lineage: Bacteria > Cyanobacteriota > Cyanobacteriia > Phormidesmidales > Phormidesmidaceae > Nodosilinea. Next base: position 19,747 of record NZ_JADEWX010000085.1, read on the forward strand.
AGCAAAATAAACCTGACGCGATCGCTGCCCTGGCTGAGTTGCTGGCGATAGGCTCCCTTGAGGGCCGAGCAGGCGATGACCGCTCCCTGATGATTGACCAGCTGGGTTTGAATCAGCTGCTGTAACGAGGCTAGCCAGGGGGCGCGATCGCCATCGGTGAGCGGTTCACCGCGCTGCATTTTGGCTATATTAGCGGTCGAGTGAAAATCGTCGCCGTCAAAGAAAGCAATGTCGAGCCGCTGGGCCAGCAGGCTGCCGATGGTGGTCTTACCCACCCCGGAAACCCCCATCAAGATTAAGATCAGGCTGGTCATGGCATTGGGTTGATGGGGCTCGATGCTAGATCAGCTGCCGTGCGATCGGTCTAGACTCGCTGGCCAATCGCCTTTGAACAGGCCGCCCCGATTCTGTTATTCCAAAATTTGATTGTATGACTATCTCCTTTGGCCGTCATCTGGCCAGTAGTGCGGCGATCGCCAGCCAGCCAGAATGGCTGATCACCAACGGCATTGGCGGCTATGGCTGCGGCACCGTGGCCGGGGTGCTGACTCGCCATTATCACGGGCTCTTGGTGGCGGCCCTGGAGCCGCCGTTGGCGCGCACCCTGCTGGTCACCAAGGTGAATGAGGCGGCAACCTACCTGGGCCAGGTCTATGACCTGGGCTGCGATCGCTGGGCCGATGGAGCGTTGCATCCCCAGGGCTATCTGCATCTAGAATCCTTTCGGCTGGAGGGCACTATTCCGATCTGGGTGTATGCGATCGCCGATGCCCGGCTCGAAAAGCGGGTGTGGATGGAGCCAGGAGCCAACACCACCTACCTTCGCTATACCGTCAGCCGCGCCAGTGCCCCGATGGCGCTGACGTTGAAGGTGTTGGTCAACCATCGCAACCACCACCACAGCACCCAGGGGAACGACTGGCAAATGGCCATCACGGACTATCCTCAAGGCCTCCAAATCCAGGCGCAGGAAACCGTTGGCCCCTTCTATCTGCTGAGCGAAACCGTTCTCCCCCAGCCAGCCCACACCTGGTATACAGGCTATGCCTTAGCCCTGGAGAGCGATCGCGGCATTCATCCCTACGACGACCATCTGCACGCCGCCACCTTTGGCCCCACGCTGGCTCAGGGCCAGTCGTTTACCCTAGTAGCCACCACCGATGCCGCCGCCGATTGCTCGGGGCAAAGTGCATTGTTGCGCCGTCTGGCCTACGAACAGCACCTGATCGCCCAGGGCAAAAGAGCACAGCCGGATGATGCTCCCCCAGCCTGGGTCAGTCAGCTGGTTTTGGCCGCCGATCAGTTTATTGTCAACCGCCCACTGGTGAAACCGCAGGCCCAGCTTGAGGCCACGACCCTAGCATCGCCCCCTCACCCTGACGCTTCGCCGTCGGCAAGCTCTCCGGTGGCGGGCACTGGGGACGAGGGCCACCACGACCAGCCACCGCTCGCCATTGGCAAAAGCATCATTGCGGGCTACCCCTGGTTTGGCGACTGGGGCCGCGACACCATGATTGCCCTACCGGGGCTCACCCTGGCCACCGGACGCCCCACCCTGGCCCGGATCATATTGCAGACCTTTGCCCCATATTTGAGCCAGGGGATGCTGCCCAATGCCTTTCCCGAAGGGGGAGAAGCCCCCCACTACAACACCGTAGACGCTACTCTCTGGTACTTTGAGGCCTTGCGCGCCTACCACCAGGCCACTGGCGATACCGATCTGATTGCCGATTTGTTCCCCCAGCTCGATCAGGTGATTACCTGGCACTGCAAAGGCACCCGCCACAGCATTCAGGTCGATGCCACCGATGGGCTGCTCTATGCCGGTGAGCCAGGCGTGCAGCTCACCTGGATGGATGCCAAGGTTGACGACTGGGTGGTCACGCCTCGGGTCGGTAAGCCCATTGAAGTCAATGCCCTGTGGTACAACGCGCTGCTAGTCATGACAGAATTTGCTGGGATACTGGGACAACCCGTGGGTCTATTTCAGGAATTGGCCGCCCAAACTCGCCAGGGATTTCAGCGATTTTGGAGCGACGAATTGGGCCACTGCTATGACCTGCTGGATGGCCCTGCTGGTAATGACTCTACCCTACGGCCCAACCAAATATTGGCGGTTGCTCTACCCGATCGAGCCCTGGGAGAGCCCTGTCTCCGTCTAGAGCAGCAGCGGGCGGTGGTCGATATCGTGGCACAGCGACTGCTGACCTCCCACGGGCTGCGATCGCTCGACCCAGCCCACCCTAGCTATCAGGGCCACTACGGGGGCGACCCGGTACAGCGCGATGGCGCCTATCACCAGGGCACGGTGTGGAGTTGGCTAATGGGCCCCTTTGTGCAAGCCCACTGGCGGGTTTACCAAGATGCCGATTTAGCCCACAGCTTTTTAGACCCACTGATTCACCATTTGCACAGCGGCTGTTTGGGCACCATCAGCGAAATTTTTGACGGCCATGCCCCGATGGCACCCAGGGGGGCCTTTGCCCAGGCCTGGTCGGTGGCGGAGGTGCTACGGGTCAGCGCCCTGCTGAGACCCTTCCTAATTGATCAATAACCCCGCCTTTGATGGCTACAGCTGGCTACAGCTATGGTTGCCATCAACGTGATGACACCACTCAGAGCTCGGGTATTTGCTTCAGCCGGGACGCTGGCAGAACTTGGCGGGTAGGAGCTAGACGCAAGGATTGACAGTCCTGCTGCCGCCTGTCTTCCCCATGCCAGCTGTTTCGCTTTAGGTTGATACCCCCTCGGCTTTGAGCGGCCTGCAATCTCCGCGATCGCCTGATACCAAATCCGGCCTGAATACCCCCAGTTTGTCGGGGCATAGCATGCTATGCGCCGACGGGGTTCCTGATGGTGAATCGGGGTTGCCCAAATCGGATTTCGTATTAGAGTGGCGCGCTGTCGCGAACGCACATTCCCCCCAGCGCTTCTACCACGACACAAGTATTGGCGACCAGCATGGCCTGAGTGGTTTCCGCTTCGGTACCGGGCCCCCCCGGCCCCTCTACCCACAGCGGTGGCGCGGCGACCCTTACCCCTGCATTCTTAGCCACGGTTTCGATCAGCTGGGGGTTGGTAGTAGTTTCGGCAAATATAGCGGGTACCTGGGCAGCTTTGACCTGGTCAACCAGCGCCGTCAGAGTGGCAGGGGTGGGTTTCTCGTCAGTGCTCAGGCCGCTGAGGGCACCGCTGACCTCAAAGCCGTAGGCGGCGGCAAAGTAGCCAAAGGCATCGTGGGTGGTGACGAGGCGGCGCTGAGCGGCGGGCACCGTTGCCACTTGAGCTTGAATCCAGGTGTCGATCGCATCAAACTGGGCGGTGAGGCGATCGGCATTTTCGGCGTAGAGGCTGGCTTGGTCAGGATTGATGTCAGCTAGGTGATCGGCAATGGACGCGGCGATCGCCGCGTTATTGACGGCACTGTGCCAGATGTGCGGGTCGGGCACTAGATCTTCCTCAGCCTGGGCGTGGTCGTCACTGTGGGCGTGGTCGTCACCGTGGGCGTGGTCGTCACCGTGGGCGTGGTCGTCACTGTGGGCGTGGTCGTCACCGTGATCGTGATTGCCTTCAGGCCCATGCTCGGCCGCCCCGTCATGGCTATGATCATGGGCCTCGCCCATCAGCGGGTCAGGCACGGCTGCTTCGTAGACCGCCACCCGAGTGGCCTGGGTGGTGCTGTCCTTGACCAGGCTGATCAGGCTTGGAATAAAGCCATAGCCGTCGTAGAGAATCAGATCGGCCTGCTCGATCGCCTGGCGATCGGAGGGCTTGACCCGGTAGGTATGGGGGTCAGTACCGGGCTCGAGCAGACAGGTCAGCGCTATGCTCTGGGCGGCAATTTGCTCCGTTAGGTCACAGATGACGCTGGTGGTGGCAACTACAGTAGGGCGATCGCCATCCCCTGCTGGCTCCTGGGTCTCGTCGCCTCGCTCACCGCTACACCCCGCTAGCCCCAGCAACAGCGACCAGCCCAGCCCAATTCCGATCATCTTGTTTGGGCTACGCACTATGGCCCCTGCATGCAAAAAACCCGTATGCAAAAAACCCGCATGTAAAAACATTGTTGACTCTGCCAGAAACAAAGACTTCAATTAGTATGATAGTGATAATGGTTATCATTTTATCGCTGCCATGCTAGAGGTTCAAAACCTATCTGTCAATTACCGGGGTGTGGTTGCCCTAGAGGACGTTTCGCTGTCGGTCCAGGCTGGGGAACTGGTGGGGCTTGTGGGCCCCAACGGAGCGGGCAAGAGCACCCTGATGCAGGCGATGTTGGGGTTGGTGCCCTGCCGAGGGCAGGTGCTGTTGGATGGCCACCCATTACGGCGGCGGCGGCAGTCGGTGGCCTACGTACCCCAGCGATCGCGCATCGATTGGGATTACCCGATTACCGCCGGGCAGGTGGCGATGATGGCGCAGTCGGCGCTGGCCGGGTGGTTGCGTCGCCCCAGTCAGCGGGCCCAGCAGCGGGTTACCGTGGCCCTGGAGCGAGTGGATATGCTGCATCTGTGCGATCGCCCCATTGGTCAGCTTTCGGGCGGCCAGCAGCAGCGCGTCTTTTTGGCCCGCGCGTTGGCCCAGGGGGCCGATCTACTGTTACTCGACGAGCCTTTCACCGGCATCGACAAAAAGACCGAAGCCCTGATGCTGGGAATCTTCGCTGAACTTCAGGCCGAGGGCAAAACCCTGGTCGTGTGTAGCCACGAGTGGGGCGATGCCCTCCACCGCTACGATCGCCTGCTGCTGCTAAACCGCCGCCTGCTAGCCGACGACACCCCCGGCAACGTCCTTAACGGGTGACAACGTACCTAAAGAGCTTGCTGCATCAGGGATAGAGCATAGAGACCACGCTGAAAATAGCGATGTTTATGGGGTTTGAGCGCTATCAGTTGGAGTGCCCAGTCGGTCCATAACT
>NZ_JADEWX010000086.1 GCF_015207395.1 Nodosilinea sp. LEGE 07088
AGTTATGGACCGACTGGGCACTCCAACTGATAGCGCTCAAACCCCATAAACATCGCTATTTTCAGCGTGGTCTCTATGCTCTATCCCTGATGCAGCAAGCTCTTTAGGTACGTTGTCACCCGTTAAGCTTCTCTACACGAAGACATCTACCATCAGCTGAAGAGGCCAAATAAACTCCAATTTCCTCATTATTATCCAATCCATCCTCAAACTTCCTTACCTCGTCGAGAAATAGACGATGTAGAACATTAGCATAGCCTGCTTTTTCTTCCATTCCTTCTCTGATATTTCTCAACGCTTCTGGGTCCAATCCCCTATTAGAAAAAGAAGAAAATAAATCTGACATAGTTGGTTATCTCAAGAAGAAATTAGAAAACTTAAGAGCTAGCGCCATTGATTTATTATATCGCGTAAAATATTAAAGTCGAATTTTTGTAAATTGGGTGGCGCGATACCAGAATTCGACGAGCCCAAATTATTTGCTAGTGTTGGGTTCTACTTCGTTTCACCCAACCTATTTCTATATAGTAGCACTGCAAAAACTTGAAAACTTCCACTGATGAGGGCACTGCATCAAACCAAGCTTCATCAGGTTGTCGTGCCGATTATTCATTTTGCAAAACGAACCCATTTCTCAGTGGCCACAACTAATTGAGAAGACCTCATGCCCCAGATTCCTCAACCACCGGGAAACAAAAACTCCTGTATTCTCATCAATCAAAAAGCGCAACTAAGCCATCTCCTTCTCTAGAGGCATAAAACTTGCGCTTTCTAAAGACCGTGAGGCAAACAAAAGACAGGCCAGAATATCATCTTTAACTAAACCTTTGTATTCTTCTAGAATTTCAGCTATCGTTGCCCCGTGGGCCAGAAGATTCAGAATATATTCGACTGTAAGGCGGGTTCCTTTGATTACGGGTTTGCCAACCATGATTTTTGGATCAGTGGCAACTCGGTCTAAAAGCTCATTATCAGTCATCGTTGCTAGCGCTGTAGTGGATGATTGATTTCCATTTTAGTGGGAAGGTGGGCAGTGCCCACCCTACTTTGGCTGTCGAGTCGGCAGTTTGAACGATTACTTGCCAGCCCATTCAAACAGATAAGCCATCGCACCCGTCGGATCTTCCATCAGGGCAAAGAACCCAGTCTCAGGGATCTCCGTCTTGGGCATGACAATTTTCCCACCCAGAGACGTTGCCTTTTCTGACCATGCATCCACCGACGCCACTGAGAAATAGTTCATCCACAGCGGCGGCATTTGGGGTACCCCTGGCGGACGTTTCAACAAACCGCCGACCTGGGCACCGTTAACCTCAAAGCTGATATATTCGCCGCCATTCATCGGCATCGGGTCAGAAAACTGCCAGCCAAACATCTCTGTATAGAACGGCAGCAGAGGAGCCGGATCATCCACCATCAGCTCCATCCAGCAGATTTCTCCAGGCCCGTTGCCGATCATATTCAGGTTGTCGTCATCCCCAGCCGGGGTAAACAGATGAAACGGAGCCCCAGCCGGATCTTCGATCACCGCCGTGCGCCCGATTGTAGGGATGTCAAAAGCTGGCACACAGACCTTGCCGCCCAGCCGCTGGCCCCGCTCGCATGCGGCATCCACATCCTCTACGACAACGTAAGCTATCCAGTGGCTGGGAGCCGGAAAGTCTTGCTCTAGGGGAACGGGGTTGCCGAACCCGCCGTGACCCGCACTGTAAATGGTAGACGGCCCTTCTCCAGGGATGTCTATCTCACTGAGTTGCCAATCAAACAAATGCTGATAAAACTCGTTGGCTTTGGCCACATCCTTGGTCATCAAGCTCCACCAGCAAAAGCTACCAACCTGGTCTTTGACAGCCATGGGGTTCTCCTTGGGGTGTTCTCAATTTCTAGATTGTTGGCAATGCACGCCTGTGCCTAATCCTGCTTGGTACTCTTATACTATCACCCTGTTTGGTTACCTCCGATTTCTCAGGGCGAATGCCCCAGGCATCAGGCGGGGCAACGCCAACGCCCTGACGACTTGGCTGCTATGGAATCAAGGGGATGGGGTGAAAATTTTGTCTCAGCCCTGGAACGTTGATCATCGGGCTGGTCTTAATTGACGGTTGTTCTAAAGCGAATGAGGCCCACTTGGCTAGCTGCCACATTACCCACCTCGACGACGACCGCGCCGTTGCCCTGATTGACCCCACAGAATGCAGGTAAGGCGGCTCCTGGCGCGATGTATCTACCAGCATCACCATCGGCTGCATTGGTATAGGTAATCGTGGGCCCCGCCGGACTAGAACTCGCGATCGCCTGAATGCCCGTACCCGCGCCAAAACTATCGGGGACGAAGGTAGTCGTTGCCGGAATTTGGTCGCACACCGTCACATTGGCAGCGGTATTGGGTGAGGTATTGGCGAAATAAACCGTGTATTCAATCCCGTTGCCCCCGGTCACCGTCGGGTCAGTGATGGTGGCCAAACCCTGGCCTAGACCGTTGTTTTGCAACAGAGCCAGGGCGGCTCCGTCACCCACCACCTGGGCAAAGTTGGGCAGGTTCGCAGGGCCAAATAAGTTAGTAATACGCTTGAGCAGCGACACGTTACCCGTGGGCACCGTTGGCGTCGTCCGCCGCACCAAACCAAAACCACCGGCGACTAAGTCTAGCCCACCTTGATCTGTGCCGTTTGTAGTTTGGGGGAAGCTGGCAAAGTTCAGCAAATTAAACGCATTGGTGACATCGTTAGCAAACAGCGAAAACCCGAAGATAATCACCGGGGCATTAGTCGCCGGTAGCAAAGTACTGAGAGGAACATAAACTCCCCGTACGTTTTGATTAGGGACAGTATGGGTCGGACGAAAGGCTGGGTTAACAAAAGCCGGATCATCTTTGCGCAGTACCGCGCTACGGAGATTGACCCCGATATCACCGTTGCCACCCCAGTCAGCCGCATCCACTGCCACCAAATTACCGTAGGCAGTCGGTAGACCGGTACCGGGGTCAAATCCAGTAATCGGCGCGATGCGGAAGTTATCGTTGCCACCCCGCTCTAGAACGAGGAAGCCCACATCGTCTAGGCTGATCGTGTTGGGGTCAACTAATGCGCCATTGCCAATGATGTAATCAATCCGCTCAATGTTGTTGCGTGTGTCTTGGTTGTTAGCCGGTAGCGTGACGTTGTTAAACACATTGTCAATACCGCGGTTGACCACAGGGCTGAGCATAGCCGTTGCAATCGTCTCCACCGCAGGATTCTCAACAATCAATTCAGGGCCAATATTGAGCGGGTTGCTGACGTTCCCCACTGTATTGGGAACCTGCTCGTAGAAGAGCAGTTGCCGAGCGGCCAGACCACCTGGGGCCAACCCAACTCGACGAAATTCAACCCGATCGGGCACCACCGGCGGCACACTCAGGTTCGTCGCTCGTTCAAAGCGATTACCCGCTACATCCACCTCGGTTAAGACCCGGTTCAACCCCGTCCCAAACGTCATGGGAATGGTTCCAGCAGGGCAGCCAGGGAAGCCGAAGCCGATAGGAGCAACAGTATCGTCATCGCAGGGGTTGGCAAAGGGTGAAGCTGGGAAAGGAGTTGTGACCGCAGCGGGAACATCGGTCGTAATCAGCTGATCCACTGCCACCTGTGCCTGAGCAGGGTACGCCCAGGTGAGCACAAAAACCATCACCATGAGGCTGCTGAGCAGCCTAACCCAGCCGAAGCCAGAAGAGTGGCGCGGCTCAGCCTGGGCTGGCGAAGAAATGATCTGGGAAGACTGACACATGGCAGGTATCAAGGGTCTGGACTCAGTAAAGGAAAAGGCGGCTGATACACAGAGATACGATCGACTTATTCAAGCTGGAGGTCTGTCTCCTGCTCGCGGAAGATGATGTCGAAACCGCGCAGGTCGGTAAAGATAAACTCAACCCGGCGATCGCGGGCAAAGTCAATTCGGCTGCTCCCCTGGGTGCGCCGCTGGGTGAGGCCAAAGGGCAAAATTCGCATGCGCTCGGGGGGTACCCCTTGGCGAATCAGGTAGTCGCGGGCGGCGTTGGCGCGGCGTTCGCTCAGGGCCAGGTTATAGGCTGCACTGGCGCGGGGGTCAGTGTGGCCATGGAGCTCTAGCGTGAGGAAGGGATACTCCAGCATGGCCCCGGCAATTTGGTTGAGTACCGCAGCACTCTCAGGGCTGATGTTGGAGCGATCGAGGGCAAAGTGAATGTTGCGGGGAATCTGTAGCCGCAGCGGCGCGAGGGGTGCCGGTGGCTCTACTGGCGGCGGCGGCGGCGCGGGTGGGCTACAGTTGGGCCGCTCCATTGGGGTGGCGGGTAGCTCGGGGCGAGTGCCATCGGCGGCCAGCACCGTAGCGACGGCGGCGGGTTCAGAGGTGCCCCACTCGGGGTCGGTGGCGATCGCACTCACCCGCGTACCCGGTGGCAAATCTAGGCTGGCGCTGAAGGTGCCCTCGGCGGTAGTGGTAACTGTTCCGAGGGGTTCAGCTAAGGGGCTATAGGCTGACTCGGTCTCGTTGACGCGATAGAGATCGACCTCACTGCCCGGGTCGGCAGTGCCCGTCAGGGTTACCGCTGCGGCATCAGGGGTAAAGTCATAGCGATCAAACTGAGGCGCGTTGATGGCGGCGTTGCCGGTTTCTCGCCGTCGATGGTACGAGTTCCGAGGCGGGTTGGGCCCATCCCCCTTTTGAAAGTCTTGCACCCCAGTATTGCCCTGGGTGTTGAGGTCAATGCTAAGGCCGTCGAGCTCGGCGTAGCGGTTGCCACGAATCTGGTTGCGGTGGCTGAGGGGGAAGGCAGTCACCGCCACCCCTGGGCCGGGCTGGTAGCCGATGAAGTTGTCGTTGAGCTGGTGGTCACTGCCCATCACATACACGGCGGCCCGCTCAAATCGCCGTCCGTTGAACTGAATGTCGTTACCGGTGATCTGGGCAGCGCCTTCCGGCTTGTAGAGATAGATGCCGCTGCCATCGTTGGCGCAGATCAGGTTGTTGGTAATGGCGGTGGCGGCGATCGCCCCTTCTAGACGAATGGCATCGGGCATGCCCGCCAGGCCATTGGCGATAATCGCATTTTCTGCGATCTGCGAGCCATCGGCCCGAAAGCCCGTGATAATGGCACTGCCGTCATGGTATTGAATGCGGTTGTTGCGAATCGTGGTTTCTACAGCATTAAAGACCGTCACCCCAAACGCCGATGGCACCGCTGGGAACTCACCGTCAGCGGTCAGCCCTAGCCAGTTTTGCTCAATCACGACGCCCCTAGGCGCATCCTCGGATTGCTCTAGAAACGAGAGGTCAAACTCAAGCGATAAGGGGCTAGAGTCCACAGGGAGCGCCTTGCCCACAAAAATATCCGACGGTGGCGTGGTTTGGGTCGCCCGATCCTCGGTGCGAAAGCCGTAGATACTGAACCCTCGCACGGTGACGCCATCGGCAGCAATGGTGAGTCCCCGGGCCACCTCACTGCCCTCGGCGACGGTCAAGGTGACCGCTGGCGCCGGGGGAAACTTAGGGTCGTAGGTGTCCTCGGCATCGTAGCCCGCCTGGGTGGTACCGTCGATCACCAGCTCTGGCGCCACGATCTCAGGCAGCAGATCGGTGAGGGCAATAGTGGTCTCGCCCTCGGGTAGGGCAAAACTAATCTGCGATCCCTGACCAGGGGGCAGGGCCTCTACTAGAGCTTGCTCGGCTGGGCTCAGCTCCGTCGGGGTTAAGGTGCCGTTGGCTAGTTCCAACGCTTCCCGCAGGGTGAGCACGTCGTCTGCCGCCACCGGCGCATCCAGGGGGCTGGTCACCCGTAGACCATAGCCCGGTAAAGCCGACTGTCCGAGGGCGGGTGCGATCGCCAGCCCAGCCCCAGGAATGGTCAGTGCGATCGCACCCCAGCCTATCCATTGCCGCTGATTCATTCGTTACCTCCTGGGGCAGTGTCTAGGACCTCGGACTGGGGCGCGCTGGTGTCGGGTGCGTCGGCTTCAGGCGTGTTGGCTTCAGGCGTGTTGGCTTCAGGGATGTCGGCTTCAGGGATGTCGATTAAGGTTTCCTCATCGACGTAAGACTCCTGCTGCTGCGGCGGTGACACCGGCTGTACCCCAAAGCTGTTAAACAGCTGGTTGACCTTGGCAGTAATGCCAAAATAAGGGCCGCTGGCCGAGCGATAGTTGCCGCCGCCACTAAACGATCCATCGTTGGCCCCGCCAAAGCTGTAGCCCAGCCCCAGCCGCACATCGGGGGTGAGGTAGTAGCCCGCCTCGAGGGCAAAGCCGGTTTGGTTGTAGCCAATGACTGGCTGGCCTAACCAGCGCACCTCAGCCCCCACATCCCAGCGGTAGGCAAAGCGGTAGGTGGCCCGCAGCTGGGCCAGGTGAATAGTGTTAGAGAACCCAAAGTCTTGAGCCAGGTTGGCGGTGCTAGCCCGGAGGGCGTACTTGCCGTAAAACTCCCACTGGTAGTTGGGGGCGTAAATACCTTCCAACGCCAGGGTGTGATCGTTAGAGTCTGAGCTCGTACCCTGCAAGATGCTATTGGGAGTGCTGCTGGGGTTTTGCCGATACTCATAGCTCAGCAGACCGTTGAACTCGTCGCTCACCGGGTTGCGGTAGGCAAATCCTAAGCGCAGGCTGGCCGAGCTGCCCAGCTGGTCGGTAATGGTTTGGTTGGCAAAATTGGCCATGTCAAACCGGGCCAAACCAGTGATCGCGTCGGTAATGCGCCCGGCGGCGGCGGCTCCCAGTACCAGGTTGTCTGATCCGGGGGAGTCACGGTATTCAACCCGCCCACTGGCCTGCCAGTCAGGATTATCGGTATATTCCACCCCTACCGAGTACACCGTCGAGGCCTGTAGGCCGAGGGAAGACGCTCCCTGCTGGCCCACAGCATAAGGTTGGGCAAACTGTTGCCCGGCGCCGGTAAGGTTAAAGGCATCCCCAAAGATGCGTTCAAAGCCAAAGGTAGCGCGTAGGCCTGGAGCCAACACCAGTCGATGGTTCAGACCGATCGCACCCTGGCCGGTGAGGCCGTTGTAGCCCCCCAACAACGAGTAGCGATTGGTCAGGGTGGTGTTGTCGTCAAGGTCATAGTCAACCAGAGTGTCGAGGCTCGTCACTGACCCAGGCCCCTGGCCACCGGTCAAAAACTGCTGGGCCAGGCGCAGACTGACCCCCGGCTGCAAGGCCCACTCTAGGCCCACCAGGTTGCGGGTGGGGTAGAGGGGGTCGCTGGTGCCCAGGTTAATCTCGCTCTGGGCCAGGGCGCTGAGGGTTTCGGTCAGGGGTAAATTCAGCCGCGATGTCAGCAGGTTGGCGTTAGTCGAGGTGTTGTTAATCCGGTCATCGCGGGAGCGATTGACAAAGTCAATGCCCAGGGTAGCGGTGCCAAACTGCTGCACAATACCCGCCCGCAGCTCGGTCAGGGTGTTGTCGACCTGCCCGCCTTGGATGGCATTTTGACCGGGGCTGAGCAGACCAGCGGCCGATGTTTGAATCGCCGTTGCCGTGCCCAGGTTGCGCTCCTGGTCGACAACGGCCCGCAGCTGGGTCTGGGCTCCTACCCGAGCCAGTACCTGGCCGCCCCAGCGGGTTTGTCCGGGGCGAAAGCTGCTGGTGGCCGTATTGCTAAAGCCGGTGTCGGTAGAGCGATAATAGGCTTGCCCAGTCACGCCCTCGAACGGAGTACCACTGAGCTCAATGCGGTAGGCATTTCCTTGGTTATTGGCACCGGCGCTGTTAAAGGTTGACCGAGCAAACTCGCCGGTAATTTCACCCTGTTCGCCTAGGGGCCAGAGAAAATCGACGCCATAGAGGGTAAAGTCTTGGGCCCCCTGGTCTTCGCTCAAAATCGAGGCCCCCACTATGCCGCCGTCATCGCCGTTGGGCTGATACTGCAGGCGACCGGCGTAGAGACTGCCCCGAATCGACGCATCATCGACCTGGTAAGTGACGACAATGCGCCGCACCAGCGTGTTGCCCAATGGGTTGAGGTCAACAGCGCTAACGGGCTGGCTAAACAGCAGCGTACCGCGATCGTAGTCGATGGCGTAGTCGGTGCCGCGATAGAGGGGCGTGCGCTCCAGCACGGTGCCGGGACGGTTAAGCTCTTCGACCTCCAGGAAGACGTTCTCACTGCCCCGCACCACCAGCCGCCGCGAGAGGAAGTAGTAGCCGCTGGTGCCGTCGGGGGCAATGGTGTCGCGCTGGAAGGGCTGCACATTGTCGCCGTAGAGCGCCGTCAGCTGGAGGCCACCGCCGAAGGTGTAGTTGCCCTTAAAACCGTGGAGCTCTCGCACGGTAGCGGTGAACTGCTGCGATCGCCCCGCAAACTCTTGGGTGCCGTAGTCGCCCCACATAAAGTAATCGGGGTCGGCGTCGGGCACCAGCGAGTCGCGCTGAAACCGCAGATACAGGCTATCTATAGATGGGGTGAGAAAGTCGGTAGTAGAGCTATCGCCGTACACCGGATAGGCCTGATCGCAGGCCTGCACGTCGCGGTAGAGGCTGCTGCCGTCGCAGCGATCGTTGAGTCCACGCGTGTTGTTGTAGGCACCGGTAAACAGCCATTCGCCTAGGGCTCCGGTCGCAAATAAGCCGGTGGTAAAGCTGACTTCCACATCCTGGTTAAGGGAGTCGGGATTGAGGAAGTCGCTAAAGCTGCCGAGCAGGTTGGTGCCGCCACGACCCACTCGAAAATCGACGACCCCCGAAATAATAGTGGGGCGCAGGTCAGTGTAGAAACTCACCTGGGTCGTGGCCGCTAGGGTGGGGTAGCCCTGGCGGAGGGTCGGGTCAAACTCGCGCAGGTTACTGGTATCGACCTCGGCCCGCACCGTGACTGACTGAGCGTCTAGGGGCGATCGCAGGCTGGCCTCAAACTGCCCCTGGCGAGCCAGTACCTGAAAACCAGCGCGATCGCTGTCGTAGTCAGCTCCAATAAATTCTCCCGCACTGCTGGTCAGCGTCACCACCAGATCGCCGCCGATGGGCTGGCCAGCGGCATCGGCAATACCGCCGACTAGGGAGAGGGCCGAGCGCCCGTTAGCCGGCACCTGCACCTCGCGCTCAGGGGCCAGGGTAATGGTGTAGGCTACCGCCTCATCCCGGGGCGGTACGGGTTCTAGCACCTGAGTCGGGGGCGGGCTCAAAGGGAGCTGATCGCCATCAAAGTTGAACTCAAAGAGCTCAGAGTTCTCCCGTCGATTGGCTAGGGGTATGCCACCATTGACGACGGCTGGTGCAGCTACCTCGGGTAAATAGCCCAAGGGCAGCACGGTCGCCTGGGCGATCGCGGCCTCGGGGTTTGCCCAAACCACCGCCTCCTCGCCCAGGTCTACTGGCTCTGCGATGGTTGACTCAGAGCCCTCCCGTTGCGGTAGCGGCAGGGTCAGGCCAGGGGTATCGGCACCGCTGTCTCGAGTTGGCTCGAGATCTCCCGCTGTACCCTCGGCTGTTGACAGGGTATCCGGGGTTTCGGGAGCGGCATAGCCAGGGGCTACCAACCCCAGGGCTCCGACTAGCGTAGTGAGAATACCCAACCCCATCGCTCGAGAAGTCAGAAACATCATGACTGCTCCTCCCCAAAGGTGGGTGTAACGGCAAAGTTCATACGGCCTAACCCGCCAGGCGAAAGTCGCACAAATCGAGAGACACTGTTTTCCTCAATGCGATAGAGGTTGGGAGCTAGGGTATAGCCCGGCAAACTGTAAAGATCGAGGGTTCCGACCCGATACCCGGGCAGCACATTGATGAGAGAGAAGAGACCATCGGGGTCGGTCAAAATGCGATTGCCATCATCCATGAAGATCACCGCATTGGGCACCCCGGGTTCACCGGCTTGCTGCTGGCCATCGAAGTTTCGATCGACAAACACCCGCCCTACAATCGTGCCGCAGTCAGAGACAATGCCCGGCCGCACCGCGATTTGAAAGGGAGCCGTCACTGGCGCAAACCCTGGGGCTGCCGCTTGGGCCACGTTGCGTCCGTCACCCTGAACGGCATCGGGAGTGACGAGCACAGCATAGGCCACTGAAATAGACGCACCGGGATCGAGAGCGGCAAAGGTCAGCGTGAGGTTACTGTCGGTGAGGGTTTGCCCGGTTGGCTGCTGAGGGGTTGTCTGTACCGAGTTGGGCACATACCGCAACCCCCTGGGCAACTGGTCAGTTACCGTCAGTGGCGCGGCTATTCGGGTAGAAGGGTTGCTAATCAGAATCCGGTAGATAACGACATCCCCCGGCTCCGCAGCAGCTCGATCGGCAGTCTTAACAATCCGTAGGGGAGTGTTATCTTCGCCAACCAGCGTCTCATTGGATTCAGTGGTCACCGGCCCATTCGGCCCGTCGAACTGAGCCACAGCCTGATTCACAATGACGCGGCTCTGAGCCTGGGCCATCGGCGGTGATGCTCCCAAATGGCCTAAGCCATAACTCAAAACCAGGGCAAGCAAAAACAGCAGCCCCCGGTATAGATATCGCTGTATACGTCTCACACCAACCCTCTGAGACAACTCCTCACACCGCTGACAGTCAACCAAAAGGCTTGCTTGACCCTCTCAGCTAGCTCACTCCATGCTCGATCTCAAACGTCTCCGGCAGCATAGAACCTAAAACCACGTATTTTCAAGGAGAGACCTTGGAAATTTGCTTAGACTCGGCAAATCATATCAACATCAACAGTAGTTACACCCAGATAGGGTGTAAAGATTTCTTAAAGCTTCTCTGATTTCGCACACAAATTCATTGAACCTGATCAAAAACTGGCATTTGTAGTGCGCCAACCTTAGATTTTCTCCCTAGATTTTCTTTTGATCTATGGCAACGATTGAGACGAGCAATGGCCGAGTAGCGCAAATTAGCGTTTCCCTCGGCGGGGTGCCCAAGCTACCGGTGGCAGCCGCAGAATTGACCAGTCTAGGACTGGTCGGCGACCAGCAAAAAAATCTCAAGTATCACGGTGGCCCCGATCGCGCCCTCTGCCTGTGGTCGTTGGCGGTGATTGAGGCACTGCAGCAGGAGGGGCATCCCATTGCGCCGGGCTACGCGGGTGAAAACCTCACGCTGGCAGGCCTCAACTGGGCAGATTTGGTGCCTGGCAACCGCATTGCGATTGGGGTTCAGGTGCAGATCGAGATTACTGACTACGCCGCTCCCTGCCGCAAAAATATGCGCTGGTTCAGCGATCGCCGCTTTAGCCGCATGAGCCAGACCCACTATCCTGGCAGCAGCCGACTCTACGCTCGAGTCCTACAAGGCGGCACGGTGCGCGCAGGCGATCGCGTCGTGCTGCTGTGACCGAGCTGCTGTGACCGAGCTGCTGTGACGGAATAGACAGCGGCGGTGAGGCGAGGGCGTCAGGACGTTGTCTAAGTGACTCAACCCTGGCCGAGTAGGACGGGGGTTAAGGGTCAGAACACGGCGCCAACTGCTTTAACGGCTCTACCCTTAATTTGGCCGGGCCTTTACAATGGCCAAAGAAGCACTATGATTTGGATTAGCGAGGCGAGCAAGTCTGTTTTTCTGTTGTAGTTGGTCAGGGGATACTTAAACCTATGGCGATGCCAATAGCACTTTCCAACAATGTTTTGCTGGCTGCGGGGGCATATGTCGGCATTGCCGGCGTGTATCTACTCGTGGTACCCCTAGCGCTGATTTTCTACCTGCGCCAGCGCTGGTATGTGGCCGGGTCGGTAGAGCGTACTCTGCTCTACGGGCTGGTGTTTGTCTTCTTCCCTGGGATGCTGTTATTTAGCCCCTTTCTAAATTTTCGCCCCCAGCCGCGCCATCTAAACCCCTAGGGAATCTATGCGACGCATTGATGTCATTGCCATTGGACTGGGCATTTTCCTGGCTGGAGGGGGTCTGTTTTTAGGCTTTCGGCTGTTTGGTCTGGATGGCATTTCGGCGGGGATCTGGAGCCAAGTCGTTATGGTTGGTGGCGTGGTGGCCTGGCTGGCCAGCTACCTGCTCCGGGTATTTACCCGCAACATGACCCTCAACCAGCAGATGGAAGACTATGAATCGGCCGTGCTTCAGCGCCGGTTAGATGAGCTCAGTCCTGAGCAATTGGCTGCCCTGCAAGCGCAGCTGAGCCAAGACGACCAGCCCTGAGCCGGGCTCGCTGAGCTGCATTCGCTGGAGTCTGGTGGCTCTAGTAGATCGCTCCATTGGATCGCTCCATGAACCTTGCCACGGCGCTCCTGATGCCAGATTCCCCCAGGCCAGAGTCATAGACTGAGGGCCGCTCTTGTTTTAGATTGCTCTCTTGGACTGTTTTTTTGCTCAGTCTGCCCAGGCTGAAAGTTCTCGGTATTCGCTATGGCCCTTGTCTCTGAACGCTTTGCCACCCTGCGGGAACAGGGTAAGTGCGCCCTGATTCCCTTTATTACCGCTGGCGACCCCGATTTAGAGACGACAGCCGCGGCCCTGCGAGTGCTCGACCAAAGCGGAGCCGACTTCATTGAGCTAGGGGTGCCCTACTCTGACCCCCTAGCCGATGGGCCTGTGATTCAGGCGGCGGCCACCCGCGCCCTTGCCCAAGGGGTGACCCTAGACAGGGTGCTGACGATGGTGAAAGCCCTCAGCCCCAAACTACAGGCACCGCTGATTTTGTTTACCTACTACAATCCCATTCTGAATCGAGGGATTGACGCGTTTATGGCGGATATCGCAGCGGTCGGGGTGGCTGGCCTGGTGGTCCCTGATTTGCCGCTAGAAGAAGTCGAGGGATTGCTGGCGGCGGCGGCGGCAGCAGCGATTGATGTGACGTTGCTGGTGGCTCCCACCTCGCCCCCAGAGCGCATTGCGGCGATCACCGCCCAGGCCCAGGGGTTTGTTTACCTGGTCAGCGTCACCGGAGTGACCGGCATCCGCAGCGAACTGCAAAGCCGGGTCAAAGATCTAATCGATCGCCTCAAGCAGTCTACCGATAAACCCATCGGCGTTGGCTTTGGGGTCTCTGACCCCGACCAGGCCCAACAGCTCAAGGCCTGGGGGGCCGACGGTGTAATTGTCGGCAGCGCCTTTGTCAAACGCCTCAATAGTGACGATGCTCAGGCGTCTCTAGGGGTCATCGGTGACTTTTGCCAACAGCTCAAGTCGGCTCTGCTCTGAGCAGACCGGGGGGAGCGGCAGATCGCCATGGCAGTCTGGGGCCAGAGCGCAGATGGGCGGCGGCTCCCTCCATGGGCTGCGGCCTGCCAAATAAGTAGCCCTGCATTTCGGGGCAGCCCAAGCTGTGGAGACAGTGAGCCTGATCGGGGGTTTCGACCCCTTCGGCCACCACACTCAGGGTCAACCCCTGGGCCATGGCGATAATGGCATTGACCATGGCCCGATCCGCCGGGCTATCGGGTAGGTCTTTAACAAAGGCCCGGTCAATCTTGATCCCGTCGATGGGAAATTGCTTGAGGTGACTGAGGCAGGAGTAGCCGGTACCAAAGTCATCCATCGAAACTTTAATGCCTAGATTTCGCAATTCCTGGAGTCGCTCAATAGAAGCGACCATGTCTCCCATGGCCGCCGTTTCGGTAATTTCTAGTTCTAGGTGGGTGGCTGGTAGCCCTGTCTGGGCCAGAGTCTGGGCCACCATGGCCACCAGGTTAGGATGCTGGAGCTGACGAACAGACAGATTCACCGCCAGCTTAACCGGGGGTAAACCCTGCTGATGCCAGGCCATGACCTGGGCACAGGCGGTCTTCAATACCCATTCACCAATGGGGACGATGAGCCCATTCTCTTCTGCTAGGGGAATAAACTGATCGGGTGTCACTAGACCCAGATGGGGGTGCTGCCAGCGCAGCAGGGCCTCGACCTGGACGATGGCTCCCGTGGCGACATTAATCTGAGGCTGGTAGTACAGCAGTAGCTCGTTGCGGTCTAGGGCGTGGTGCAGGTAGCTTTCTAATTTGAGCCGCTGGGTGGCCTCTTCACTCAGGCTTTGGGTATAAAACTGGTAGTTGTTGCGGCCCTGCTGTTTAGCGCGGTACATCGCCACGTCGGCATTTTGCAGCAGCGTCATGGCATCTTGGCCGTCTTCTGGAAACAGGGCAATGCCAACGCTAGCCGTGATGTGTAATTCATGGTTGTGTAGAAACAATGGCTGTGCCAGCTGTTTGGCAATCTGGCGGGCAACTTTGGCAGCGTCACTAGGGCTGGTTAGGGTGGGCAAAATCAACGTAAACTCATCTCCCCCCCAACGAGCTAGCATGTCTTCGGCCCTCAGGGCCGCGCTCAGGCGTTGAGTGACCTGTTGTAGCAGCAGGTCGCCAACGGTGTGGCTGAGGGTATCGTTGATGGTTTTAAAATTGTCTAGATCTAGGAAAATGACGGCTAGAATCTGGTCAGTATTGCTGGTGCGGGCGATCGCCTGGGGCAGGTGCTGGTCAAAAAAAGCCCGATTGGGTAGCCCGGTCAGCGTATCGTGGTAGACCTGGTAAGACATTTGGGCCTCGGTGCGCTGGCGCTTGAGCGCCCCCCCCAAACTGGCCGCTAGAGCGACCAAAATAGACTCCTCACCCGCGCTCCACTCCCATTCCTGCCGGCAAGCATCAAAGCCGATATAGCCCCACAGTTCGGCGTCAATAAAAATGGGCACCATCAAAATCGATAAAATGTTGTCTTTGCTCAGCAGCGCCTTCTCTGTCGGGGGCAACTGGCGAGTTAGGGCACAAATTGACTCGCCCCGCTGAAAGCTCTCATACCAGCGCTCTAGCCCCAGGTCCTGGTAACTCTGGTCTTGCCAATGGGGTTGATGAATGCTAGGGGCGATTTCAGCCGCTGTCCACTCGTAATGCATGGTCATGGCCGGTACCCCTGTGACTGACTGGGGATGGTGCGTATAGACGTAGGCGCGATCGGCGGTGGCGGCCTCTCCTAGCTGAGCCAGCACCTGGGGAATGGCCTGGTGCACATCGCTGGTGGTGAGCAGACATTGGCTGGCCTCAGCTACCCCCTGCAGGAGGCGATCGCGGCGGAGAATAGCCGCTTCCCCCTGCTTGCGAGCGGTAATATCTTTGACCGTTCCCTCATAGCCAAGCAGCGTATTTTGCCCATCATAGATAGCCCGGGCCGATTCCGAGATCCAGATCATGCTGCCATCTTTGCGGTAGATCTCAGACTCAAACCCCAGCACGGCATCGTTAGCGCAAATCAGCTTGGCAAACTCCTGGCGACGGTTCGGTTGTACATAGAGCTGCTGGTTGATATTGACCAGGGTGTCGATCAACTCGGCGGGTGAATCATAGCCATAGATTTTGGCTAGCATCGGGTTTACGGTCAGATAACGCCCTTCAGGAGTGCTTTGAAACATGCCCTCGACGGCGTTTTCAAAGATACTGCGATACTTGGCTTCGGCCCGCTTGAGCGACAGCTCGGTTTGACGGCGCTCTAGGGCCAGGGCAATGTCGGCGGTGACCACCCGCAGCAGGTCGATTTCGGCATCGCTCCAGGGATGAGGGGCTGTGCAGTTACTAAACCCCATCATCCCCTGGAGCCGATCTTGCACAAACAAGGGCAGCAGCAACAGCGATTTAATGCCACAGCTTGCATTGGCCAGCAGCTGTTGTTGCAGAGCAGAAAACTCGTGCTCAACCCGGCTGACAATCTGGTTCTGGCTCAGCTGAGCATGCCAGTCTGTGAGCCAGGGGTCTACGGGTATGACCTGCAAGCTGGAGTCCCCATGGGTGGATAGCATTTCTGGGGCCGACCACTGGATGCGTTGATAGAAGGTCAGTGGCTCGTCCTGGCCCCCGCGAAGTTCGTAGTAGTAGGCGCGACTGGCCCCAGATAGTTCCCCTAGGAGGGCGAAAATTTGGGTGATTGAGGGCTCGTGCCAGTCCCACTGCCAGGCTAGTAGCTGACGCTGAATTTCGGCCAGAGTAGCCAGGGTTTGCTCACGCCGCTTGAGCATCTGCTGATCGATAATCTGGTGGGTAATATCCTCAAAGGTGCACAATATTCCTATCACCTTTCCCTCGGCGTCGCGCATGGGGAGGCGGCTACAGTCAACCCAGCCTTGGTGTCCATCGGGGTAGGTCTGAAGCTCAATAGCGTGGAGATCGGCCATGCCTTGGGTCATCACCAGGCGATCGCGAGCGATGCGATAGACCGCTTCCTCTCGATCTAGGTGGGGTAGGTCGCTATCGGTACCCCCGACAATGTCGGCTGGGGTAGTTAGCCCCATGGCCCTGGCAAAGGGCTGGTTACAGCCTAAGTAGTGTCCCTGGCTATCCTTCCAAAAGAGGGGTTGAGGGATGCTATCAAGCACTAGCGCCAGCAGATCTTCTCGGGCCTTGAGCGTTTGCTCAGTTAATTGAAGAGCGGCTTCTGACTCCTTCAGGAGCGTGATATCGGTGATGAAGCCCTCAATGCCAATAACTCTCCCAGCCTGGTTAAAAACCGGGGCTCCTTTTTCCCAGACCCACTTATTGACACCACTGCTGGTTTGAATACGGTACTCCACCACGTAGGGTTGGCCCTCATCCATGGCCTGTTGAATGGTTTTAAGCACGCGGGCCAGGTCATCTGGGTGAGTGATGCTGTTATAGGCAACCAGGCTGTCTTGACTCAGCAGATCCTCCGGCAGATAGCCGGTTAGGGCATGACAGCCAGCGCTGAGATAGCGCATTGACCAGGCCGTATCGCCATCAGCCTGGAACACGATGCCAGGGAGGGCATCGACCAGCCGATGAAAGGCAGCTTCTGTCGGCCCTGGGATGAGCGACAAGGCGTGATCCTGCCGGTTGAGTAGAGCCAGTGTCAACCAGTACAGTACTGAAGGAGACGGCAAGGACGATCCTGATATGTCAGTGACAGCGGAGCGAAGCCTAAAGAGCTCAGAATCGCGCATGGGTTTTTGCATGGTATGCCGTTAGAGATGTCCCACGACAGGTTTTCTCGTTTTTCTCAATATGCCCAAAATTGGTTTCCAGCCATGATTATTGATGCGCTTCGCCGATGAGGCTGCTGTGGCGCTCCGCCAATTAATCCAAGCAGTTAGCGGGGATCAAGCGGGGATCAATGTTATGGGGGAAACGGTTCTCAGACAGGGGCCAGGAGCTAGAATCAAGCGTCAATGGGGTTCCTCGCTGCTAACTCCTACATTTCTGCCCCCACTGAGTTCTCAGCTCAAGCCGTTACCCAGGTAGCCTAGGTTTGTAGGTTTGCGATCGCCCGCATTAAGTTCCTCACCGCTTGGGCCGGGGGCTGATTCAACACATCTGCACAGGATACTAAATTTAGGCCTAGGGCGACGGCCTCACTCTCAAGCTCCGGTGGCACCAGGGTCACCAGGGGTAGGCAAGCCAGAGCAGGGTAGTGGGCTAGGGCCTGAAGTTCGCCTAAGGGAATCGGTTCAACCCGGTCAAAGATAACGGCCTGGGGCTGCCATACCCGGCTCAGCAGATTGGCCTGGGCCAAGTCATCGACCTGAAGTAGGCGACAGCCATAGTGCTGTAGCCAGCTTTGAGCCGCGCTGGGCAGTGCGCTAGTAGCCTCTCCGGCATCTGGCGAACGTACTAACAACATCGTTAGCTCAGCTGGCAGTGACGGCGGCTGACAAATCTGATCTAGAACGGGCAGCAGCCCCTGGGCAATGGTGGCGATCGCCACCACGTTGGTCAGACCTCTAGCTGTCGGGGCAGGGTCAGACAGTAGGGGGGACACACCCGTTGCCGCCGCGGCTGAAGCACCCAACTCAATCCAGCGGGTAATCGCCAACTGCTCGATCAGCGCTTGGCGCGCAGCCGCCTCGTCAGGGGCATCAGCCAACGACTCCCAATGCAATAAAGTACAGGCGGGAGCCAGTTGTCGCTGCATAGCGCCCAGGGCTTGGCTGCTAGAGGCTACGACCAGACGGTAGACGGTTCCCCGCAGGCTACCGTAGACCTGATCGACAACGGTTTCGTTGGCACAGGCCAGCACTACCAAAACTGTTTTATCGGCGTCAAACAGAGAGTTAGGGGCTGGCACCAACAGCGTCAGGCGGCTGCCCCAGGTGGGCCCGCTCAGCCAACTCAGCTCGCCGCCATGGAGTTGGCAAAGTCGTCGCGCTAGAGCCAACCCTAGGCCTTGCAGTGCCTGGGGCTCAGGCACAAAATTGAGGCCTGAGATGGACTGGGACTGGGATGACGCGGCCTCCAGATTGGCCATGCCGAGGGCCGCTGTTGGAATAAACTCCGGACTCCAGAGGGTGAATCCTAGCCATGCCCCCCAGGGCTCAATGAGCAGGCCACCGGGGGTCGCTCCGGTGGCCAACAGGTAGTCGAGGCCGTGGTGTAAACTCTTGCGCAGACGGAATGAATCTGCCATCACCCAGGTCGCACTGGTTGTCAGGCAGATCGTAAAATTCTGCATCCAGGGAGATGAAGCAGACTCGGCCTGGAGGCTGAGAAAGCTGGGCAGCAGGTTATCGGCTAACGGTTGTAGGGCCACCTGCTCCAGATTGAGGCTAACTTGACCCGACTCTAGGTGCATCCAGTCGAGGAGCAGATTGACCAGCCCCGTAAGCTTGCGAATAGCCTGGCGCATGAGGGTTACGTAACGAAATTGGCGATCGCTGAGTGGCCCTACCCGAGTATCGAGCAGCAGCGTCGATAGCCCCAGTAAGGTAGTCATCGGGGTTTTAATCGCGTGGCTGAGCTCTAATATCCAGGCCCACTGTTCTGGGACATGCTGACCTGTTGTAGCGCGATCGCCGCGCCCCGATGGCAGGTGTTCATCCTGGTCAATGGCAATGCTCGCTAGCCAACCGAGCAGCCGAGGGGCACTCAACACCCCCAGATATTTGCCATCAAAATCAATCGCCGCTAGGGTTGGGGGTGGCACCGCTTGAACCAGCTGGCCCAGGTGGGTCAAGGTCACCATATCGGCCAGCTGGCCTGCCTCCACCTCTACCACCGAGTCGAGCCAGGGCTGACAATCGATTAACCGAGGTTCGTGGGCTTCATTCCCTGGCGACCTCCCGCCCCCATCGCGGTGCATCGCCCATAGACGCCCTAGGGGAATCGCCCCCAAAGGCCGCTGCTCGTCATCGATCACAACAATATGGCTACAGGGATGTGCTCCCGGCTGCCCCAGAGCCTGGATAATCTCGCCCAAGGATGTGCCTAAGCCATAGACAGGAACGGGACTTAAAAAATAGTCAAGGGGCGGCAGCACCATAGGCTAATCCCCCAGGGATTCGGTTCGAGATCTAAAGGGGCGACCGTATTCTGACAACCACCCTTTACAATTGACAATACAGTGATATTCCCTAGGTTGCTGTAATGCGACCCAGCCTAGCTAGGTTTTGGCAATGTAGCCCTGGGCAATGTTGCGACAGCGTTCTGTTCTGCTCATTACGATCTCCCCTTGGTTGCTCCCCTTCATATCTATATTCTGACCTGTGGCGATCAGGCTAAGCCGGTTCCTGAGTTAAATCTGGATCCCAAGCGATATGTCGTGCATCAAACAGACGTTCCCAGTGACCCCCTAGACTGGCTACAGAGCCTCCCCGATCTGCCCGATTGCCTGGTCGCTGATGACCAGGTTTGGCAACAGCTCCTACGTCCTGCCCTAATGCAGCTCGAGCTCATGTTGCCAGTGGTGGTGCTCATCGGCGAACCCGAGATTCCCGTTACCGCTCAGCCCTCCAACCCTAACGCAGTACCGGTCACGGGCGTCGGCACCTATCCTGGCGCTGTCGTTCACACCACTGGCAATGCACTGCCTCAGATTGAACGCGTTATCCAGAACGCCATTCAAGAATTTTTACGCGTGCCCAGCCTTGGCCATGCCCCACCCACTGCTGCTCCCCTGGACAAATCCAGTTCCTTGGCCGACAGCCTGAGCGCTCAGCAACATCGACTCACCGAGAAACTCAAGGCCCGACTGGGCTACCTGGGAGTGTACTACAAGCGTAACCCTAGCAATTTCTTGCGTCACATGAGTCTGGAAGACCGCCATGCCCTGTTAGATCAGCTTAGGGTTGACTATCGCAAGATTGTCTTGGCCTACTTTGCCGATAACCCTAAGCTCAACCTCAACCAGCTGATCGATGACTTTGTTGACCAGGCCTTTATGGCTGATATTTCGGTGGCTCAAATTGTTGAAATTCATATGGAGCTAATGGATAGTCTCTCTAAGCAGCTTAAGCTAGAGGGGCGCAGCGAAGAGATTTTACTCGATTACCGCCTCACGCTAATCGATGTGATTGCTCACCTGTGTGAGATGTACCGCCGATCGATTCCTCGCGAGCTCTAAAGGATGAGTTGACATTACTAATACAATCAATCCTGTCCCTGAAACCTATAGCGTGCCATGAGCTCCGTTAAAAAGACCTACATCCTCAAGCTCTATGTTGCGGGGAATACCCCCAACTCTATTCGCGCGCTTAAAACCCTCAACAACATTTTAGAAGAAGAATTTCAAGGGGTTTACGCTCTAAAAGTCATCGACGTGCTGAAAAACCCTCAGCTGGCTGAGGAAGACAAAATTTTGGCCACGCCTACCTTGGCTAAAATCCTTCCCCCCCCTGTGCGTAAAATCATTGGTGACCTGTCTGACCGTGAGCGCGTACTGATTGGTCTTGACTTGCTCTACGATGAGTTGCGAGAGGATGATATCTATGGCTAACTGGTGCGATCGCACCGGGCTGTCTCAGCTGCCTTAATTAATGTTGAGCCTACGTTAAGCACGTCAACCCTCCGGGTCTTAGGCAGGGGGTTGGGAATCCTCATGCTTTTCATCTCTAGGGTTGTCGGTTCGGGGTATGCTGGATCGTCAAGATATCTTGTACTTTTATTGAAGGCGGCGACCCGGCTCGATAACCTTAAGCAATCTCCCATGACAGATTCTGATCAAACCGATTTGCAGCTTTCCTCGCGTCCTAGAGGCGTGCGCAAGATCCGCACCCTGATAGAAGGCCTCGACGACATCAGCCACGGTGGCATTCCGGCTGGGCGATCGACTCTAGTGAGTGGGACTTCAGGCACTGGCAAAACCCTGTTTGCGGTGCAGTTTATCTACAACGGCATTACTGAATTTGACGAGTCCGGGGTATTTGTCACCTTTGAAGAATCGCCCGAAGATATTATTCAGAATGCCTACAGCTTTGGCTGGGATTTGCAGCAGCTGGTAGACGAGGGCAAGCTCTTTATTTTAGATGCCTCTCCTGACCCTGAAGGGCAGGATGTGGTTGGCAATTTTGATCTGTCGGCACTGATCGAACGCATCCAGTACGCTATCCGCAAATATAAGGCGCGCCGAGTGTCGATTGACTCGGTGACGGCAGTATTTCAGCAATACGATGCCGCCTCGGTGGTCAGACGAGAGATTTTTCGGTTGGTGGCCCGCTTAAAGCAGATGGGCGTAACCACAATTATGACAACGGAGCGCCTAGACGAGTACGGCCCCGTGGCCCGTTTTGGAGTTGAGGAGTTTGTCTCAGATAATGTGGTGATTGTGCGCAACGCCTTGGAGGGCGAGCGCCGTCGCCGCACGATTGAGATTCTAAAGCTACGGGGCACCACCCATATGAAAGGGGAGTACCCCTTCACCATTACCAACGGGGGCATCAATATCTTCCCGCTGGGGGCCATGCAGCTGACCCAGCGCTCGTCCAATGCTCGGGTATCATCGGGGGTGCCGACGCTAGACGACATGTGCGGCGGCGGCTTTTTCAAAGATTCGATTATTCTGGCGACGGGGGCCACCGGAACAGGAAAAACCCTGCTGGTCAGCAAATTTTTAGTAGACGGCTGCAAACATGGTGAGCGGGCAATCTTGTTTGCCTACGAAGAGTCTCGGGCTCAGCTATCGCGCAACGCCTACTCCTGGGGAGTCGATTTTGAAGCGATGGAGGAGCAGGGGCTGCTGAAAATTATCTGTGCCTATCCCGAGTCGGCAGGCTTAGAAGATCACCTGCAAATTATCAAAACTGAAATATCTCAGTTTAAGCCGTCACGGGTAGCGATTGACTCGCTCTCGGCCCTCGATCGCGGGGTGAGCAACAACTCTTTTCGTCAGTTTGTGATCGGGGTAACCGGCTTTGCTAAGCAGGAAGAAATCACCGGCTTTTTTACCAACACGACTGAGCAGTTTATGGGGCTGCACTCAATTACTGAGTCCCACATTTCAACCATTACCGACACGATTTTGATGCTCCAGTATGTGGAGGTGCGCGGTGAACTATCTCGGGCGATCAACGTGTTTAAGATGCGGGGATCGTGGCACGATAAGGGCATTCGCGAATACACCATCAATAATCAAGGCCCCGATATTAAAGACTCCTTCCGCAACCTGGAGCGGATCATTAGCGGTTCGCCCACGCGCATTGCGGTAGATGAGAAGAGTGAGCTATCGCGCATTATTCAGGGGGTTCAGGGGGACTCAGACCTGTAGATTTGCAGCTGTTGTAGAGCCATTGGGAAAGTGATTATGATTGAGGAGACGTTTGCGATCTGAGGCTGCCATTGCGTTATGAGGCGATCATCGAGCCTCTGAGCTACTGCCCCTGAGCGATTGATGGTCGATGTATGAATGCAGTCGAAATCGCAGAAGCTGTCTCCAGGCTGGCTGAAGCCCCCTTTGAGCCGGAGACGTTTCCCTTTGCCTTCCTCGAAGCCTTTGGGAACAAGTCAACCACCATTAAGCGGCTCAAAAGCGGCAGCTCGAACCAGTCTGACCTGCCCGGCGGGGTGCTCCAGCGCAACAATATTCACCTGAAGATGTGCGCTGAGGGTGCGGTGGCGGCCACCCTCACAGCCTTGCGAGAGAGCCCAGCAACGGCACGGCAAAAGGCTAAGTTCATTCTCGCTACGGATGGCAAAGCCTTTGAGGCCGAGAACCTGGTGGATGGGGAGACGGTAGCCTGTAACTACCCCGACTTTCACGACCATTTTGGCTTTTTCCTGCCCCTGGCCGGGATTACGACGGTGCGGCAGATCCGGGAGAATGCCTTTGACATCAAGGCCACGGGTCGCCTGAACCGTCTCTATATCGAACTGCTCCAGGAGAACCCGGATTGGGACACGGCAGAGCGCCGCCAAGAGATGAACCACTTCATGGCGCGGCTGATCTTCTGCTTTTTTGCCGAAGATACCAACATCTTTTACAGCGAGGGGCTGTTTACCCACACCGTGGCCCAGATGAGCGCTGGCGATTCTTCCAATACCCATGAGGTGCTGGGGGAGATCTTTCGGGCGATGGCGACGCCGCTGAAGCAGCGAGAAGTCGCGGGGATTCGCAACTGGGCGAATGGGTTTCCTTACGTGAATGGGGGGCTATTTGGGGCAGAAGGCCCTCATCCCCTAGCCCCTTCTCCCACCCTGGGAGGGGGATTTAGGATGAGGGCAAAAACAACCGCCCGGTAAGCTAACTAGACCCATGTTTTAGAGGAAAAAGACCATGCTAACCCTAGACCAACTCATCGCCGAAGCCACTGTCTCACCTGACGCAGACAAAACAATCCTGATCGAAAAACTGATTGAGAGTATGGCAGAACAATTTGATCAAGATCGCTTGCTAGAGGGCGTACAAAAAGCTCAGGAGCGCCTTGCCGAAATCGGTAACGGCACAGTCCAAGCTATTCCTGGAGACATAGCCCTAGCTCAAATTCGGCAGCTCATAGAGCCATGAAATATGAGTTTCATCCAGCCGCTCTAGAAGACTATGGAATTGTAAGCTCCAACGCCCTCATATTTGCCCCGCTAGTGCCATGACCTATACCCCCACCCAAACCCTTACCGTAGATCAATTCATAGCCAAATACGGCGATGATACTCGCTACGAATTGGCCGATGGAGAACTGATTGATATGGAACCAACCGGCCCCCACGAAACCGTTGGCGGTAAGCTCGCAACCCACATTGGTATGGCCATTACCCAGGCCGACTATCCTTGGTTTATTCCCCGCACCTGCTTAATTCGCCCCTTTGCCGACATCGCTACGGCCCGTCGCCCTGACATTGTCGTTCTAGACGAAACAGCCCTGGCCAATGAACCGCTTTGGCAACGGCAGCCGGTGATCACCCTGGGCCACTCCATCAAATTAGTAGTCGAAGTCGTCAGCAGCAATTGGGAGACCGACTACGCTCGTAAAGTAGAAGAATATGCGCTGCTCGGCATTCCCGCATACTGGATCGTTGACTATCGCGGGCTAGGCGGCGTCGCCTTCATCGGCAAACCAAAGCAACCCACCTTTACCGTCTGCCAACTGACGGGCGATGAGTACAACCAGCATCAATACCGACTGGGTGAGGCGATCGCGTCAGCCATACTCCCCAATGTGCAGCTTCGGCTAGACGACATTTTGCCGTTGTATTGAATGCTGCTGCCAGCCTAGGCGATCGCATCTAATACAACGATTTCTCTTCCTCGCTAAATCCATGAGCCAACCCACTGCCATTCCTTCTGTTTCTGTCACCTATGCCCAGGATGGCACCTCCACCAAAGCCAACGAACTGGGCATGCGCCCTATGCAAGAGCGGGCCTACCTAAAGCGCGGCGAACCTTAACGGGTGACAACGTACCTAAAGAGCTTGCTGCATCAGGGATAGAGCATAGAGACCACGCTGAAAATAGCGATGTTTATGGGGTTTGAGCGCTATCAGTTGGAGTGCCCAGTCGGTCCATAACT
>NZ_JADEWX010000336.1 GCF_015207395.1 Nodosilinea sp. LEGE 07088
GGACGTCCTGGCAGGATGAATCCGTGACGGCCCGTTATGCCCCTGCCTAATCGAGCGGTCCAGCCAGGGGGCACTCTCTTTTGAGCTGGCTTTCATTGACATTTAAGATAATCGCTGCTCCCTAGCCCTAAGGACTAGGATCTAAACTTGCGCCGTGGAGTACTAGGGCTCTGACTGTGGATTATATCTATACTCACTGGGCAAAGCGATCGACCGCCATAGCGTTGATTGCTGGGTCGGACTCACCTACTACGGCCTGGGCAAAGCGCTGAGCTACCGGCGGCAGGTACACAAAGGGGGCGCTAAACCCGGCCATTACCTGTAGCCCCTCAATGCCGGGCAGAGGGCCCACCAGGGGCAGGCCATCGCGGCTAAAGCTGACTCGGCAGCGTCGCCAGGTGCCGGGCACCTCTGCCAGCGCCGGGAGCTGACTAGCTATGGCGGCCCGCATGCGGCGATCGCTCTCGGCTGCATCCAGCTCCGCCTCTAAATCCGTCAGAGTGCGGCTAATCTGGCCCAGACACAGGTGACCATTTAAAAACTGAATTGCGCCGCTGTCGAGGATAGGGGGCGTGACCTCGTGGCCAGGTTCATCCCACTGGGTATCGGTATCGGGCTGGCTGGCCTTATTCTCCAGGGCAAACCGCTGGGTTTGGGCGGGCATAATCAGGGCGCGCAGCTTGAGAGCCAGCGGCGGCGTCTCGATCAGCTCAGCGTGGGTGTAGTAGAGCGGTACGCTTATTTTGGCCTGGTGCAGCAGCGCTCGACTAAAGGCCCCGGCGGCCACTAAAACATGCCTGGCAGGGTAGGCCTGCTCGGCCGTTAAGATCCCGGTGACTCGGTTTTTGATGCGGACCAGATCGACCACGGGCGCAATCACCTGGGTGCCGCCCAGGCGCTGAAAGGCCCGGTTGTAGGCGCTCACCAGCGCTAGGGGGGAGACATGGCCATGGCGCACGGTAAACGCGCCTGCGATCGCACCTCCATTCAGCAGCGGCTCCAGCTCTTGGGCTTCGGCTGCCGAAATAAATCGAGGCGGTGTTGAGCACTTGGCATAGGGCGCGGCGGCCACGTCAGGATCACCATCAGCCGCTAGGGTAAGCAGTAGATCTAACTCGCGAAATTGAGTATCCGCTTCGAGCTCATCACTGAGCTGGCGGTGTTTGGCGATGCCTTCACGACAGAGCTGCTGGGTCAGCTCGGTACTGCCCGACCAGTAGGGAATGCCGCCGTAGCTGTAGCGGGTGGCGTTACCGGGCTCTAGGGCACGATCGATCAGCAGCACCGAGAGGCCCTGGCGGGCCAGCTCATAGCTCACCGCCGCCCCCACCAGGCCGTTGCCCACCACAATCCAGTCAAAGGTTTGCATGGCTAGGCGTAGACCTGCCCCAGAATAGTCCGCAGGCGATCGTAGTCATCTTTGAGAAACACGCTCAGGGTGCGACCCGCCTGCACCAGCCAGGGGCGATCGAGCTTGCGCAGCTGGTAGCCCTGGCGCAGTACCGCCGCCACCAGGCTATCGACCGGGGCACTACCCATGGCCAGCAGCGTTCTCAGAAAATCGAGCTGCTCAGTAAATTCAATCACCACTTCTGGGGTGCAGTAGTACACGGCCTGGTGCACCTGGGGCGGGCGCGGCGGCAGGTGCTGAAACAGGGGCCCCAGGGGTTGCCCAGCCAGGTCGGGGGCGCGAAACCCCACGATCGCGGCTTTGAACTCGGTTTTGAGCATGGCAAAGATCTGCGGCTGCTGCTGGCGCAGATCTGCGAGCGACAGCCCCAGGGCCCGCGCCCGATGGACTGAGTCGATGGGGCTGGTGGTGGCATGGTAGACCACGGCATAGACCGTGTTGCCCGACTCTTCGTCGAGAGCGCGAACCCAGCTGCCAAAGGGTGGCATCGCCGAAAACGCCAGCGCCTCTGGCTCTAGGCACTGGGCCAAAAACTCGGTGGTGGCCGTTTCGATCACCTCGGCAATGTGATCGGGCTGGCGTGCCTGGGCCGCAGGCTGGGTTAGCGGTAAGCGCATGGGTATACCTAGCGTCGCTTACCGCTGCTGACTGGCTCTAACTCAGACATTTCGAAGGTGACCAGCTTATCCCAGTTGCCCCCTTCAAACAGCACGGCGACCTTGCCGTCGGTGATGCGCTGCACTAGACCCTGAAAACCATAGTAGGTGTCGTTGACGTTGGTAACTGTAACCGGAGCCCCAGGAAAAATCATGATGACCAAGACCTCTAAATTTCATGTCTGAATCTTTGTATTAGTGTAAGTCTGGAGCGGGGGAAGTCAATGACTGAATCTGAGTAAGTAGCTAGGCGCAATTAAATATAAAACGTTCCAGCGGATAATCACCGGCTTTACTGCGGGCTTCCATGCCGTCAATGACGGTCATGGCTAAGTCATATTCATTATCAAACATCTGGCCCGCAAT
>NZ_JADEWX010000087.1 GCF_015207395.1 Nodosilinea sp. LEGE 07088
GAGACATTAGAAAGAGCCGTCATGTTGATTAACAAAAGACCAAGAAAATCGCTTGACTATAAAACGCCATTTGAAGTATTCTATTCAGATAAATCAGACGCTGATGCACTTCAGATTTGAATTGGCGTATTAAACCAGGCAGTAGATATATGGCAACGTACATCAAACTAGCCCACAGCGTCTTTTTGACGCGATCGCTTCCCCCAAAGCGATAGCTTAGCCATAGCATTAACGATGTAAATGGAACCCAAATATATGGCAACAGGGGACGTACAAATGCAAACAGAAGAATAGTTGGAAAATATAACCCCACGAACCAGGAATCTTCAATAAATTTAGGATCATCAACAGTTGGAATGGGTAAGTGACCTAACAGACTACTTGCTCGCCATACAACCATGAGCAGAAGTAAGAGAAAAATGGTTGGCAGTAAGGTCAGCATCCAATAGGCGATTGTTACCCCTATCCGTAAAACAAGTGGCATAAGTATGTTTTCTGAGATTAAAGGCCAAGGATCTTAATCATTGAAAAACGCATCACCACCCAGCATGATGCACCAAAGTAGACTACTTATAGATCCAGCCATAGGCAATCTCAGCAAGATTAGTTCCGCCGATTTCAATCTCTTTTTTATCGATGATTCTACCTCCAAAAATGTCATAAAATTGACAAGCCGGATTTTTTTCTAATACCCATACCAACATAGAATGTATCTGCATCTGAGCTAATCTCTGCACTACTGCTCGGTATAATGTCCGCCCAATCCCTTTTTGCTGATCGCTCTTTAGAATGTAAATTGCGTTCAACTCGCCTTGATAAACCACATTGCCTGTGCGTTCTAAGCCACCATTTGCAAAGCCCACAATTTCACCCGATCTATTTTGGGCGACGTAGGTAAAATTTTTATCCTTTGAGGCGTTTTCAAAAACTTGGTGCCAGCTATTTTCTCGTCTCTCGTAGGATAGATTCTTCAGAAACTCGTCAGGGAGAATGCCTCGGTAAGTGGTTTGCCAAGTTTTGACATGAACCCTTGCGATCGCGGGTATGTCACAACGGGTAGCTTCTCTCAAGATGATGGCCATATCTTTACTGATGGCTGGACTACAATCATCCCATCACGGTTACGGAGATTTGACATTGACCGATCGGGTAATATTTAACCTGGCTGACAAGTTAGATCCATTGGCCAATTGTTCCAGAGCCGTTCTGCATATATGATACAGTCGCCTTCATCACTACCATCCTGAGTCCTTAACGCAGGCGGTCAATAGATCGTCCTTAGCCTTAATGCCCATGCGACGGTCTGTCAGGTTAAATCAGCGCCCAGCACCGGCCCAACTTGTTTGGAACTGGCTGAGATGCCAGGCCCAGGTTGTGTTGAGCTATCTTAAATCGAACCCAGAATCTAGCGACTATCTAACCTGGCGGCATCAGTTTTTTCAACAGCGCCTACGGCTGGGATTATGGTTGGGGTTGTTCTGGCTTTTGATCTCAGGCCTGCACAGCGTTTACTATACGGTGGTTGAAATCGAGGAGTTGAGGCGGCACTTCCTTATTTTGTTAGGAGATGCATCGATCGCAGATGCCTACCGAGACGTAACGATTATTTTTCATCTGGTTGCGCCTAGTCTGATGGTGATTTGTTTGCTCGGGCAGCGCACAGCCTGGGGTAGGCAACATGTCGCCGGTTTATTTCTACTATTCGCCTGTTCGATTAATGAGTTGGTTGGGCAAATCATCACAACGTTTTATGGTATTCCAATTACTCCCGGTACCCAGGTGTTTCTGGCGATCGCTATCCTAATTCCCGTACATTGGCGTCTGCATTTGGTTGCTCAATCGTTGCCCATTGCCTACTATGCCCTTGTCTATCCAGCAATTGGGCTGACAACTCTAGGGACAACGGATACCTATCGACTTTACTCCACCGGGAAAATTATTGAAATTGCCTGGGTTTGTTCCGTTAGCATTCTGGCGGTATATCTGTATGAGCGATTAAAACGATCGGAATTCAAAGCCCATCGTCAGCTCCAGGTGTTTCTATATTCTGTTTCCCATGATTTACAAACCCCCGTAGTGGGCACTTCAATCGTGCTCAAAAGTTTGTTAGATCAGTACCCATCGGGAGCCGAAATCAGCATCAAGCGATCGGTGATTGAGCGCCTGCTGGAAGGGAGCGATCGCCAACTTACCTTGATTCATTCTCTCATTGAGTCGCATGTCACCTCAATCCAGGGAATTATTTTGCATCGTGCTCCGGTGGAAATTGGGCAACTGGTCGACTCGGTCTTGGTTGACCTACAGCAGAGCTTGATCAAAAAAAAGGTTCAGCTCACCAATCACATGGCCCCTGGGCTGCCTCTAGTCAACGCCGATACAAATCAGCTTTGGCGGGTATTTAGTAATCTAATTGAAAATGCGCTAAAACATAACCCCCATGGCATTCATTTGACCCTAGATGCAACGGTTATAGAGCCCCAGCAGCGGCATCAATACCTGGGCCACGAGAAACGGGAAAGCGCAGCAGAGAGCATCGCGATTCATCACATACAGCGCTGTTTTAAAGCCCCAATGCTGCTTTGTATTGTGCAAGACAACGGTGTTGGCATTGCCCCAGACCAATGCCAACGCTTGTTTGAGCTCTATGCTAGGGGCTTGCGGGCGCGATATATGCCGGGGCTAGGGTTGGGCTTGTATATTTGCAAGCAGATTATTACCGCCCATGGTGGCGAGATTGGCGTGATGAGTCGCCTGGGGGAAGGCTCAACCTTTTGGTTCACGCTGCCCCTATATCCAGCCTGAGCGCAATGCTACGACGGCAGCTTGGACGCGATCGTCAACGGCTAATTTGTTCATGATGCCTCGAATATGGGCTTTTACCGTACTGAGGCTGATGTAAAGCGTGGCGGCAATTTCTGGGTTGCTATACCCGTCTACGATGAGCTTGAGTACCTCCAGTTCCCGCTCTGTGAGAGGGCTGCTTGCTTGGTTACGGAGGACGGGCTGCAAATGTTGCACCACGCACTGAGCAACCTGCGGGTCAAGATAGACCGCTCCATCGTGAACGCAGGCGATCGCCATGACCAATTTCTCTAGTCCTACACCCTTGACGCAGTAGCCATCTGCTCCGCTCGACAGGGCGGCCACAATCTCTTGCTCAGACCTGTGGGACGTCAGCATCATTACCCGTGTTTCGGGCCGCTGAGCTTTGATTTGCTGGGTAGCCGCAATGCCGTCCAATTCGGGCAGGCCAATATCCATAATCACCAAATCTGGCTGTAGGCGAAGTACGGCTTCAACGCCAGAGTATCCATCCTCCACCTGTTCCACAATCTCCAATTGGGAATAACCGCTCAAAAGATGCTCTAAGCCTAAACGCATGACCGGATCATCTTCGACAATCAAAAGCCGTAGCGTTGGCATCTGAAGACTAAAGTTATCGTTAGCAGAAGAGTCTGGAGAAGACATAGGCAGAGGAAAAATCACCGACCAAATGGGCTCGATAGCGCTCTGATAACACTCTGTTGCCCAAGCAAACTGAATGGGCTTAACTGTCTTTGCGGCCATGCCCCACGGCATGTTTTCTGCACTGCTCGGCGAGAGAACAGCGGCCATCGCGACTGGCTAAACCGTTCTACCATTCTGGTTACCGGAGTGACTCGCTGACCTGCAACCCGCTATAGCCAACAGGCCATTTCCCCGACTGCCATGCATACCAAAGCATCGTAGCTCAATCGTTGTGCTCTGATGCACGGCTCTGGACAGCAGGAGCAAATCCGGTTAGGGGGTCGGTGGCAAGATCCCAGAAGCAGAGGGACTCACCCCCAAGCTGAAGGATGAGGTTATGGCCATGGGTAATGGTGCCGATGGGGTTGCACAGTAGGTCTCGGCGGTAGAACTGGGGCTGAATCTGGGCTACGGCTTGGGGTCGTACGCTGAGCAGATAGCCGTAGCTGGGGAAGCTGAGCAGCCAGGGCAGTCGGTCCAGATTGGGGGGAGGCGCGATCGCACCCACATCCAGCACCGCCCCGCAGCCCGAGGTCTCTAGCAGCATCAGCGTGGTGCCGACAATGCCGCCCATGCTGATGTCTTTACCGGTGTCGCAGAGACCCGCTTCGGCCAGATTGGGTAAGAGTTCCAGGTTGCTTTGCAGGCGCTCGCGATCGCTCTCGGTTGCCGCATTCCAAAACGGATAGTGGGGGTGCATCTGCCCCTGCATATCGGTGACATGCAGCAGCACATCCCCCGGCTGGGCGCTAAAGCTGGTGATCAGGCGACTGGCTCGACCCAAAATCGCCGCCGACAGGGCCGCATAGGGGCTGTGGCAGCTGGTGTGCCCCCCTACAATCGGCACGTTGAAGGCTTGGGATGCTGCGACCATGCCCTGCCACAGCGGTTCCACCTGCTGGGGCGACTGGCTCCAAAGGGTATCTACTATGGCGATGGGGCGGCCACCCATGGCGTAAATATCGCTGACGTTGACCATAACGGCGCACCACCCGGCAAACCAGGGGTCAGTTTCCACCAGGGTGGGCCACATCCCCTCTGCGGCCAGCAGCAGATAGCCCTCGCCATCGGGAATGGCGGCACAGTCATCCCCCAGCCAAATCGGCGACTGATCGGTAGCGGGGACGCAGCGCCCTAGTCTATCTGACGCTGTTTGAATATCTTGCTTGTGCAGAATGCCTAGCGATCGCCGTAGTTCGGCGGCCAGTTCCCCCAGCGTTAGATCGTCTGTCATAAAGACCTTAGGACACCTGCTGGACTTCCCAGGGCAAGACAGGCCGCACTTCGCTACCGGGAGGATAGTGGTTGAGGTCGGCTTCCATCAAATGGTGGGGGCGATCGCACAGCACGATTTCCTCCAGGGAGTCCCAGTGCAGGCGCTGGAAGAACCGCACGTTTTGCTCCTGTACGGTAGCGAGAAAGCGATCGCAGCCCCAGGTGTTGGCCGTTGTCACCGCCTTGTGGATCAGTCCCTTGCCGATCCGCCCGACCCGCCGATAGTCGGGGTGAACGCCCAAACGCCCGCCATACCAGAGCCGGGGCGATTTTTCGTAGATGCGCACTACGCCAACCACCCGATCCTCATGAGGTGCCTCGTGATCCAGTGCGACGATGGGGTAGGCGACGCCATCAATAGTGTCGCCATCGTCCTGGTCAAACAGCCCTTGTTCTTCGCAAAAAATGGCCTGGCGCAGGGTGAAATAACCCTTGAAGTCTGCGGAGGATTTAGCCAGCTCAAAGCTGTAGCGATGGAGTGCCATGGTCGTCGATGGGGTGGAATCTCAGATATCAGAAGCTACGGAATCCCCTCTTGGGAGGGGCAGGGGTGGGTCAACCCTCAAAGGTGGACAGCGCTGAGCAAGCACCGCACTTGGCGCAGCCCGCTTTCATGTCCGCCGCCGCCATGCCCGCTTGTTTGAGCAGCGTGCCGACCCGCTGGTAAAGGGTGAACATGAACTCGCTACTGGGGGCAGGATGGTGCGACAGAGGAGTTTCGCCAATGGGCACAAAGGGCACCACAAAGGGGTAAACGCCCATCTGAATCAGGCGATCGCTGGCTTCGACCAAAGTCTCCAAACTGTCGCCCAGACCGGCTAGCAGGTAGGTGCTCACCTGACCCCAGCCAAACACTTTCACCGCCGCCTCAAAGGCCTGGTAATAGACGGTCAGAGGAACTTCGGCTTTACCCGGCATAATTCTGGCCCGCACCTCAGGGTCTACGGCCTCTAGATGCATGCCCAGGCTGTCAATGCCAGCGGCCTGCATCCGGCTAAACCAGCTAAAGTCGTCGGGGGGCTCACACTGCGCCTGTATCGGCAGGTTCACCCGCTGACGAATGGCGGTAGCGCATTCGGTTAAGTAGGCCGCGCCGCGATCGCTGGTATTGGGCGTTCCGGTGGTCATAATCATGTGGGTGACGCCATCGAGGCGCACGGCGGCTTCGGCCACTTCAGCGAGCTGTTGGGGGGTCTTGCGGGCAATGGTGCGCCCGGCATCCAGGGATTTTTCGATCGCGCAAAACTGGCAGGCGGTGGCCGGGTCGCGGTAGCGCATGCAGGTTTGCTGCACCGTGGTAGCCAACACGTCGCGCCCGTGGAGCAGCGCAATCTTGGAATAGGGAATGCCATCGGCGGTGGTCAGACCGTAGAACTGAGGCGCATTGGGCACGTCGATGGGGATAATGGCCTTGCCCGCAGATTCTAGATGCAGAGGGCTGGCTGCCGTAGCCCTGAGGGTATAGGGAGAGTGCGCTGCGCTGTGGGTGTAGACCGGCACCATGACGGTTGTACCGTCGATGGTAATCGCCCGGTGGTCGGAGGGGCCTGCCCCACCCCGGCGCCCTGATGCCCCGGGCGTAGACTCTACCAATCGCAACCCGTTTGACTGTAACTCTGTAATTAGCCGTTGCTTGTTCATGGCCTGCTGTTCGATCCCCGATAAAATCCTGCGCCAATCTATGCCACCCCTGGGGGCAGCCTCTTTTATGCCTGGCTATGAGGTCTTGAAGACCGTTGCCTACCCTAGGAAGCCGGGATTTCTAGGCCTGTGGGCGGGCTGGTGCCAACCTCTCCAGTGTTTTGAGCAGCCGCACTTGCCTGAGCATCCTGGGCATTGGGGGCAGAGGTCTCGACCACCGACCAGGGCTCAGCATTGATGTGCAGGCGCAGCAGGTCAGGGCGGGCGTAGTGGCCCACCGAGTCCATCATGCGTTTGCGCTTGGTGATCAGGGAAAAATCGAGGTCTGCGATCGCCAACCCTTCCCCTGCGGTAATGGGCTCGCTCAGAGGCACCCCCTCGGGGCTGATGATGGCCGTATAGCAACCTCCCGACAGCACCCGATGCATAGCCTCATCGCGGCTGATCTGCTGCTTTTGCTCTGGGGTCAGCCAGCCTGTGGCATTGACCACAAAACAGCCCGACTCCAGGGCGTGGTGGCGCATGGTGACCTCCATCTGGTCGCCAAAAATCTGCCCCACCATCGACCCCGGAAACTGGCCGCAGTGAATTTGCTCCTGCTGGCTCATCAGAGCGTAGCGAGCCAGGGGATTGTAATGCTCCCAGCAGGCCAGCGCGCCTACGCGGCCCACCGCTGTGTCTACTACCCGCAGACCAGCTCCATCGCCCTGTCCCCAAACCATGCGCTCGTGGTAGGTGGGGGTGATTTTGCGCCGCTTCAGCACCAGGGCACCGTCGGCGTCAAACACCAGCTGGGTGTTGTAGAGGGAACCGGCGTCGCGCTCGTTGACCCCCAGCACCACCACCATGCCGTAGGAGCGTGCCGCTCGGCTCACCGCATCGGTGACTGGCCCCGGCACCACGACAGCTTCCTCGTACAGCCGCATGTGCTCTTTGCCCATCAGCACGGGGGGCTGCACAAACGAGAAGTACGGATAGTAGGGAATAAACGTCTCTGGAAAGACGATCAGGTCTACCCCGGCCTGGGCAGCCTGAGCAATGGTTTCCAGCACCTTTTCGGTGGTGCCGTCACAGCTAAACAGCACGGGGCTAATTTGTGCGGCGGCGGCTCGAATGGTTTTGGTGTAATCCATGGGAGGCGGTGGTTAGAGGAGGGCGGTGAGCAATGCCCACCCGGGCGAGAATGACGCAGGATGGGCATGCTTCGCCTTGCCCATCCTACGCGTCGCTACATTGTCCAGGTGTCGAGAATGAAGGCCCCTTCCTTGCGGTGCACGAGCACAATATCGAGCACATCGAGGGGGCTAATGGGGCGAATACCGGGAATCAGGGAGGGCTCGCCGTGGCCGTAGAGCGCCTGGAGCGCAAAGCGACAGGCGTAGATCTTGCAGCCCATGTCCAGCAGCTTAACGACCTGATTATTCATAGCCAGATGACCGGGGAACGCTTCGTCGTTGAGCTTAGGAAAACCGCGCTGCACCCCCAGGGTGACCCCAGGGCCATAGAGCAGCACCGAAGTATCAAACCCTTTGCGAATCAGGCGAGTCGCTTGCAGCAGGTTGACTAAACCAATTGACCCTTCAAAGGCCACGGTGTGGAAGGTGACCAGAGCTTTTTCGCCCGGCTCGGCCTGCACATCGGGAAAGACTTTCTCTTCGTAGTCAACAAAAAAGTCTCCAGCCTGGTGAGCTGGCTTGGTTACTTCAGGCATAGATTTTCGCTCCTGGCAAAAGATTTTGGCAGTCAGGCAGTCATGACTGCACATGTCAGAACCTTAAGGGCGATGCTGGTGGGTTCCCGTATCAGCAACTACAAACCCTGCGGGTCTAGCCTAATCAACAGGTGGGCGTCTAAAAATTGCCCGTGTGTGGGTATCAGCGATGGGCTACCCCTATTGAAAGTGATAGGGGTACGATGCCAATGCAGGCTGAATCGGGTGATGACGATGCGATCGCACCCTCTGGCCCTGCCACTAGCGCTAGATCAGGGTTTTCTGTAGCCGCAGTTACATGTATCCCCTGGGCAACGACCTAGGGTACGAACCTATAGCCCTAGCGGGCCTCACTCACTCTTCAGGACTCAGCAATACTATGCACCACGGCGTAATCATCATTGGTGGCGGTCAGGCCGGGCTGTCGGTGAGCTACTGCCTGCAGCGTCTGGGCATTGACCACATAGGGTTTGAACAGCATCAAATTGCTCATTCCTGGCGCCATAAACGGTGGGATTCATTTTGTTTAGTCACCCCCAACTGGCAGTGTCAACTACCGGGCTTTCCCTACTCCGACGACGACCCCGAGGGTTTCATGGGTCGTGACGCCATTGTGGAGTACATCGAGCGCTACGCTAGCCACTTTAACCCGCCCATCCAGACTGGAGTAACGGTGCAGCGGGTGCGTCAGCGTGATGGCGGTGGGTTTGAGGTGCTCACCAGCGAGGGGAGCTTCACGGCCGATCAGGTGGTGGTGGCCACTGGCGGCTACCATACGCCTAAAATTCCTCGGCTGGCAGAGCGACTGGCCCCTGAGGTATGGCAACTGCATGCGGCTGAGTATCGCAACCCTGAGTCGTTACCGGCGGGTGCGGTGCTGGTGGTGGGTACTGGCCAGTCGGGCTGCCAGATTGCCGAAGACCTGCATCTAGCCGGGCGGCAGGTACATTTGTGCGTGGGGGGGGCGCCGCGATCGCCCCGTCGCTATCGCGGCAAAGACGTGGTCGAATGGCTCGATCAAATGGGCTACTACGACCTGGCCATTGACGACCATCCCCAAAAAGAGACCGTGCGCCACAAGACCAACCACTACGTTACCGGGCGCGACGGGGGCCACGAAATTGACCTGCGCCACTTAGCGCTCCAGGGTATGGGGCTGCACGGTCGGCTAACCGATATTCAAGGTACTCGCCTGATCTTTGGCGACGACCTGAAGCAAAACCTCGACCAGGCCGATGCCGTGGCCGAAAGCATCAAGCGCACCATCGACGGCTATATCGAAAAAAACAATATCGAGGCTCCGGTCGATCCGCCCTATCAGTCGGTTTGGGAGCCTGAGGTCATTCCCTCCGATCTCGATTACCGCGAGGCCAATATTGCCTCGGTGATTTGGTGCATTGGCTACGGCATTGACTACAGCTGGGTTGAGCTACCTGTCTTCGATGGCCAGGGCTACCCGGGGCATCGCCGGGGGGTGACGGCGGTACCGGGGCTGTATTTTATCGGTTTGCCCTGGCTCTATACCTGGGGGTCGGCCCGGTTTTCGGGTATTGCCCGCGATGCCGAGTATTTGGCAGAGCAGATTGCTGCTAGAGCTGGAAATAGTCATTCTCGCCCGCCTCAGAGCGTCAACGAAGTTGCGATCGGCTCTTAGAAGTTTGGCAGTTTTGAGGACTGTGATGCCTGAGGGTTATCCCACACTATGACGCCAAAGTAGACGGGGATACCCGGCCAGTGGTACAGCAATTAGGCATCCATCAGACAGCTTGACCGTGAGCAGGTCTGCCGAAACAGAAGCCTGCTGAATTTCTAGAATGCCGAAAGTTTCATCCCTTGAAGAAATCATGCCAAGCCTCCAATAACTGCTGTTGATTGCCCTCAGCTAGCTTCTGAATGCGATTAACCTCACTTGACGCGTTCTATCCTGGGCGACATTAATACTGGCGAAGACTCCATTGGCCTAAATTTTCAAGCCTCTCCCAGTTCTTTAGACCTTATATAAGCCGATCGCACCGCAGCCATCAAAGTCGATCGCATCCCCCCTGCTTCAAGCGCTGAAATTCCTGCGATCGTCGTGCCACCAGGGCTGGTGACACGGTCTTTTAGGACTGCCGGGTGCAAGTCTGCCTGGGTCAACAGTTCGCCAGTGCCGCGTACAGTGGCAATCGCCAGCTCCAGCGCGATCGCCCGAGGCAGACCCACCGCCACACCGCCATCCGCCAGCGCCTCCACCACCAGGGCTATATACCCAGGCCCCGACCCAGAGAGTGCCGTGACCGCATCCATCTGGTACTCAGGCACGTCTATCACCGTACCTACGCTGGCAAAAATAGTGCGTGCCTGCTGCCGCTGCTGATCGCTAACGGCATCGTCGGCTGCCAGGGCTGTGACCCCGGCCCCCACGGTAGCGGGGGTATTGGGCATGGCTCTGACCACAGCCCAGCCAGGGAACGCGGCGTTTAACCGGGCCAGGGGAACCCCAGCGAGAATCGACAGCAGCAGGGGTGCGGCGTGGACGGGGGGACGCAAGTTTCTAGCCACCGCCGTCAACATCTGGGGTTTAATGGCCAATAACACCGTGGGGGCAGCCGCTACCACCGCCTGATTTTCTTCGGTAGTCTGCACCCCGTAGGTCTGGTGCAGTACCTCACGTCGCGCCGCCTGGGGGTCACTGACCAGTACCACCTCAGGGGCAAAAATTCCCTGATCAAGAAGGCGGGCGATGAGAGCCTCTCCCATCATCCCGCCGCCGATAACCCCAAATATTGCCTCGGGCATAGCCTCACCTGCGACTTACATGTCCTGTCGTCAGTGATGACCATAGCGCAAGGAGGCCCTCAGAGCTAGTCTGAGGGCCGCGATAGTCACAGTTGAGCGCTGCTAAGAGCGTTCTGGATAACTGTCAAGCTGATAGCCTAGGCCATGCGGGCCACGGGCTCGGCACCCCAGGTGGGAGCCGGGGGCATTTGACCCGGTACGGGCATGCCCTGGGACTGCCCCATAAAGACTTCTTCTTCGTACTCAGTGGGAGTGCTGACCTGTACGCAGTTGGGTGTAAACAGGAAGATGCTCTCGCCAATGCGCTCTTGGTGGCCGTCGATAGCGTAGGTGCCGCCTGCCACAAAGTCAACGGCCCGCTGGGCTTGGTCGGGATCCATAATGGTCAGGTTCAACACGACAGACTTGCGTTCCCGCAGGGCCTGAATCGCCTGAGGCATTTCTTCAAAGGAGCGAGGCTCCATTACCACGACTTCAGAGGTGCCGTTCATGGCACCGGGCATTCCAATTACATTGCTGGCCATGGGGGTCACTCCTGCGGCATCAGTGGGCATCATTCGTTCGCGACGAGGGCGGCTACGCCGAATCTCTTCGGGCTGGGGCTGCACAATCGGCTGGGTATTTTCTTCTTGGTAGAGGCTCTGGTACTCCTCACCATCCATTTCTTCGTATTCGTAGTCGTAGTCTGCCGGGTCGTTTAGGCCAACGAAGTCCCGCAGTTTAGAAAACATGTTGCTCACAACTTACACTCCACGATGACTATCACTCAGGTAGGCTACCCCGGCGGCGATGAACCGATGGGGTCATCATGCTCCAGTTATCCGAAGGCAATGATAGCGCCAAATTTCCATTTGCAACGGCTGCTGCGAAAATTTATCGGCTAGCCTGGGGGTATGGGGGGCATCAGACCGGCTTAAGGGGCCTGATCGTCTAAACCTGACTTAACAACTCAGCGATAGACCGCCATGACAATGTGCTGTTTCTCTTCTGAGTCAGAGCCGGGTTAGGACTTTGTAAATATCCTGT
The DNA here is from genome assembly GCF_015207395.1 of Nodosilinea sp. LEGE 07088. GTDB lineage: Bacteria > Cyanobacteriota > Cyanobacteriia > Phormidesmidales > Phormidesmidaceae > Nodosilinea. The sequence goes on from NZ_JADEWX010000087.1 coordinate 11,939, forward strand.
ACATAGAATATTGAGACAACAGTATACACGAAAACTAAAAATGGACTATTCAGTTCATAATTAGTTAAAAACTTTTTGGGAAAGGCTGCATCTCACGGCGCAGTCATGTGGGTCTGGGCCCAAACAGAACCGTACCCAGGCGAATCATAGTGGCACCACAGGCGATCGCATCCATGTAGTCTCCCGACATCCCCATGGAAAGCTGGTCGATATGCAGATGGTTAAAGCCTTGTTGATTGATAGTAGCGGCCAGGGTTGCCGCTCCTTTAAACACGGCCTGCAGGGTATCAGCACTAGCCCCCTGGGGAGGAATGGTCATCAGCCCCCGAATGTGAAGCTGGGTCAACTGGTCGAACTGGGGCAACAGATCGCTTAACTCGCTGGCGTCAATGCCGTGCTTAGAGGGGTCGGGCACCAGTTTGACCTGGAGACAGCACTGGGGCCTGCGATCGAGCTCCTGGGCGATTTGATTGAGGCGCTGGGCCAGCTTGAGACTATCGACCGAATGAATCCAGTGGAAATGCTCGACGGCTTTGCGAGCTTTATTGGTTTGCAGGTGGCCGATTAAATGCCAGGTGAGGTCGGTGAGGTCGGCAAGCTCAGCTTGTTTGGCGATCGCCTCCTGTACCCGACTTTCGCCAAAATGGCGCACACCGGCCGCATAGGCCGCCCGAATGGTCTCTCCCGGCAAGAATTTGGTGACGGCGACCAGCGTAACGGTGGGGGGAAGGCTCTGGCGGATGGCCTCAAACTGCTCGGATAAGCGGGGTGTGCTAGGGGCACTGGTCATTGAAAGGTCTGTTTATAGGTGTGCTGTAGTCGATCGTAATCGACCTGCTGCCCGGCTCGCCGCAACGTGCGCAAACGTCCTTCAAGAATCATGCGGGCGTTACTGCGGCCCAAGGGCTGAAACACCAGACCCTCGGTGGGTGACTGGGTGACCAAAAAAAACAGCCGCTGGGCATAGAGCGTGGCGAACAGCTCTTCGCCGTCATCTACCATGCATACTCTGAAGAGCAGGCCAAAGTTGGGGTGGTTGAGGTAAGTTTCTGTGCTCATTCAAGTATGGAATAGGGCCTGCTCTTACGGCAGGATGATAGTTATGTCCGTTAAATTCGTCACATGCATTCTAGAACCTGGCGTGCATTCTGCATGCATTTGAGGGGGAGAGAGGGTAATTGTTACGATTGATTGCGACTGATGGTATTAGCCTAACCCCAAGGCTAAGAGCTGGGCCTTGGCTTTTTGCAGCGACTCCTGCCATTCCCGCAGGGGATCACTGTCCGCTACAATTCCTGCTCCCACTTGTCCCCAGACCGTAGATACTGCGGGCGATGAGTCATCAGTATGCCCAAATAATAATGTACGAATCAAAATATTTAAGTCGAGGTAGCCGCGTCGGTCGAGGTAACCACAGGAGCCGTAGAACAGACTGCGGCGTACCGGCTCTAGGGCCTCAATAATTTCCATACAGCGTACCTTGGGGCAGCCCGTAATAGTCCCTCCCGGGAAGGTGGCGCGAATTAAATCGATGGCGGTGCGTGGGCGCAGCCTGCCGGAACGGCAATCGCCCTGCAACTGCCCCACCACATTGCTGACCAGGTGCATCACATGGCTGTAGTACTCGACGGTCAGCAACTCATCGACCTGCACCGTGCCCCACTGGCACACCCGGCCCAGGTCGTTGCGCTCTAGATCTACCAGCATAATGTGCTCGGCCCGCTCCTTAGGGTTGCTCAGCAGGGTTTGGGCCAGTTCTGCGTCCTGCTCTGGGGTTGATCCCCGGGGTCGGGTACCGGCGATGGGACGGGTCTGGGCTGTGCCATCCTGCAACTTTATCAGTCGTTCTGGCGAGCAGCTAATCACGCTGCCCCAGGGGGTGCGCCAGTAGCAGGCAAAGGGTGACGGATTGATGTGCTGGAGCCTGCGGTACAGCGACCAGCTATGGGTGGTGGTGGTGGTCGAAAACCGCAGTGACAGATTGACCTGAAAGACATCCCCGGCCTGAATATGCTGCTTGGCCTGGAGGACGGCCTGCTGGTACTCTGCTGCCGTCATGGCCAGGGTGAGGCCGTGGGAGCCCTGGGTCACTGGGGGCCAAAATACCTCTGCTGAGGGGCGCGCCAGCCCCTGCTCCATAGCCTCGGCCTCGGTTGGGGTTGGGGCGGCCAGCCACAGCCGCTGGGCCTGGTGGTCGAGCACGGCGAAGGTGGCGGGCTCGTACCATAGCGCCACTGGAAAGGGGAGGGGATCGGTGTTGAGCGTGGGCAGGCGCTCGATCTCCCAGGCGAAGTCGTAGCCGAGCCAGCCGAGCCAGCCGCCGGTAAAGGGCAGAGTTTGCTCAGCGACCTCGGCCTCGTCGCCCAGAAGGCAGATCTGATGGGCTGTCGCCAACCGCTCGGTCAGGGCGGGCAGAATGTGGCCTACTGTCGGTGTCCACACTTGGGTCACACCGTCTAGGTGGCGGGGTGGCCCGGCACAGATAGAATAGCGGCTGTGAATGGCATGGGGTTGAGCGGCGGCGGGTAGGGGGTAGGGGCTCTCCAGCAGGGCTACGACCGTAGATGCGGTCGGGGGCTGTTGCAACAGAGCGCCATAGAGATGTTGAAAAATATCGCTGCCAGTGCGGTGCCTGAGGGGCTGCGATCGCACCCACCACTGTCGCTCAGTCAAGCTTCGCCTCCCCACACCCACCTAGCCCACCAAAACACGACGATTGCCCCCAGCAGAAACCAGTCCCAGGAGCGCAGCACCAGCTCGTGCCAGCGTACCTGATGCTCGTTGGGGCTGGTAAAGCCGCGTACCTCCATCGCCGCCGAAATCTGTTCGGCTCGCAGCAGCAGGTTTTGCAAGAGTCGCTCGACCACCGCTAGCCACACCTGGGCCGACCCGCGCAAGCCCAGCTTCTTCCAGTTGATGGCCCGAGTTTGTACCGATCGCACCAAATTTTGCACTTCCTCCAGCACGAGCGGGATAAAGCGGAGTGAGAGCGTGACCGTGAGGGCAATTTCGGTCACCGGTAGCCGCAGCCATCGCAGCGGTGACAACACCGACTCCAGGGCCAGGGTAATTTCTTCAGGGGCGGTGGTCAGCAGGTAGAGATTGGTGCCGTAGATCAGGGTAAACAGCAGCGTGCCAATGCGAATGCCCAACTCCAGCGATCGCCGGGTGACGGTAATCGGCCCCCAGTCAAACACCACATAGCGGTACGACGTGGGTTGGGGCAACTCCGGTAGCGTCTCTGGGGGATCGTCTAGGGTCGCCATATCGGCTGGGGTGGGCAACCGTGGCGTCTGCGCCACCTGGAGCCCGTCGGGCATGATAAAGGTCAACCCCATCACCAAGGTGCTGAGCAGCACCAGCCAGCCCATCTGCTGCCGCCACACTCGCCAGGGAACGCGCGCCACCAGGGTCAACAGCACCAACAGCGCCACTAGCCCAAACCGCCAGTAGGCATTGGCCAGAATCGGAGAAATTAAAATGCTCATCAGCCAGACCATTTTGACCCTGGGGTCGAGCCGATGCAGCCAGGTGACGGGCTGCTCCAGGTAAAGGCCAATGGGCAGTGAGCGAAGGAGATCCATGGAGTTGTGGGTGGGCTTTTGACTACCGGTGGCAATTTTGGATTTTAGATTTTGGATTTTAGATTTTGGCCGGAAGCTATGCCGCCATACAAGATTCGTGAACTACAGTTTTTGCGAGATCTTAACTAACCCCTCCAAAATCCAAAATCGCAAATCCAAAATGTCACTTCACTTTCGTCGCTCGGTTGGGGTTGTTGCGCTCTAGGTCGCGCATGGCCTTGCCCCGCCAAAATATCCGAATGGGGGTGCCCTCAAAGCCCAAATTCTCGCGAAACTGGCGCTCGACGTAACGGCGGTAGTTGTCCTTCAGCAGGTGGGGATCATTCACAAACAGCGTAAATGACGGGGGCCTCACGGTGACCTGGGTGCCGTAGTAAATGCGGCCCTGGCGGCCCTGGCGGGTGGTGGGTGGGGTGTGCCACTTGACCGCATCCTCTAGCACTTCGTTGACTACCGAGGTGGTGACCCGGCGACGGTGCTGCTCCACGGCCTGATCGACCAGTTCTAAAATTTTGGGTACCCGCTGGCCGGTCTTGGCACTGACAAAGATGCGCTTGGCCCAATCGAGAAAGTTGAGGCGGGCCGAGATTTGGTGGTCGACGTCGTAAATGGTGTAGCTGTCTTTATCGACGGCATCCCATTTATTCACCACAATCACGCAGGCCCGACCGTCTTCTTCAACCCGGCCCGCCAGCTTTTGATCCTGCTCGGTGACGCCATCTAGGGCATCGATCACCAGCAGCACCACATCGGCCCGGCGAATGGCTTTAAAGGCGCGGTTAATGCCAAAGAATTCGGGGCCGTACTCGACGCTCTTTTTCTTGCGAATGCCTGCGGTATCGATCAGGCGATAGATCTGGTCGCCGTGCCGCACCTGCATGTCGATCGCATCGCGGGTCGTGCCTGAAATCGGGCTAACGATGGCCCGCGTCTCGCCAACAAACGCATTCAGCAGGCTCGACTTGCCCACGTTGGGCCGTCCGACAATGGCGACCTTGATCTCTTCGGTCGCTGCTTCTTCGACGGTTTCGGGCAGAAACTCCACCAGGGCATCGAGCAGTTCACCCGTGCCATTGCCGTGAATACCGGAGACGGCGTAGGGCTCGCCCAGCCCCAGCTCCCAAAACTGGGCCGCCTGCACCAGGCCGTGATCGAGGGATTCGCACTTGTTGACCGCTAGCAACACCGGCACCGACTGCTGCCGTAGCCAGGAGGCAATGTCGCGGTCAGATTCGGTCGGCCCAGTCTGGCCATCTACGACCAACACGGCGGCGCTGGCCTCGGTCAGCGCCAGCTGGGCCTGTTCACGAATGTAGGGCAAAAACTCGGTGTCGTCGTCGAATACCAGGCCGCCGGTATCGACCACCAGGTAGTCGCGATCGCGCCAAAAGGCAGGCTGGTAGGTGCGATCGCGAGTTACCCCCGGCTGGTCGTAGACAATGGCATCTTGCGCCCCGGCCAGGCGGTTAACTAGGGTAGATTTGCCCACATTCGGGCGACCGATAACCGCAACAACAGGCAGTGGCATGATTTGAGCCTTTTAGGCAGAAAAATGATTCGACAGACCAGGCAACGCCAGCCGCCCAGATCTTCAACTGAGAAAATCTTCTCAATCTTTCCATTGTAGTCAAAGGCCAGCCAGCTGTGGAGAGGTCTTGGCTTAGGACACGACTTCCACGGGCTGTCCCTGGGGCGTTGCGGCTTTCACTGCTTCGATCGCCCACAGGGTCGCCTCCGGGGTCGCCGGTAACCCCAGGGGCACATAGTCGGCGTTGCCAAAGGCGGCCACAGCGGCGCGAATCGCCTCCCGCACCGACATCGCCAGCATAAAGGGCGGTTCCCCCACGGCCTTGCTGCCATAGATGACGCCATCCTGGGCGGCGCGCTCCAGCAGGTGCACGGTAAACTGTTCGGGCACTTCGCTGATGGTGGGGATCTTGTAGGTGCTGGGGGCGAAGGTGCGCAGGCGACCCTCGTCATCCCACACCAGTTCTTCCATGGTCAGCCAGCCCATGCCCTGAACAAAGCCGCCTTCGATCTGGCCCCGGTCAACTAGGGGGTTGATCGACTCACCGACATCGTGGACGATATCGACCTGGCGCAGCTTAAAGGTGCCGGTAAAGCCATCGACCTCGACCTCTGATACGGCGCTGCCGTAGGCGAAGTAGTAAAAAGGGCGACCCTTGCCGAGTTTGGGATCCCAAAAGATGTTGGGAGTGCGGTAGAAGCCCGTGGCCGACAGGCTGATGCGCTCGCTGTAGGTCTGCTGCACCACCTCATCGAAGGCAATGCGGGCGCTGGGGTAGGTGCGGCAGTAGATCCAGTCGTCTTCAAAGACCATATCTTCGGGGGCATCGAGGTTGAGCATGCGCACGGCGACTCCGGCCAGGCGATCGCGCAGGGTCTCGCAGGCATTCTTCACCGCCTGGCCGTTCAGGTCTGAGCCACTGGAGGCGGCGGTGGCCGAGGTGTTGGGCACCTTGTCGGTGCTGGTGTGCATCATCCGAATGCGATCGAGATTGACGCCCAGGGCTTTGGCCGCCACCTGGAGCATTTTGGTGTGCAGGCCCTGGCCCATTTCGGTGCCGCCGTGGTTGAGCTGAATGCTACCGTCGGTGTAGATCAGCACCAGCGCCCCGGCCTGGTTGTACATCACCTTGTTGAAGGAAATGCCGAACTTGACCGGGGTAATGGCGAGACCACGCTTTTTGTGGGGGCTGGTCTCGTTAAAGGCGGCGATCGCCGCCCGCCGCGCCAGATAGTTCGAGCTGTCCTGGGCCTCTTGCCAGACCCGAGCGATGCGGTTGTCGACGATCTCCTGGTCGTAGTGGGTGGTGCTGGTGGCCCCGGTGCCGTGGTAGAAGTTGCGCTCGCGCACTAGGTCGGGGGGCAGGTTGAGGGTGCGGGCAATGCGATCGCACACCTCCTCGATTACGATCATGCCCTGGGGGCCGCCAAAGCCGCGATAGGCCGTGTTCGACACCCGGTTGGTCTTGGCGATCCGCCCTTCTACCACCAGATTGGGGATGTAGTAGGCATTATCCACATGGAGCATGGCCCGGGCCAGCACCGGGGGAGAGAGATCAAGGCTCCAGCCCCCGTCAGCGGTTAGGGTGGCCTTCATGGCGGTGATGTGGCCGTCGCCGTCAAAGCCCACCCTGTACTCGCCTAAAAAGCCGTGGCGCTTGCCGGTGATCAGCATGTCGTGGTGGCGACGCAGGCGGCAGCGGGCGGGTCTGCCGGTCTTATAGGTAGCCAGGGCCGCCGCCGAGGCAAAGGGGTTGGCCTGGGATTCTTTGCCGCCAAAAGCACCGCCCATGCGCAGGCAGGTGCAGACCACCCGGTTACTGGGCAGACCCAAAATGCGGGCCACAATGTGCTGGGTTTCAGACGGGTGCTGGGTCGAGGCAAAGACCTGGAGGTTGCCCTCGCCATCGGGCACCGCCCAGCTGGTTTGGGTTTCCAGGTAGAAGTGGTCTTGGCCACCGATTTCGACTTCCCCAGTGAAGCTGTGCTCAGACTGGGCGATTACCGCGTCGGGGTCGCCCCGGCGAATGAACTGGGGGTCGCTGTGGTAGCTGTTGGCCGCGATCGCCTCTTTCACCGTCTTCACCGCAGGCAGCGGCTCGTACTCCACCACAATCTTGGCGGCAGCCTCACGGGCGGCAGCTTCGGTTTCACCCACGGCCCAGGCCACCACCTGTCCGTAGTAGCTGACCTCGTCGGTGGGCAGCAGCACCTCGTCGCGAACGATCACCCCGGTGTTGTTTTCGCCGGGTACATCGGCGGCGGTGAGCACGGTCACACAGCCGTCGACGCCCAGGGCCGGTGAGACATCCAGCTTGGTAATCGTGGCCTTCACGTGGGGCGAGATGACCGGGAACAGCGACAGCATCCCCGCCGGTTCGCGCTGGTCATCGGTGTAGACTGCCGTGCCGCTTACATGGGCAACAGCGCTTTCGTGACGTTTGCGTTGGCCGACTGGGCTCATGGGGGTACCTCTGGGCGATTTTGGATTGGCGATTTTGGATTTTGGGCGTCCCCTCTTGGCAGGGGCAGGGGTGGGCTAATTAGGCAGTTGTAGGGTGGGCACTGCCCACCATAGGCATTAGGCAGAAACTAGGCCAACGAAGCGCAGCGTGAGAGATAGACTGTCGCTGGCATAGGGGGCGGTGGGCATTGCCCACCCTACGAAGACCGGCTCCCCTCGCCCGTGGGGAGAGGGGCTGGGGGTGAGGGCGCTAGGAAAACTCCACAAAGAACTTCTCGAACAAATTCACCACCAAAAGCTTGCGATAGTCGGCGCTGCCGCGCAGGTCAGTCAGCGGGGTAAAGGCCTCTTTCAACAACAGCTTAGCGGCCTGAATGGTCTCTGCATTCCAGGGCTGACCGACCAGAAACGCCTCAACCGCCGTGGCCCTGACCGGCGTCGCCGCCACCCCGCCGTAGCCCAGTCGGGCGTGGAGAATGGTATTGCGGCTATCCACATCCACCACAAAGGCGGCGGCCACAATGCTGATGTCGTCGGTGCCGCGCTTGCCGATTTTGTAGGACTGGGTGAGGCGGCGGGTCGCTCCAGGCGTCAGGGTTTGGGGAATCTGCACCGCAACAATCACCTCGCCGGGCTGGAGCTCGGTCTGGCGGTAACCGGTAAAGAAGTCGGCCAGGGGCATTGTGCGTTCGCCGCTGGGGCCAGCCAGTCTCAGCCTCGCGTCCAGGGCCAGCAGCACGGGCGGCAAATCACCAATGGGGGAACCAGTGCCGATGTTGCCGCCCAGGGTGGCTCGGTTGCGCACCTGGCGGGCCGCAAACCAGTGGATCATCTCATCCAGGCTGGGGAAGAGGCCGTGGAGGTTGGCCTCGATGTGGCTGAGGGGCACTGCCGCGCCGATCTCGACAAACTCATCGGTCTGCTGAATCTGCTTGAGTTCAGCCACCGCTTCCAGGGAAATCAGAGTGGGGTAGTGCTGCCGATGCCAGCTCATCTCCAGGCCCAGATCTGTCGCTCCAGCCACCAGGGTAGCGTCGGGGTACTGCTGCATCAGGTCGAGCACTTCTGACAGCTGGGTGGGGCGGTAAAACTGCTCGCTGTGGCCGTTGTTATCGGTGGTGTAAGCCAGGGGCGACAGCACGGTGGAAGCCGACAGTAGTTGTTCCGCGAACCTATCCTGGGGAGCGGCCTGGGCCACCATCTGGGCCGCACGACGAATGGGAATGTAGCCCGTACAGCGACAGAGGTTACCCTCCACCGAGAGGTCGTCGGGGGTACCGTCGTAGTAGGCGGCAAACAGACTCATGATGAAGCCAGGGGTGCAGTAGCCGCACTGGGAACCGCCGGTTTCGACCATCGCCGACTGCACGGGGTGCAGCTGATCGACGGTGACGGGTTCTTTCACAAAGGCATCTTTAGGGATATGGCACTGGGTAATGCCGTCGGCGGTGAATACCTGCCGCTCCGCCACCGCCCCGAGGGGAATCAGGCAGCTGTTCACCGCCTGATAGTGGGGTTGGCCGTCGGCCCCTGCCCCGATGATGGCTACGGTACAGGCGCCGCAGTCGCCGTCGCCGCAGCCTTCTTTGGTGCCGGCCCGCCCGCTCAGGCGCAGGTATTCGAGCAGGGTCATCGCCGGGGAGCAGGCTTTCACCGAGACCGGTTCACCGTTGATGGTTAAGCTCAGTTCAACGTCCAATTGCTGGGGCATGGGGCGTTACCGCGGTCACAACACAATCTCATTCAGTCATGAGGTTAATGTTCAAGGTACTGGTGGTTGGGTGAGCACCACGACAATTTGACGAAAATATTTAACTTTGGCCGAGGTGGTTGACGGCTTTTGGTCAGGCCTGGGAGGGGTACGCTGCGATCGCGTCGTTGGTCAGCAGGCGTTAGCCGTCAGCTCCCCAGATGATCGGGCATGCTGGAGAGAGTTAACCCTTCCCCTAGTCATGACCCTACCCACCACTGCTCTGCTAGACGCCATCCATTTTGCGGCTACCAAACATCGCGATCAGCGCCGCAAAGATCCTGCCGCATCACCCTATATCAACCACCCGATTCGGGTGGCACAGTTGCTGGCCAGCACTGGCACCGTCACCGACCTGGTCACGCTCCAGGGAGCCCTGCTCCACGACACGGTAGAAGACACCGACACCACCCCCGACGAACTAACCGAGCTATTTGGCCCCGAGGTGCAACAGGTGGTGGCCGAGGTGACTGACGATAAGAGCTTGCCCAAGGGCGATCGCAAACGCCTGCAGATTGAACATGCTCCCCATCTCTCGCACCGGGCCAAGCAGATCAAAATGGCCGACAAGATCGCCAATATCCAGGATGTCACCCTGTCGCCCCCAGCCGACTGGTCAGCCCAGCGACGGCAGGACTACCTCGACTGGTCAGAGCAAGTGGTGGCCGGGTGTCGAGGGGCAAACGCAGCGTTAGAAGCGTTGTTTGATCAGTCTCTGGCCCAGGGACGGCAGGTGCTGGAACCCGTCGCCTCCTAGATCTACCCATATCCACCCGAGGAAATCTGCCAGCCCAGCCATCTTCCTGCTGAGCCTGCACGCCAGGACGCTGGGTTGGCATCTGGCTCCAGCACCTCAGGCTGCCGCCTGTTCTGGGAATAGCCCCAACAACCCTGCCTCCGAGGCGGGGCAGATACCCCGCTCGGTAATCAGCCCCGTGACCAGGCGGGCGGGGGTGACATCAAAGCCATAGTTGGCAGCGGGGGAAGACTCCGGGCAGATCAGCACCGAGGTAACGCCATGGGGGGAAAGACCATCCATATATTTCACTTCGTCATGGCTGCGTTGCTCGATGGGGATTTCTTTAACCCCGTCTCGCAGGGTCCAGTCGAGGGTGGAGGAGGGCAGGGCCACATAGAAGGGCACGCCGTTGTCGTGGGCGGCGAGGGCCTTGAGGTAGGTGCCGATTTTGTTGGCGACGTCGCCCTGGCGGGTGGTGCGATCGCTGCCTACGATCGCCAGATCCACCAGGCCGTGCTGCATCAGATGACCGCCCGCATTGTCGGGTATCACCGTGTGGGGCACACCGTGCTGGCCCAGCTCCCAGGCGGTGAGCTTGGCCCCCTGGTTGCGGGGGCGAGTCTCATCGACCCAAACATGGACCGGAATGCCGCGATCGTGGGCGTGGTAGATGGGCGAGGTGGCGGTGCCCCAGTCCACACAGGCCAGCCAGCCCGCGTTGCAGTGGGTCAAAATGTTAACGGGTTGCCCGGTTCGGGCATAGATCTCCTCAATCAGCGTCACCCCGTGGAGACCGATCTGGCGGCACTGTTCTTCGTCGGCGTCGATGATGGCCTCGGCGTTTTGGCGCAGGCGATCGATCGCCTCTGAGGCTGTTGCTACCTGCGCTAACACCTGAAGCTGCGAGGTCAGCGCCCAGTGCAGATTGACGGCGGTGGGGCGGGTCTGACCCAGGGTGTGAGCCGCCTGGTGCAAAAAGTCGCGAAAGTCTTCTACCTCAACCGCTTCTAGAGCGGCCAGATACATGCCCATGGCGGCGGTGGCCCCAATCAGCGGCGCACCACGCACCACCATGTCTTTGATCGCGTAGGCGGCTTCTTCCACGGTGGTCAGGTCGAGCCAGGTGAGCTGATGGGGCAGCTGGCGCTGGTCGATCACCTGCACCACGCGGAGATTGTCTCGGTGCAGGCGAATGGTTCTGGTCGGCTCGCCGTTGATTTTCATGACCTGTCATAGCATCTGAAATTCCAGGTGCATTATGACAGACCGCTGCGTTGTGTTTGATGACCAACCAATCCGTCTCAGGCGGCTAAAAGCTAACTGTATTGGTGAAGTTGCTGATGGAACGCTGCGGGTGCCGGTGCGAGAGCTTATGGAATAAATGCGATCGCAGGTTGAAACCTGATTGACTGACAAAACTTGTGAACAGAATCCTCGAAAGCCCTCACCCTAGCCCTTTCCCGAGGGGAGAGGGAACCGGAAAAGTGGATTGGCTCCCCTTCTCCTTCGGAGACACTCCACGAACGCCCTCTGGGAGAGGGGTTGGGGGTGAGGGGCGGATAACTTTTGTCAGTCAACTAGGGTTGAAACTGACTCATCAGCAACAGCTGCTAAATTTGGAAGCTAACCAATGAACGCATATTCTGGCTCATTGGTTAGCTTCTATTATTCATCTAAATAATGAGGATCTTCAAGTTTACACAACAGGGAATAACGAATAAATCAGAGCTTTTGACAGATTAATTTAATTACCTTAAACGTAACCGTCCCCTGAGCGGAGTCGAAGGAGACATCCTGCATGGGTTTTGGCTTTCTCCCTGTGGGAGACGCAGGGCAAACGACTTCGCTCAGCCAGCATAGTCCTGAGGACGCTTACCCTTAAACTAACAGTCCAAACAGTTTGAGTGACGAGGCCATAAGGCTTACAGGACAATCACTCTAGCAATCGCCTATTCAAATCAAAGTTGGTTTTTACAACAGTCCGGACAGTTTTAGCAACGACGCTATAAGGCTTACAGGGCAATCACTCTAGCAATTGCCTATTTAAATCAAGGTTAGTTTTCAGGCTGACATTGATTTAAATACTTTGAGCAACGTAGGCTCTGGCTTACAGGTAATATGGAGGGCAATTTTTTGTCCGGGGTATTGTTTTTAGGCTCCCATTGGTTTAAATACTTTGAGCAACGTAGGCTGTAGCTTACAGGCAGGGCTATTTCATTCTAAAAATGGCCTTGAGGGTATCTAGGCCAAATTTGCAGAGTCGTTCAGCCTGAGCCATGTTGGAGAACTCATTGGAGCGATAGAGGTTGAGCGCGAAGTTCCGAGCGACGG
>NZ_JADEWX010000337.1 GCF_015207395.1 Nodosilinea sp. LEGE 07088
ATGACGGCTTGGATTTCAGGTTCTCTGGCACTAGATTCATTCCTCTGTTAGACCAGATCTTTGCGCTCTTGACAACCCCTTGCCGGTTACACATCCACCGTCTTACCAGCGGTTATTGAGAAGTTACGAAAACAGGTCGATTCGGACTGGGCGGTTCCCGGGATTTTGGCGGATTTTGTCTTGGAAGTTATTGCCAATAGCAGCTGAATGTTTTGCGGATTAAAAATTCTCTATCTGACAAGACTATAGTTGGCTTGATCTTTTCTTACTCAGTTTTTAGCTACCAGCCAACAATCAGCAGCGCTAAGATTGTCGTGGCGATCGAGTGGCCTATGAATCACCTGCCGCTGCTCTGGGGTCTGGGCAAACAGATCAATAAACACTGCACAGATCACAAACCGAGCCCCACAGAGCTCCTAAAACGAGCCCCACAGAGCCCCTAAAAATAGAGGTTGGAGGGACTTCGACGGCAGGATCAAAGTTAAGGGGCTAGGGGAGCAATCAGCATCTAGTACTGAAAGGCAGAAGTAAGAAGGCAGAAGTAAGAAGGCAGAACGGGAACCCCAGGTCTCATAAGGGTTTCCGCGTGAGTAAACAGCTGGGTTATTTCCGCCTCAGAGTACTAGTTGCTTTTGCAGATTCATTCCTTGAATTCAGCAACGCCGAAATTTCCCCTGCCTTTTTTACTGCGGTACAGTGTTTGTTGCGTTAAGCCTAGATATAGTTATGGACTGCCTACTCCCATTCGATGGTGCCGGGGGGCTTGGAGGTGATATCGTAGACCACTCGATTGACCCCATTGACCTCGTTGACGATGCGGTTCGAGATCGTCTCTAGCAGGTCGTAGGGCACCCGTGACCAGTCAGCGGTCATGCCGTCTTCGCTGCTCACCAGGCGCAACACAATCGGGTAGGCGTAGGTGCGCTGGTCGCCCATTACCCCTACACTCCGCACCGGCAGCAGCACCGCAAAGGCCTGCCAAAAGTCATGGTACATGCCCTGTTTGGCGATCTCATCGCGCACCACAAAGTCGGCGTTGCGGAGAATCTTCAGCCGCTCTTCGGTGATTTCGCCAATGATGCGAATGGCTAGCCCTGGGCCGGGGAAGGGCTGACGGCGAACAATTTCTTCGGGCAGGCCGATGGAACGCCCCACCTTGCGCACTTCATCTTTGAACAGCTTGCGCAGGGGCTCAACCAGCTTAAACTGCAGATCCTTAGGCAGGCCACCGACGTTGTGGTGGCTCTTGATCTTGACCGCCACTCGCTCGCCGGTTTTGGGGTCAACGTTGGTGTCAGCCGACTCAATCACGTCGGGGTAGAGGGTGCCCTGGGCCAGGTAGTCGAAGGGGCCAAGACGTTTTGACTCTTCTTCAAACACGCGGATGAACTCGTGGCCAATGCGTTTGCGCTTTTCTTCGGGGTCGGTGATGCCTTCGACCTTCGCCAAGAAGCGATCGCGCGCTTTAATGTGAATCACCGGAATGTGAAACTGCTCGGCAAACAGCTTCACCAACCGCTCGGGCTCATCTTTGCGCATAAAGCCCTGGTCGATAAACATGCAGGTGAGCTGGTCGCCAATGGCCTTGTGCAGCAAAAAGGCCAGGGTAGACGAATCGACCCCGCCGGAGAGGGCCAGCAGCACTCGTTTTTCGCCGACCCGCGCCCGCACCTCGCGAATGGCATCTTCCACAAAGGCTTCGGTGGTCCAGGTGGGCTGGCATTCGCAGATGTGGTAGACAAAATTGCGAATCAGGGCGATGCCCCCCTGGGAGTGCACCACCTCGGGGTGAAACTGCACGCCGTAGAGCTTGCGGGTATGGTCGGCAACGGTGGCGCAGGGGGTGTTTTCGGTGTGGGCCAGCACCTCAAAGCCGTCGGGTAAGCGGGTCACCGAGTCGCTGTGGCTCATCCACATGGTGGTGCCATCTTCGACATTGGTGAGCAAATCGGTGGGGTCGTCAATAAAGAGATCGGCCTTGCCATACTCGCCGCGATCGGCGCGATCGACCTGCCCCCCCAGCTGTTGCACCATCAGCTGCATGCCATAGCACACCCCCAACACCGGAATCTCCAGATCCCAAATGGCCGGGTCGCAGTGGGGCGCACCTTTGTCGTAGACCGAGTTCGGCCCACCCGACAGAATGATGCCCTTGGGGTTGAGCTGCTTGAGTTGCTCGACGGTGGTGCGATAGGAGAGCACCTCTGAATACACCTCGGTCTCACGGATGCGGCGGGCGATCAGCTCAGAGTATTGGGAGCCAAAGTCGAGAATAACCAACATTTGGCGGTTGACTTCCGTTAAAGAATCTTCGCCGAGGGGAGTGGTCGTTTCAGTTTGAAGGGTCACGGGTTAGTCCTACAAATAAGGTGGGCGCGGGGGAGGGCAGTGGACTTAGGGG
>NZ_JADEWX010000088.1 GCF_015207395.1 Nodosilinea sp. LEGE 07088
GGAGGGGAGTGAGGGGGGCCCAATCGAAGCAGGTATGGCCGAGGTGGGCGAGGCGACGCAGGACTGCGGGGAGCTGAGGGAGTTCGGCGGTGGGGACGAGGCCGAGGTGGCGATCGGGGAGGGCGATCGCATCCTGACGGCGCAATACGCCCAGAATCGGCACCTCAATACTGGCGATCGCGTCGGTGAGCAGTTCGAGGTGGCGATCGCTGCCCACCCGGTTGAGCACTACCCCGGCGATGTGAATCCTCGGATCGAGCGTACGATAGCCGTGGATAATCGCCAGTACCGATCGCGACAGGTGACTGCAATCTACGACCAAGAGCACTGGCAAGTTCAGCAACCGGGCGATGTGGGCCGTGCTGGCTACATCAGAGAGTCCCGATGCGCCGTCAAAGAGACCCATGACCCCTTCGACCAGGGCAAATTCCGCATCCTGACAGCGGTAGTCAAAGCACTGCTGTACGTAGGTTTCGGAGGTGAGAATGGGGTCGAGGTTGTAGCAGGGGCGACCCGTGGCCCGACGGTGAAACATGGGGTCGATATAGTCAGGCCCCACTTTAAACGACTGCACCCGGGATGACTTCTGCGCCAGGGCGGCGAGCAAAGCCAGGGTAACGGTGGTTTTGCCCACGCCGCTGCGCTCGCCCGCAATCACCAAACCACCCGTGGTACCCCCTCTAGTCAAGGCTATTGCCTCCAACCGAAAACACTACTCCCATTGTCGCTGGCTATGAGCCATTGTCGCTGGCTACGAGCAGCCGCAGGCTCTCTACCGATGCGCCCAATCAAAATCGTTCAACTGAGCGCTGCCAACGCAGTCCAAGGTCCAAATCGACAGCCGCGAGTTAAGCCATGCTGGCTGGGTAGCCTGGTAGATATACAGATGTCCAAAAGAAAAGAAGACGATGACTTCTCCTTCGCGTTTGGAGCAGGCTAAGGATGGGGATGCCGCCGCGATCGCGGCCCTGCTCTCCCAAGCCCTCAGGCCCAGGGGTATTGCAGTGCGGGGCGATCGCCAGAGCTATTGCCTGCATCTGTGGTTTACGGGCCAAACCGCCCCGCCCCAGGCGGCCACGGTGGCCTATGCCCGCCGCGCCATCGACACCTTGCAGATTCCCTCCATCGGCGTTTTGCAGCTATACGGCGAGCAAGCCGGGTTGACCCAGCCGCTGTGGATGGCAGAAATTTCGCTGCTATCCGCTGACCCAATTGCCCCCGACGGCGAGGGTTCAACGACACTGGCAAGCCCAGGCGGTGCACAACCGATCGAGGCCCTGGCCTCCGATCGCCCCCTCCCGGCGACGATCGCCCGCGCCTACCAAGAACTCGGCCTAGCGGTGGGAGACCCACTGCCCCAGGTGGAGGCGTTGTACTTTCGGCGGCGGGCAGCATTG
This sequence comes from Nodosilinea sp. LEGE 07088, assembly GCF_015207395.1. GTDB lineage: Bacteria > Cyanobacteriota > Cyanobacteriia > Phormidesmidales > Phormidesmidaceae > Nodosilinea. The sequence goes on from NZ_JADEWX010000088.1 coordinate 1,398, forward strand.
CTCAGACGGGGCGATCGCGCTGCCCTAGAACCGCTCAAGTGGGCGTTTACCACGCTCAAAACCCATCTAGAACACCAGGCTCAGCTAGACCCATTGGCAATGGCATCGGCGCCCGACAAACCACCTGGGCCCAGGCGTCTGTCAACAACGCCGCGAGCCCAGCCACGGTCAATAGCTACCCGCCCAGGTGCCTCCGCGATCGCAGACAACAGCGATATCCTCTCGTTTCAAAATCCCTATAGCAACGGCCTGATTTTTCCGGGGCTGCTGCTCCTGGGGATGCTGATGAACGCTATACCCATCGTCAATGGGCTGCTGTTTGGCATCAAAATCTGGATTCATGAGTTTGGCCATGCCACAATCGCCTGGCTGGCCGGGCGGCGGGCGATTCCGCTGCCGATTGGGTGGACCAGTGTAGACCCGAGGCGATCGCTATTGGTTTATCTCGGCCTTCTAGTATTACTAGGGCTGCTGTTTTGGGCCGGGCGACGGGAGGGCCAGCGCTGGCCCATGGGGCTGACGGTGGGGCTAGCGGCGGTGCAGTTTTACATGACCTGGCTGATATCGGCCAACCAGTTCGATATGTGGCTTTCCTTTGGCGGTATCGGCGGCGAAATTTATCTGTCGGCGCTGCTAATGGTGAGCTTTTATTTTCCACTGCCCGAGTACTTTCGGTGGGATTTTTACCGCTTTCCGGTGGTGGTAGCGGCGGCCTTTTGCTTTTGGGGCCAGGTGTGGCTATGGCAACAAATCCCCAGTGGCAGGGCGTCGATTCCCTTTGGCAGCATGTGGGGCGACGCCGACCACGGCGATATGAACCAGCTGGCCAATGTGCACCACTGGACGCCGGGCGACATTATTAGCACCTACAGCAGCCTTACCCACCTGTGCCTGCTGGTAATTTTTGCGGTCTACGCCTACACCCTCTTTCGGCAGCACCGGGAGCTGTTTATAGCGCTAGGACGACAGTGGTTTCCTTAAGCCTGTGGTATCAGTCATCGCTTCGAGAGTATGTTCAATGCGAGATGGGGCTCGGCGATCCGTAAAACAAGGATGGGTTAGCGCATCGTAACCCTTACTGGACAAGGATTTTGATCTTTGTGAAGAGTCTACAGGATTTTATAAATAATCGTGTCTTCCTACTTATTCGGGCTAAGCTGGGTGTAGCTTATAGGGTGTCTTTTTGTTGAGGTAAACATCAGACTATCCCATGAGCCCTTCTACGGGAAGCTTCTAGGTGATGCACTTCATTCTAGAATCGGCGATATATGGAAAAAATGCCAACTTGTAGAATATGTTTTTTGACTTAGTCTGACTTTATTTAGGTTCCCTCTAACTCAGTCTTTCCAGGTTATTGCTGCTGATCTATCGCTAAGTATTTATTCCTTTTATAATATTTGATCTTTGATAAGTAGGTAGGCTTAATTAAATTGAAGACATCACAACGATTTTGCCTGTGCTCTCCGACCCGCCATACTGGGGGCTGTCCGACCTCCCCCAGTATGGCGGGCTGAGGGGGCATCCGATATATACGATTTGATTCGACCTACGTATTTATGATACTCAAGTCAATTTTTCGATCTATTCTTTGGCGATATCAGAAGTCTAGCCTTGGCCTGTTAGGGAAGGATTCGAATATTAGCATTTTTGCTGATATTCGAGGGGATAGAAAAAAAATATTCATTCACGAAAGGGTGACTATATGTAAACACACATCGCTTGAGGTTGATCCCTCTGAATTGCGTGAGTCAAAGATTAGTATTGGTGATGACACGCTACTAAGTTCATTTGTGATTCTTCGGACTTATGGAGGAATTATTGACATTGGCTCCGCATGCTTTATCAATTCTTTCTCGACTCTTTATGGGCATGGCGACTTAATTATTGGTGATGGCGTATTGATCGGCCCTCAAGTTACTATCATTCCAGCTAATTATGGCCTAGATGATAAAGATATTCCTTTTAGGCAGCAAATTACTAGTAAAAAGGGAATTCTAATTAAAAATAATGTCTGGATTGGGGCTGGAGTTACTATTGTTGACGGTTGTACAATTGGCAAAGGTGCGGTGATTGGCGCAGGTGCCGTTGTCACAAAAGATGTAGATCCCTATTCAATCGTTGCTGGCATACCTGCAAAAACGATAAAAGTTAGACAGTGAGTTGAAAGATCATTATTATTAGTCCTAAAAATATAATCAAATAGGTATGAATGTCTTAAAAGAAAATGGCTTGGTGTTGAGGAAAATTTCCCCCAAATTAATTAGCACCTACAAATCTGATCTGCTAATTTTAGTCTTCTTGGCTACCGTAGTGGCGATCGCAGCTTACAGTAGTTCCTTTCAAATACCAAATCCTATTTTTACTGATTTCTACGCTCAGGATGTTTGGTTTGGTAGTGACATCCCAACTGTATTTGGCAACATTACTAGCGTTAATAGTGATTTCGGCCGAAATAATAAGCATCCATTATTCCCGATAATGGTTTTTCCACTTGTCTTTGGGATTGGTAAAATTTTCAACCTTGATCCCCTCTCTGCGGTGAAAGTTTTTACCACTTTTGTCGCATCTCTTTGGATTTGTTCGCTTTATATTTTGCTTAGGTTGATGAACTGCCGGAGGCCTGAAGCAGTACTTTTTTCTCTTTTAGGAGCTGTTAGTTCAGCCTCAGTCTTTTGGCTGATGATTCCTGAATCATTTCCGTTGGGTTCGGCGACAATTATTCTAGGATTAATTTTTGTTGTTCTAACGCAATCACGTAGTTTTTCGGATCGTTGGTATGTAGCTGTTAATGTAATGACTGTTAGCGTTACTATTACTAACGCTATGGTTGGTATATTCGCCACTGTTGTTAATCATAGGTGGCGAAAAATTTTTGCAATTGGTGTTCTGGCTTTGTTGGTTTCGACGGCGCTTTGGATACCTCAGAGAGTTATTTTTGAGAATACTGGCTTTCCCTTTCAGCCAGGTACCTTTATTGGCGAAAAGAAATTTGTCTCAGTGCCGAATGAAGGTGGGTTGTTGTCTGTTTTAAGTTCTTTCTTTTACCAGACGATGGTGATGCCTGCGATCCGTCTGCTGGATTCTCCAATTAGACCAGATTGGGTAAAACTTGAAGCTAATAATTTAGCCCCTGCTTCTGGCAGTATATGGGGTTTGGTTGCTGTTATTGCATGGACGGGGCTATTGTGTCTAGGAATTTTAGGCTTCTTTTCTACTAATCGACATCCTAAGTTCCGTATAGTTTTGGGATTAACCCTGGTTGCTCAACTGGCTATGCACAGCATTTATGGGGTTGAAGAGACTTTTATCTACTCTCTTCATTTTATTCCGTTATTGCTGGTTTTATCTGCTTTTAGTCTTTTTACGCGCTTCCGTCCGTTATCTTTAGGATTGGCTTTTATATTACTTATCAGTGCTGGAGTTAACAATAAAGCTCAATTTGATTTTCTAACGACTAGTCTTTGGAATTATGGAACACCCCAGCAGCAGGTGGCAGCCCAAATGACCCTGCGTCCAGGAGACCCCTGGCCTCGTAATAGAGGTCAAGTGGTGCTATCGGTTCCTGGAGGCTCCTTAACCAATAAAGCCTTCTATGCGCCAGGCGGCAGCTTCAGTCCTAGCCCTGGTAGTTTTGGGGTGTCTATCGGAGCCTTAGATAGTAACGGCAATCTCATAGCCACGAGTGATGATATTCCGATCGATGAAATACAGCAGAAATTCTTTGGGAGCTTAAATAATACTGCACTTGGAGTCATATCCGAGACCGAGTTCTATCATGCCTCTTGGTCAGCTTTAGGAAAGAATAATTGGCAACTGAATGTACAACCTGTTGGTGATGCCGCCACTACACCTATAGTTTTTATCCGGAGTGTAGGCCCAGCCGGAGCGGCAATCTCCTCTCTCGATTGGAATGGTCAAAGGTTACTGATTAATGACCGCTGGATAGTGAAGGATATTCCTAAAACTGCTAAGGTTTATTTAGGTAGTGAAAATACTGAAAATTGGATTGGAGAAGAGTCAAATCTTTCTAGTTGGGAGGATCCGTATGGATGGGGGGTTGCTCGAATTGAGTTGAACCAGGGAAATAGCTGGACTTTAGTCATTGAAGATAATTTTGCTGGCGAGACGGAAGACTATACACCGTTGGAAATTTCGTCGCGACTCCTTTTGAATTTACCAGACGCTCAGTTTGTAGATAGCTTGACTGCACAAATATCTCATTTGCTAATGGGGGTTATTGGAGATCGAGTATATCCATCTGATCCAATTAGTAGCCCTTTGCCGCGTTTTAGGGATGGGGCATACCAGATGGTAGCCCTCGCGCGCAGTGGTAACTTGGCGCTGGCAAAGCGGTTGTCTCCCTACTTTGCTGAAAATGATTTCTTCAACAGTGCGGTATCAGAGGTTGATATTCCAGCAGTTGGAATTTGGGCACTTGAGCAAGTTGCAGAAAGCCTTCAGGAATCTGATTATGATCAATGGCTGTGGCCCCATGTTCGCCGTAAAATCGATATTATTTTAAATCTGCTTTCAAGCAGTAGACCTGGGTATCCTGTACTTTCTTCTACCCGGTTTCCTCGCGAAGAACATCGTGACTTTCTCCAGATCGACCTAATTGCAGGAGATATGGGGAGTGTGCCTAGTTTATTTAGCGTTAATCCAAATGCTGGTGTTATGGGCTATCGAGCATTGCTAGATGCCGCAATGCTTGCTGACCGTACAAATCATTCTGCTGAAGCTGCACTTTGGCGTTCCCAAGCCCAAGCAGTCAAACTGGTGTGGCAGCAGTTAGGTTTAGTGGAAGCTTCTTTAAATAATGGACTCTGGCCTAGCGGTATTGCTGAAGATGAGCGGTCAGTTATGGCTGAGTTGCTTGGGGCTAGCGAGAATGAGGCTAGAGATTTAGATGGACACTTTCGACAGGCGATCGCAACAGCACATCAGTGGTTAATGCTGAATCAACCGCAACAAGTCTGGTCAACGCTGAGGTGGCTTTGGGAGAATCAATCTTCTCCTAATCTATATGTTTGGGCAGAACATCCGAGCGATCTAGATGCTATGCCTATGCCTGAGAGTTTTTCTCAGTGGCATCGACTGAGAGGCAGAGTAGACTCTTCTCAACCAACTATGCATTATTGGACTACGGCTGAAATGGCGCTGCTGCAGCTAGATATGTTGGCTTATATAAATCAGCAGGAAGGTGACGTACAAAGCTTAGTGATTGGCTCAGGTATTCCGGAAGAATGGCTACGTCACTCTATGGGTGTTAAAGGCCTGATGGTGGGGGGAAATATAGTCAACTGGACATGGGATGGGCAACAGCTTAATGTGGAAATTCAAGGTGATATAGAAGACATACAGCTTGGATCAGCGTTTCCAATAGATACCCAGATAAATACTACTTTCGTAAGTCAATCTGCATAATAGACCCGTCAAACACAAATAGGTTTTTGCCCCCTTCGTGGGCTGGCTCAGGTGGGTAATAATGTCTAGGCCAGAAGCCGAGGGCCCTGGCCACTGGCCTAGAGCATCGGTACAGTATGGCTAAAAACCCGGTTTCTTTGTCACTGCCCTAACGGCATGACTGGCATTTTGGCCGAGAAACCGGGTTTCTGTACCGGCGTTCTAGGCTATCGTTTAGGTGCAATTGATCGAGAACAGTTGAGATTGCTCTGGAGTCAGGCCCAGTTCTGCCAGGGTAAACAGTGCCGTTGTGGTCTGGCGACCTTCGAGCAATAAATTCCCCACTGCCACGGTCGGCCACTGAGACTGAATTAACGTCGCCGTACTGTCGGTCATGCGCACCCGGTTGTGGATTTGGGTGGGCAGTCGCTTGCGGTGGCGCGCCGGGCGGTGCCCAGCCCCTGACCAACGGTGAGTCGATCGCCAACTCGGGCAGAGCGACGCTCTCGACCTCGATAGGCCACCCTGCCAGATACACCGCTGACTTCAACCCATCGGGTCACCTGGGCTAACGGCCCCAATAGGCTGGGGCTGGACTGAGCAGGAGACGCTGTGACCGACGTTAAGGGAGAAACCCAGCCCAACGCCATCACTCCAACGGCCATTAGCCGGGGAGAAATTTGACCTAGCATAAATGCTATATAAGAATTTTAAGGACTTTAACCATTACTGTTACATTCCCCTTCGGTTCTGGGCATACCAGGCGACGCCTTTGGTCAAGAATTTATATATCTCCGACTGCAAACCACCTGAGTTCGAAAACGTCTGTAGCTCACAGCAGAAGATGGGGGTCAGGTCGAGGCGCGCTGCTGAATCAAGAGTATACGCGATCGCTCACTCCGGTGGAGTGAGATCAAGCTCCATCAGGTTACTGTCGCCAAAGCCAAGGCGGACGTAGAGCGATCGCGCCGCTGGGGCCGCATTTAGCACTACCTTGGTACACCCCAGCCTTTTCAAGGAGTCCACCATTTGCCGGGTCAGCTGAGTGGCAATGCCCCGCTGTCGGTAAGCTGGCTCGACATATACGCCCCAGATATACCCATACTGACGATACTGGGGAGCTAGCACCGCTGGATACAGACCATCAAATAGCTGTCCACTCACAGAACCTACAACGACCCTGTCGATCTCGGCTATAACAGCCTGATAGTAAAGGCTACGCCGTGCCTGGGTGATAAATTCTAGGCAAATCGGCCGCCAATCAGGTTGAATATCTGCCTCTGACACCTCTAAGTCCTGCCATAGGCGATAGAAGTGGCCAGCAATAACCTCATCATCCTCAGGCGTGCCCACCCGAAATCTAATAGCGGTCGAATCCATCGGGAGAATATAGATTAAGCCAACCTTTTGTCTTGTCAGAGTTTGGGCAGGGGGCACTCATCGACTCACCCTTCGTCCTCTCTAAACTACTTCCTGGGAAGCTTTTACCTGGGTTTGGGGCTGGGGCTGAAATTGGAACAGCGTGTAGACCACGTTGCGGCGAATACCCGTCATCATATCGAGAAAGACTTCGTAGCCCTCACTCTTATACTCAATCAGCGGGTCTTTTTGGCCGTAGCCGCGCAGACCTACGGTTTCTCGTAGGGCATCCATCTGCTGTAGGTGGTCGCGCCACAGGCTGTCGATCTGCTGCAGGATAAAGAAGCGCTCGGCCTCGCGCATCAGCCCCGGCTTGATCTGATCGACCTGGGCTTCTTTAATGTCGTAGGCAATGCGGGCCTGCTCATGGAGGAATGTTCTGATTTCGCCTACCGAGAGGTCTTCAAGCTGTTCCGGGGTGAGGTCAGAGAGCAAATAGACAAATTCCTTGACCTTGTCCACCATCTCCGGCAGCTTCCATTCTTCGGGGGGTAGCTCAGGATTGATATAGGCGTTTACAATGTCGTCCATGGTTTGCTCGGCGTAGCCAATGACCATTTCTTTCAGCTCGTTGCCTTCGAGCACCCGGCGGCGCTCGGCGTAGATGGCACGACGCTGATTGTTCATCACCTCGTCGTACTCGAACACCTGTTTGCGGATGTCGTAGTAGTAGGTTTCAACTTTTTTCTGGGCTCCTTCGAGCGATCGCGTCAACATGCCCGACTCGATGGGCATATCTTCTTCGACCCGGAAGGCGTTCATCAGACCGGCAACGCGATCGCCGCCAAAAATCCGCAGTAGATTATCCTGCAAACTGAGGAAGAACTTAGTGGAACCGGGGTCACCCTGACGCCCCGCTCTACCCCGCAATTGGTTGTCAATGCGGCGCGACTCGTGGCGCTCGGTGCCAATGACGTGCAGGCCACCCCGCTCGATGACTTTATCGTGTTCGGCGCTGGTGAAAGATTCGTACTCTTCGCGGATACCGTTGTACACATCGCGCAGCTTTTGAATGACCGGGTCATCGGTGGGAGCCTTTTCGGCGGCCACCGCCAGCTTGTCTTCAGCCTGTAGCTCAGTCAGGCTGCGTTCGCCATAGGTAGCAACGGCAAAGTCTACGGTTGTCTTCAGTTCTTCTAGCGTAGACGAGGCCAGATCAATGGGAAAGATATCTGGCGAGGCTTTCCAGGTCTTCACCTTTTTGCCCGGGGCAAAGCCCTGGGCCGGGGCCCGCCCCTTTGTACCGGGAACGGCAGTGACCGAAAACTCATCTTCGTCCTCGGGTTTGACGATGCGGGGCATGAGGTACTCGCGTACCTTAAGGCGGGCCATATACTCGGCATTGCCGCCCAAAATAATGTCGGTTCCCCGCCCCGCCATGTTGGTGGCGATGGTGACTGCACCGCTGCGTCCAGCCTGGGCGACAATTTCAGACTCGCGCTCTACGTTCTCGGGCTTGGCGTTGAGTAGGTTGTGGGGTACGCCCCGCTCGCTGAGCAGAGCTGATAGCACCTCAGATTTCTCGACGCTGGTGGTGCCGACGAGTACCGGGCGACCGGCTTCGTGCATTTCGTCGCATTCTGCCGCTACGGCCTTCCACTTAGCTTCTTCGTTTTTGTAGACCACGTCTGACAGGTCGCGACGGGCAGCGGGGCGGTTGGTGGGAATGATGGTGACTTCGAGGTTGTAAATGCGCTCGAACTCGGCCTCTTCGGTCTTGGCGGTGCCGGTCATGCCCGACAGCTTGGGGTAGAGCAAAAAGAAGTTCTGGTAGGTAATGCTGGCTAAGGTCTGGGTTTCAGGCTGAATCTCCACATGCTCTTTAGCTTCGATCGCCTGGTGTAGGCCATCGCTCCAGCGGCGACCGGGCATGACGCGGCCGGTGAACTCATCGACGATCACAATCTCGTCATTGCGGACGATATAGTTGACGTCTTTGGTGAACAGTTCTTTGCCTTTGATGGCATTGAAGATGTAGTGGGCCCAAGGGTCTTTGGGGTCAAAGAGATCTTGCACGCCCAAAACTTCTTCGGCCTTGATAAAACCCTCGTCGGTAAGCAGCACGTTACGGGCTTTTTCGTCGACCTCGTAGTGCTCGTCGGCGTTGAGTTCGCGGCCTACCTCGGCCGCCCGGTTATACTTCTCGCTGGGGCGTTCTACCTGGCCCGAGATGATCAGCGGCGTACGGGCCTCATCGACCAAAATCGAATCGACTTCGTCAATGACGCAGTAGTTAAAGGGGCGCTGCACCACGTCTTCCATGGCGGTGGCCATGTTGTCGCGCAGGTAGTCAAAGCCAAACTCGCTGTTGGTACCGTAGGTGATGTCGCAGCCGTAGTTATGCTTGCGCTCGGTAGGGGACATGCCCTGCTGAATCAGCCCCACGCTAAGGCCTAAAAAGCGGTGAACTTGCCCCATCCACTCGGCATCGCGGCGGGCCAAGTAGTCGTTGACGGTAACGACGTGGGCACCCTTGCCCGAGAGGGCGTTGAGATAGGAGGGTAAGGTAGCGACCAGGGTTTTGCCTTCCCCGGTTTTCATTTCGGCAATTTGGCCGTCGTGCAGCACCATGCCGCCGATCAGCTGCACGTCGAAGTGGCGCATGCCCAGCACCCGCTTAGAGGCTTCACGGACAACGGCAAAGGCTTCGGGCAGCAGGTCGTCGAGTGACTCGTCTTTTTCAATGCGCTGCTTAAACTCTGCCGTCTTGCCGGCGAGAGCTTCGTCGGAGAGCTGCTGAATCTCTTCTTCCAGCAAATTGATCTCGACCACATCGGGACGATACTTCTTGAGCTTGCGCGCGTTGGGGTCACCGAGGAGGTTCTTAAACATGAATTCAGGCAGCCATGTCAGCGTAGGGTGTTGCACTTAGTCAATCGTAATGGAGGCCGGCTCACAAGGGGCGATCTCCACACCTGATTCAGAGCCAGGAACCGAGAATAAAGTGCTTTTCTATCCTATCACTTGGGCATAGAGGCGGGCATTCTGGATAGTCCTAGGCCGCAGACTGCGTTTGGGTATGATCGCGTTTTTAGGAGTGGCTCTTTGTTACAATTTGGGTCGCGTTCTATGGACGGCAAACCCGTCAGCCGTTGGTCTTCGTTACCTATCTAGCAGAGCATCTCTACGCTATGAACATGGCCCAGCAACCGCCTCTGTCGCCGTCCCATCCTCTGCATCGGGCCACCTTAGAAAATATGCTGCAATCCCCAGAGGCCAGTGCCAATCCCTGGAATATCGAAGCCAGTGAGGAGCTCTATCGCATTCACAGCTGGGGAGAACCCTACTTTTCGATCAATGCCGACGGCCATCTGACGGTCTCGCCGCAGGGCGATCGCGGTGGTTCCCTCGACCTATTAGAGCTGGTAGAGGCGATCAAGCAGCGCAACCTCAACCTGCCTTTGCTGATCCGCTTTTCAGATATTCTCGAAGACCGCATCGAGCGCATTAATGCCTGCTTTGCCAAAGCGATCGCCCGCTACAAGTACGGCGGCGCGTATCGAGGGGTGTTTCCGGTGAAGTGCAACCAGCAGCGCCAGCTGCTCGAAGATGTGGTGCGCTACGGCAAACCCTACCAGTTTGGCCTAGAGGCAGGCTCTAAACCCGAGCTCCTGATCGCGCTGGCTACCTTAGATACGCCCGGAGCACTGCTGATCTGCAACGGCTACAAAGACAAGGACTACATCGAAACCGCTATGCTGGGCCAGCGCCTGGGTCAGCAGCCGATCGTTGTTATCGAGCAGATCAACGAGGTGGAGCTAGCCATTGCGGCCAGTCAACAGCTGGACATTCGTCCGGTGTTGGGAGTGCGGGCCAAGCTCAGCACCAAGGGCAGTGGCCGCTGGGGAATTTCGGCAGGCGATCGCGCCAAATTCGGCCTCACCGTCCCTGAGATTCTCGCGGTGGTCGATCGCCTGCGCGAGGTGGATATGCTCGACTGCCTACAGCTGCTGCATTTCCACATTGGTTCACAGATTTCGGCCATCAGCGTGGTTAAAGAGGCGCTGCGGGAGGCCAGCCGCATCTACGTTGAGCTAGCCGAACTGGGGGCTGGAATGCGCTACCTGGATGTGGGCGGTGGCTTGGCCGTCGATTACGACGGCTCAAAAACCACTTTCTACGCCTCAAAAAACTACAGCACCCAAAATTACGCCAACGACGTGGTCGCCGAGGTGCAAGAGGCCTGCCGTCAGCAGGGCATCCCCGTACCTACCCTGGTCAGCGAGAGCGGGCGAGCGATCATCTCTCACCAGTCTGTCCTCGTTTTTGATGTGCTGGGCAGTAGCGATGCCCCCTCCCACGATGTGGCCGAGGTGCCCCACGCCGACGACCACGCAATTTTGCGTGAGCTCTATGAGATCTACCAAAACCTCAGTCCCCAGAGTGTGCAGGAGCTTTACAACGACGCCCTACAGTTCAAAGAAGAGGCTATTAGTCTATTCAACTTTGGCTACCTGAGCTTGTCCCAGCGAGCTAGGGCCGAGCGCTTGTTTTGGGCCTGCTGCCGCAAAGCGCTCTCAGTGGTCAGCGACGCCGACTACGTGCCCGAAGACATCGAGGAACTCAACCAGAGCATGGCCTCGATTTATTACATCAACCTGTCGGTGTTTCAGTCGATGCCCGACGCTTGGGCGATCGAGCAGCTGTTCCCGATTTTGCCCATTCATCGCCTCCATGAAGAGCCCAGCTGCCGAGGCACCCTGGCCGATCTCACCTGCGATAGCGACGGCAAACTGACTAAGTTCATCGATCTGCGCGATGTCAAGCATGTCTTAGAATTGCATCCCCTAAGGCCAAACGAGCCCTACTACCTCGGCATGTTTTTAGGGGGTGCCTATCAAGAGATTATGGGCAATCTGCACAATCTGTTTGGCGATACCAACGCTGTGCATATTCACATGACGCCCAAAGGATATCAGGTGGAACAGGTGGTGAAGGGCGACACTATGACCGAGGTACTAGGCTATGTGCAATACGATGCTGAAGACATGATTGAGAATATTCGGCGACGATCAGAACGGGCACTCCAAGAAAATCAGATTACCCTGGCAGAGTCGCAGCTATTAATTCAGCATTACGAGTACAGCCTCAGCCAGTATACCTATCTAGCCTAGTGAGGCTCAAACGCACCGATGGCCGTCAATACTTAGGGCTAAGTCATCTGCCAATCCGGGTTGCTCAAATGCTTCTTTAACAGGGCTTTCCCTTTTTTTAATTTCCTCTTAACCAAAGAAGCGCCAGACTTCCTGTAAGTCTGTTTATGGCAATCGGTTCTGCCGCTAAATCGACAGAAATAATAACCTGTTCTTTACCTTGATGCGGTAAGAAATAGGTAAGCATGGGCGTAGTCTTGGCTCGAGTCTGTGCTCTGTGCCGTGTGATCTATCCATCGCTGGCCGATTGCAGAGGTTGCTGACGTTCTGGCAGAGATAAAGAGGAAAATCCATTAGTCTAGGCTTTCTAAGAAATACGTTTTTCTGGGCTAATACTTTCCTTTGCTGACAGGGCCTGAGAAGGGTTTCATAGCTGTTGCTGGTTAATTAATTATGTTGGAAAGAATGTCCAAATTTAAGTTTGATCTACGGTTAGCGGCTGTCCTAATGTTGACAGCTGGTGTGGTGGCTTGCGGTGGTACGACAACGACTGATGACACTGCAACGGAAGGCAGCACCACTGAGGGCGAAGCGATCGCCCTCGGTGGTAACGTGGCGCTGACCGGTGCCGGGGCATCTTTCCCCGCTCCGCTCTACCAAAACTGGTTTATCACCCTCAATCAGAAAGTGCCTGAGCTGCAGGTGAACTACCAGTCGGTGGGTAGTGGTGCTGGCGTTGAGCAGTTCTTAGCTGAAACCGTCGATTTTGGCGCTAGCGATACCGCCATGAAAGATGAAGAAATCGCTCAGGCTGGGCGCGGCACAATTTTGCTACCTATGACTGCTGGCAGCATTGTGTTTGCCTATAACCTTCCCGGTGTTGACGAGCTGAAGCTCAGCCGCGAAGCCTATGCGGGCATTGCTACTGGCAAAATCACCACCTGGAACGATCCCATGATTGTCGCTGATAATCCCGATGTCGAGCTGCCCGACACTCCTATTACCTTTGTACACCGTTCCGATGGCAGCGGTACCACAGCGGTCTTCACCATGAACATGGTGGCTATCTCCCCTGAGTTTGAGTCTGAAATTGGCGAAGGCAAGACCGTAGAGTGGCCTAAGACCGGTAATTTCATCGGTGCCAAAGGCAATGAGGGCATCACGGCTCAGATTCAGCAGACCGAAGGCTCGATTGGCTACATCGAGTATGGCTACGCTACTCAGAATGGTGTGCCCTTCGCCACCATCGAAAATAAGGCCGGCAACTTCGTCAAAGTAGATGACGAGATTGCCTCTGAGACCCTGGCTGAGGTCGAGCTACCCGATAACTTGCGCGCCTTTATCGTCGATGCTGAAGGCGCAAACGCCTATCCCTTTGTGACCTACACCTGGATGATGGTGTATAGCGAGTATCCCGATGCTCAGAAGGCTATGGCGATTGAAGCTATGGTCGAGTACGGTCTCAACGAGGGCCAGGAAGTCGCTCCTGAGCTGGGCTACATTCCTCTGCCCAAGAACGTTCGCGATCGCGTGGCCGCTGCGGCCGATGGCATTAGCCCCGACTACACCATCACGGTGCGCTAGGGCTGAGGCCTATGGGTGGGGGAAGTTGGTTGCTCTGGCTTCCCTCAGCCGTGGGCACGCATTTACTCTGGTCTAAAAGTACACGCGCAATGTAGGTGAGGTCTCTGTGACTGCTGATACACCATCGTCTCCCCCCAGTGAACGCAGCCGCTCGGCCTTTGAAAAGGGTCTAGATCGGCTGTTTGAAGGCACGACCCTTGGGTTTGCGCTGTTTATTCTGCTGCTGCTGGTCGCCATTGGATTGCTGGTTTTAGTTCAGGGCTGGCCGGCCATCCAGCGATTTGGATTGGCTTTTTTGTGGACGAGCAGTTGGAATCCGGTAACTGAGACCTATGGGGTGCTGCCGATGATCTACGGCACCCTGGTTAGTTCAGCGATCGCGCTGCTGATTGCTGTGCCTCTGGGTTTAGGGACTGCCCTATTCTTAAGCGAAAATTTTATTCCCCTGAAGATTCGTACCGTCTTGGTATTCATGGTCGAGCTATTGGCCGCTATTCCCAGCGTGGTCTACGGCCTTTGGGGTATTTTCGTGCTAATTCCAGCACTGAAATGGTTTTTTGACTTGTTTGGTGTCAACTTCACCGGGCCAAGTATGCTGGCTGCTTCGCTAGTGCTGGCCATTATGATTTTGCCAATCATCACTGCTATCTCTCGTGATTCTTTAGCTGCTCTGCCACCCGAGCTACGTCAGGGCTCCTATGGCTTGGGGGCAACACGCTGGGGCACCATTTTTAGAGTGCTAATTCCGGCAGCCATTTCAGGCATTGTAGGCGGCGTCATGTTGGCTTTGGGCCGCGCTATGGGGGAGACCATGGCGGTAACTATGTTGATTGGTAACTCCAACTCGATCAATCCTTCACTACTGGCTCCTGGTAATACGATTTCGTCGCTATTGGCCAACCAGTTTGCTGAAGCGAAGGGTATTCAGGTGTCAGCACTCATGTATGCTGCTTTTGTGCTGGTAATTTTGACCCTGATTGTCAACATTCTGGCCGATTGGATCGTGCGCAAGCTTGAGGCGAAGTATTAGATTTTTAGGCATTACGGGCGAAGTATTAGATTTTTAGGCATTACGTAGGATTACAAGGCTGATTATGACGACTGTTTCTGGGGCCGCCGATGCCTTTGACGCCAAAAGTCTGAAGGCCAATAAGTCTAGCTCCCGTAACTTGTTTAACATCATCATGACCACTTTGGCGGGGCTGTGTATTGCACTGGCCCTGGTTCCCCTGGTGCTGGTGCTGTTTTATGTGTTTGTGAACGGGGCTAACCGCCTTGATCTCGACCTGTTTACCCAGCTGCCGCCGCCTCCTGGCTCAGCGGGGGGCGGTATTTCCAATGCTATTTCAGGGACGATAATTGTAGTTGCGATCTCAACCCTGATCTCGGTACCCATTGGGGTATTGTGCGCTATCTGGCTGGCGGAATTTGGCGGTGACGATACCTCTATTGACGAGTACGTGCGCTTTGGGGTCAATATGCTGGCCGGGGTGCCCTCGATTATTGCCGGTGTGTTTATTTACGGCATTATGGTGCGTCCGGGTCGACCCGGATATTCTGCCTTAGCCGGTGGGGTTGCCTTGGCAGTGCTAATGTTACCTACGATTATTCGCACTACCGATGAGGCGCTCAAGATTGTGCCTCAGGATATTCGCTGGGCTTCCCTCGGTGTGGGGGCTTCCAAGTATCAGACGGTACTCAAGGTAGTATTACCGGCGGCAATCCCCTCTATTTTGACTGGGGTGACGTTAGCGATCGCCCGAGCGGCTGGTGAAACCGCGCCACTTATTTTTACCGCCCTGTTTTCTCCATTTCGGTTCAGCGGCATTGATAATCCCATTGCCACGCTGGCCGTGCTGGTATATAACTTCGCGATTTTGCCCTTCAAGCCTCAACAGGAGCTGGCTTGGGCCGCCTCCTTGATTCTGGTGCTGCTTGTGCTCATAACCAGCATTATTGCCCGTATTGCTACCCGACAAAAGACCTATTAATGAGTCACGCCTTGGAGAGCCTGATAAATGGTTGATACGATGCCAATGAACGGGACGATGACTGATGTGGTGTTGCGGGCTAAAGACTGCGATATCTATTACGGGGCTTACAAAGCCGTGCGGGATGTATCGATTGACATCCCTAAAAACAAAATTACCGCCTTTATCGGCCCCTCAGGCTGCGGTAAAAGTACCGTGCTGCGGTGTTTTAATCGCCTCAATGACCTGATCGAGAGCTTTCGCCTCAAGGGTCAGATGACCTACCATGGCCAAGACCTCTATGCCTCTGACGTAGACCCGGTGGAGGTGCGCCGCCGGATTGGCATGCTGTTTCAAAAGCCCAACCCTTTTCCCAAAACCATTTACGACAACATCGCCTACGGACCTCGTATCAAAGGCTTTAAAGGCGATCTGGATGAGCTGGTTGAAACGTCGCTACGGCGGGCCGTACTGTGGGATGAGGTGAAAGACAAACTGCAAGAGAGTGGGTTTTCCCTCTCGGGTGGTCAGCAGCAGCGTCTGTGCATTGCTCGCACCATCGCCGTTGAACCCGAAGTGGTGCTGATGGATGAACCCTGCGCGGCCCTCGACCCGATCTCGACCCTGAAGATTGAGGAACTGATGAAGGAGCTGGTGCAGAATTATACCATCATCATCGTGACCCACAACATGCAGCAGGCGACCCGCGTGGCCGACTACACCGCCTTCTACAATGCTCAGGTGGTCGAAGGGGCCGGGGGTAAGGTGGGTTACCTGGCAGAATTCAATCACACTGAGACAATCTTCAGTGACCCTGAGCAAGAATCAACCCGCGACTATGTCACCGGCCGATTTGGTTAGCGCTCTCAAACTTGAGCGATTGAGTTCCCCCAGCCGCGATCGCGATCGCGGCTTTTTTGCGCTCGAACTCAGGGGAGGTCAAATCATACAGGCCGATTAGTTGATTCGCTTGGTTTTGCGCAACACCTCGCCGAGGGTGAGGTTAGGCTGGGGTTGGCCATCAAAAACTGTACCAGCCTCGCCCTGGTGAAAGTTGACTAGGGCAATGTTATAAGCCTCTTCTGTGAGAGGAATATAGCCCACCTCCTCTACGACGGTGGGGGCGGTCTGGAGGTAGTACTCTATAAACTCTCGCACGGCAGGGTTACGCTGGGCCGACGTGTAGTTGACGTAGATAAACAGCGGTCGGGCTAGGGGTTGGTAGGTAGACTGCACAACATTTTCGACCGTGGGAACCACCGGGCCGCTGCCGCTATCGACCGCCAGTGCCTTGAGACTGCCGGAATTGTCTTCAAAGTAGGCGAGGCCGAAGTAGCCTAACCCGCCTGGAGTTTGGGCTACGCCACGCACTAGCAGATCGTCATCTTCGCTGGCGACAAAGTCGCTGCGGGTAGCTTGACCGACGACAACGTCGGCGAAGTAGTCGTAGGTGCCTGAGTCGAGGCCGGGGCCAAAGAGGGTGAGGGGTTGGTCGGGCCAGCCGGGGCGCACCTGGCTCCAGTTGGTAATGCGGCCTTGGGCACCGGGGCTCCACATGGTTTTAAGCTCAGCTACGGTGATGTCGTTGGCCCAGGTGTTTTGGGGGTTAACCACTACCGTGAGCGCGTCAAAGGCCACCGGCAGCTCATAAAAGCGGACGTCGTTGGTGTCGCAGGCCGCCATCTCCTCGGTAGTAATGGGGCGTGAGGCATTGCTGATGTCGGTTTGCCCCGCGCAGAATTTTTTAAAGCCGCCGCCGGTACCCGAAAAGCCGACGTCTACCTCAACCGGGTCATTGGCCTCAGCGTTGTAGGCGGCGGCGATCGCCTCAGTAATCGGAAACACAGTACTTGAGCCATCAATCACCACAGTGCGGCGTTGCTGCACTAATGCATCAGGCTGAGGTGATGTCCCTTCGGGAGCACCACTGGTGGTTGAAGAACAGCTGGCCAGCAAGAGCGATAATCCCAAGGTTAACCAGCTGCGATGGTCGTGAGCTGTCATGTCCTTCACTCCAAACCTGTAACGATGAGTGTCTAGGTTCGCCAGATGCAACTGCTCTGGGAACTTGACTCTATCATTTCAAATAACCTTGATGGACCGATTATGAGCGGGTTAAGAGGCGCGGCCTTGTCATATAAATTTAGGCTTTGAGCCCGAGCCCAGTCTCTAAGAACGTTGGGCCTTGGGTGGCTCTAGCCAGCTAGCCCAGAGCGTAGTGGCAATAATCAGGCCACCGCCAACCAGCGTGCGCAGGGCTGGGACTTCGCCCAGCAGTAGCGCTGCCAAAGCAATGCCATAGACCGGTTCTAGGGCACTAATCACGCTGGCCGTTTGGGTGCGCAGCACCGCCAAACTCTCAATGAACAGGGTATGGGCGAGGGCGGTACAGAGCACTCCTAACACTAGCAACAGGCCCACCTCTCTAGGGCTCAATGTCAGCCCGGTCATCGGGGCGACCACCAGCAGGCTGAGACAGGCAAACAAATCTTGGTAAAACGCGATCGCAAGCGCCCCATACCGCTGCCGGTAGCCCTTGTTAAGCAGCTGCAACAGGGCAAAGGAGAGGCCCGATAGCAGTCCCCAAATGGCCCCTAGGGTGGTGGCCGAACCAGGCCGATAGTCAGGTATCACCAGGGCGACGCCAACAACGACTAAAAATGCGATCGCCCCATCACGCCACTGCCAGGTTGTCTTCAACAGCAGCGGTTCCAGCAGCGTGACAAAAACTGGAAAGCTGGAAAAGGTCAATAGCCCAATCGCTACCGTAGACAGCTGAATGCTGTAGAAAAAACTCACCCAGTGAAAGGCTAGCAGCAGGCCTAGGGCGGCCAAGCCCACTAGATCTGTCGCTGACCGAATGCGGCCAGTACGTTGTGTGACCCCCAGCGCCAAACCCAGCGCCAGGGTGGCAAAGCCCGTGCGACCCAGCACGATGACCGTGGCGGGTAGGTCAAGAAACTTGCCAAATAGCCCCGATAACCCAAACAGAAAAACTGAAGTGTGCACCTGGATCAGCGCGATTTTGGGTTGGAGCATAGATCCTGAAAACGTTCGGTTAAGCTTGGCAAACCTTAGCTACTTCATATATTTTGCCGATAAGGTTACTGTAGATTTTGCATCGCAGTGGAGTGGTGATGCACGATACTTGGGCCGCATGAGGGTGCAGTACGCTATCAGTCAGTCATCCATGCAGGCTGGAATGGCGGTGTGCCTGGTCGAGGCCCAAACTCAAGCTCAAAGTCTGACCTTTCTATGGTATCGAGAGCTTAAGGATCCCAATTCGCTATGCGCCACCATCCAACAAGCTGAGAACAACAATGTTTTGCTGTTTCCTTAAGCATACGAAACAAAAAACGTAGCAAACGTTACGTTATGTCCGATAATTTCAGGGGTGTAAGGTCTGACCCTAGACACCTGATTTTCAATTACTAGCCCCATCTTCTACCTGTGTGAGGAGCAAAGCCCATGATCGGATTTCTGATTAGCGTCATCGTTTTGGCGGTTAGTCTACTAATTATTTCCAAAATTCCCCCGATTGGCGTCGAAATCGATAGCCCTGTCAAAGCACTACTGGCTGGAGCTATTATCGGTGCCTTTAACGGTATCTGGGGGTTTTTCCCGAGTGCTCTGCGCGGTTTCTTTGCCATTATCAGCCTTGGTTTAGTGCCTTTGCTGGGTGCAATCATTGTGTTTGGCCTATCGGCTTGGCTAATTGAAGGTTTCCGCCTTCGCTACGGTATTTGGAGCGCTATTTTGGGTGCTATTGCCTTGGCGATTATTAGCTCTATTCTCAATGCTATTCTGGGCGCTGTCGGGCTGGTTTAGTCAGGCGCTAGCTCTATTCTCAATCGCGATCGACTGCAAAGGCCACGAGTTAGCTTGCTTGTGGCCTTTGCAGTGAGAGAGGCGTCACGTCTGCCGATTGCGCCTAACTAGTACTCTGAGGCGGAAATAACCCAGCTGTTTACTCGCGCGGAAACCCTTATGAGGTCTGGGGTTCCCGTTCTGCCTTCTGCCTTCTTACTTCTGCCTTTCGGTACTAGCTAGTCAGCGAATCTTTGCGGCGACTGTTTTGGTTAATCAACCAGGCAAAGGTGCCCCCAGTCGCAAACATCAGCAGGCTGTAGATAGCCGCTGGAATCGCCAAGTTAGGTTGGTTGAGCAGCGTGGGAGCACTGGCAATAGCGATCGCCAGCGTACCGTTTTGAATCCCTACTTCCACCGTAATTGCTGTGGTGCTGGGGCGATTGAGATTAGCAACCCGCGCGATCAGGTAACCCAAGGCCATGGCCGCGATGTTAAGAACCAGGGCCACTAACCCAACCTGAGCCAAAAAACCCAGTACGCTCTCCCGCTGCTGTACCAGCAGTCCGGCAATGATTAACCCCAATAGGGCCAGCGATAGCCACTTTACCCCGCGCTCAACTTGGATAGCAAACTGAGGCAGGTAGTGATGTAACGTCATCCCAATCGCCACAGGGATAAGCGTAATCACCGCGATTTGTAGCACCGTGGCCCAAAAAGGCAGGCTCAAAGTGGTGGCTGAGCCCATAAATGTACCCATTGCCAGGTTAACCACTAGGGGAATGGTAAACACCGTGATTAAGCTACTCACAGCTGTCAGCGTTATCGATAGCGCCACGTCACCCCGAGCCAGGTAGGTGACGAGATTAGACGTAGGGCCACCGGGGCAGGCCGCTATGATCACCACACCTACGGCTAGCTCAGGGTTAAGCGGAAAGAGTGATGCCAACACAAACCCCAAAATTGGCAGCATCACCAACTGAGCTACTAACCCAATAATCACGCTCTTCGGGTAGACCAGAATCCGCATAAAGTCATTAAACTCTAGCCCCAAGCCCATGCCTAGCATGACGGTAAACAACGCTAGTGGTAAAAATACTGCGGTTAAAAAGCTTGATTCCATGGATTCCACCCGTTATGTGTTGCGAGTAGTGTAACCAGATGTGGAATTAGCTTAAAGGAAAATCTGGCGTTGCTGAATAGCGGTATGAATTTGGGTAAGGGCGAATGGCCATTCGCCCCCTACAGAGGATATCTGATGTTTGATTCATACCTGCATCCAGCAATCCCGAAAATCTTTTGTTCCTGGTCCCAAACCTTAAGCCTGATACGCTAGGGGTTAGCCATGCCTGGGTTGCGGCTGCGATCGCTCAAGCCCTAAGCCCTAAGCCAGATAGTTAAATATGCTAACCATAAAACCTAGAGCTACAAAAACCAGTCCAGTGCCCACTAGGTTGGTTTGCAGGGCTGTTAAGCGGTAGGCTGGCCGCAGCCAAAAACTCAGCCATTGGCTCACCCTAGGCATAACCAACCAAGTCAAAATTGACGAGGTAATTAAGTTATTAGCCGCCAAAGCCGTAGCCATCGGCCACGTCTGCATAATACCTAAGGCATCGAACACCATACTTTGAATCATGATGGTTGGGTATAGCCCCAGCACGACTGCCAAAACCTGTTTCCAGCGCGGTGGCCCCAGGCTGTGTTGTTCGGCTCCGCCAAACTGTCCCGAAAACCATCCCTCGAGACCTGTCGTAAATGACTTATAGCGATAGGCTAAAAAGGTATCTCGTCCCTGCTCAAGCAAATGCTGGCGATCGCTAGATTTCAGCCAGTGGTTTAGGTCATCTGGGGTGCTGAAATGGACAATAGAGTGCCACTTCACAATTCCGTCGCCACAGTCGAGCGGGGGGCATAGATCAGTGCGAGTAAACCCCTCAAAGGTGCTGGCCTTTGCTACCAACTGGTCGTACCAGCGGCGAAAGTCTCCCTCGGCCTCTTTGCCATCTGGCACAATAAATTCCACCACAAAGGTGGAATAAAAATAGTCATCGTGGGAGTCCAAAGCATGAGAGTCCAAAGAGTCCTGAGCACCTTGGGCATCTTGAGAAGGAACGGCCGTCATAGCAGTTTAGTAATGAAAGAAAAAGGCCCGAGCAGCGAAAAAGCCCCCCAATAACAATAACCAGAGCAAATTCTGCTTGATGGTTTTCAGCTCGGCCAAAATTTTCTCGGCCTGGGCAGCGCTCATGGGCTGATACTCGGGAGCATCGTTTGGAGTTGCAGCGGTCTCTTGAGCGTCAGCAGTTTCGTTAGGTGCGTTGTCAGGATCCAGATTAGCCATAGGTCTTATCGAGGTAATACAGACAGAGCCTAAACCACTGTAAATACTCCAACCTTACTACCCCAATATGAGAACCTCAGTGACGAGGTTAACCAACCCGCTCTCAGGTATGGAGAACACGAGCGAAAAATACTCAACCAGCAATCCTTAAGATTCTGTGGCAAATAGTTCATCAACTCTTTAAGATACGTAACAGTTGGTTATTGAAGATTATAGTTCTCTCCTCTTGGCACAAGACATCCTCGAAGAGCAAACCGAAGAACTCAGCACTCTGTTGAAGAAGGCAGCCCTAGTAGCAGTTGTGTTGGTTGTCATGGTTGTATTGAGTGTTGTGGCGGTACGCTATTCCCAGGCGTCAGAGCCTTACATTCGTGAGGTGCTAGCGCTTCACGGCGATAGCACTCGTGGTGAAGCCATATTTAGGATGAACTGCGCCGTTTGCCACGGCCTTGAGGCTAACGGGGAAGTCGGCCCAAAGTTATTAGGCGTATCCGATCGCAAAACTAAAGTTGGTTTAATCAAGCAGGTCATTGGTGGTAAGACTCCCCCAATGCCACAGTTTCAGCCTGAAGCGCGAGATATGGCCGACCTGCTTGACTATTTAGAAAAAATTTAGCGATCGCAGTCTATATGCTCTGTCAAGCTTAATTTTTAGGATTATGGGCGGGCTACCCCAATCTGCTCTAGCAGACTTTCGCCGTGAGCCAGGGAGTTCACGCCTAGTGGTTGTGGCTTGAGGAGTTTCTGAGGAAGGCTCTCATCTACACAAGGTTACTCTTAAAGAATGTTGCTCACCTTAAAGGCGGCTGTCAAAATCTGAAAAGCCTATACTCAAAGCCTTGTGACAGCTTCTGACAGATATGCCCAGAGCCGTAAAGATTAAACTCCCACCGCATATTTGTTTACAAAACTCCATGTCTGCTGTAATCTATTGAGACGTGGGAAAAGAATCTACACGGTTCACCCACGCCCTGGAAACGATAAATACCAAGGACTCATACATTATGACAACGACTCTACAGCGGCGCGAAAGCGCCTCCCTGTGGGAGCAGTTTTGCCAGTGGGTCACCAGCACCGAGAACCGCCTGTATGTGGGCTGGTTCGGCGTGTTGATGATTCCCACCCTGCTGGCTGCGACCGCCTGCTTCGTGATCGCCTTCA
>NZ_JADEWX010000005.1 GCF_015207395.1 Nodosilinea sp. LEGE 07088
ATATGCGCTCGGTCACGCGTCCGATAGGGAACTGTCTGAGCCTCCCGAAGTTCACTTAACGTGCGGTCTTCTTCCTCGGTCAAAATGATGCGTAATGGGGCGGGCATTTGAGGGCACTCTGGCTACCCTGCTATCTTACATTTAATCTCAACTGCCTACTTAACGCCAGTGTTAACTCCACACGGGAACAGCGCAGGGAGGGCAACCTATGGCAACGTCGCTTTTGGGAACACACTATTCGCAATGAGGCAGATTACGCGCACCACTGCGATTACATCCACTACAATCCGGTTAAGCACGGTCTATGTAGCAAACCTAGCGATTGGCCTTTTTCTAGCTTTCATCGCCATGTAGCAAAAGGCACCTATAGCCAAAACTGGGGCACAATACCCGTTGCCGATATCCCCACAGGCGGCACCCCCTAGCACTCCGTAGGATGGATTAGCGAAGCGTAATCCATGCAGCATGAGTATTGGAAAAGTTGATGCGTTACGCTGCCGCTAACGCATCCTACAGTGGCTGTTGTTGCGCTGCTTCAATACGGCGAGCCATGTTGATGCCGTTAAAACCTTCCAGCGATCGCTGCTGCCATAACTCAATCTCTATGTCATCAGATCTTGCTAAATCGCGGTGGTATCGGGCAGACAACAGCCGATAATATATCCTTGGCCAGATTGCCAGAGCCTCACGATACCTACAAAAGAAGTGGGCTGTGGTAAGTTTGGCGGGTCGTCCTGCCAGGACGAGTGTTGACTAACCCCCTTAGCGGAAAGCAGGAAGTTGCCCATGGGTCGCGCAGAAAAAGTTGTCTTAGCCTATTCCGGTGGCGTCGATACCACCGTGTGTATCCCCTACCTGATGAACGAATGGGGCGTAAAAGAAGTGATTACCCTGGCAGTAGACCTGGGCCAGGGCGACGAGCTAGAGCCAATTCGCCTCAAGGCGCTGAATGCCGGGGTGGCCGAGTCTCTGGTGGCCGACCTGACTGCAGAATTTATTACCGACTATGCTTTTCCGGCCATTCAGGCCAACGCCCTCTACGAAAACCGCTACCCGCTGTCTACGGCCCTGGCCCGCCCGCTGATTGCTAAGGCTTTAGTCGAGGCCGCCGATCGCTACGGAGCCGATGCGGTGGCTCACGGCTGCACCGGCAAGGGCAACGATCAGGTGCGCTTTGACGTGGCGATCGCCGCCCTCAATCCCAGCCTCAAGGTGCTGGCCCCCGCCCGCGAGTGGGGCATGGGCCGTGAAGAAGCCATAGCCTACGGTGAAAAGCAGGGTCTCACCTTTCAGGTGAAGAAGTCTAGCCCCTACTCCATCGATCGCAACCTGCTGGGCCGCAGCATTGAGGCTGGCCCGCTGGAAGACCCCATGAGCGAGCCCCTAGAAGAAGTGTTCTTGATGACCGAGGGCATCGAAAACACCCCCAACGAGCCCGAATACATCGACATTGGCTTTACCAAGGGCCTGCCCACCAGCCTCAACGGCGAGACCCTCGGCCCGGTAGCGCTGATTACCCAGCTAAATGCGATCGCCGGTCGCCACGGCGTGGGCCGCATCGACATGATCGAAAACCGCCTGGTGGGCATCAAATCGCGCGAAATCTACGAAGCCCCAGCCCTGCTGGTGCTGATCGACGCCCACCGCGACCTGGAGAGCCTCACCCTGACGGCAGATGTCACCCAGTACAAGCGCGGCATCGAAGAAACCTACAGCCGTCTGGTCTACAACGGCCTCTGGTACAGCCCCCTCAAGCTGGCCCTCGATGCCTTCATTCAGCAGACCCAGGAGCGGGTCAGCGGCACCGTGCGGGTAAAGCTGTTTAAGGGCACCAACCGAGTGGTGGGCCGCCAGTCTGACCTGGCCCTCTACAGCGATGCCCTGGCCACCTACAGCTCCGACGATGCCTTTGACCATAAGGCTGCCGAGGGCTTTATCTACGTGTGGGGTCTGCCCACCCGCGTTTGGTCTGAGAAGCTGCGCGGCTAGCCGATTTTCGGGAAATACAACAAGACCCAGGGGTAGGATCCCTGGGCCTATGCCCTTTGGGAGGAGTCCGAGGGATAGGTGTTGTTGCCACAATTTTCCTGAGTACGAGGTGTCGGTTGGGTGGCGCGCTAGCAAAACCAAACATTGGGCAATTCAGATGGATTCTGCCTTACCCACCTCGATACAGGGTATTTCCGGATTAGGTCTTGTGCCTATGGCTATAGTATTACTCGCCGCAGTAGGCAATCAAATCAATTTCCACATCCCCATAACCGGCTAAAGCCGTAACGCCGACAGTCGTGCGGCTGGGCTGAGGGGCATTGCCGAAATACGCCTGGTAGATGGTGTTTACCGTGTCGTAGTAGCGAAAGTCAGTGACAAAAATGCGAGCCATCACGACTTTATTAAAGCCACTGCCAGCGTGTTTGAGCACCAGGGCCAGGTTCTCCATAACCCGTTTAGTTTGCTCATCAATGGGGCCTTTGACGACTTTGCCGGTGGCTGGGTCTTCGGCCAGCTGCCCGGTGACAAACAAAAAATCCCCCGCCCGCACGGCATGGGAGTAGGGGGCTACCGGCGGCAGCACATTATCGGGCAGAGTCATAAATTCGAGCATTGACTTAGTCCTTATAGCAGTGGCCCTAACGGTTAGAGTAATCTTGCTTGTGATCTGGTCTCTTAAAACCAGAGGCTATCTTCAGGGGGTTAAACTCAGCTGGGTTACACCACAATGTCAGTGGCCAGGTTGGTCAACTCCACTGTATAGATACGGCTGTTTGTGCCTTGGTTAACGCTCCACAGATACCGGGTAGGCGACTGTTGTACCATAGCCTGAGGGTGGGGCAGATTGGCGATGCGGTTGATAATCTGGCCGTCATAGTTGATCAGTGAAAATTCTCCCGTTGGGCTGAGTAGCCCGTAACCCACCGCCGTTTCAAACAGCCAACAAGGGGTAATATCTACCCGATGCCGAAGCATTCTAAAAGGTCGCAAATCAACGATCAGTACGGCATTAGGGCAGTTTTCCTCCAGCGCTAGATAACGATAAGGACGTTGAGCCGGTGTTAGGCTATAGAGCGGCACCGAAGCTGAGATGGTCCCTAAGTAATTGCCCCGGCGGGTCACACCGTGAAACAGAGTCCGATTGCCCCGGCGCACGACGACTACACTGTGGCCATTATCGACAGCGAGCAGCGTGATCAGTTGGTCGCCTGGCTCGGTCGGCATCGTCACGGTTAATGGTGCCGATATTTTGACCCCTTCGTCACGGGGGGTAGTCAGCTGGTATATAGACAGGTCTAGCGCCTGGCTAGTCTGTTCATTGACGGTGGCAAACCAGCGCCCATTGGGGGCAATGGCTGTGCCATTTGGATTCACACCTTGGGCAATACAGCCCAGCCCGTGAGTCATTGACAGCAGATGCAATGACTGCTCAGTGACCAGTAATCCCCCCTGGGGGATCGACAAAAAATTGTGCACCGCATAGGGAAGCGTGAACCCTTGGCTATTGATGGGGGCGGCTACCATCCCTTCCTCTGGCCAGTGATAAAACCACACCTGCTGTTGGTTACAGGTAACCAGTAGGTGCCCCTGGGGCATCGGCACTAACCCCAGGGCTGTCGTGGGGTGAGGCAAGCACACAAAGGATAAATCAGAGGCCAGGTCGATATCGGGCAACACTTTTGGGTAGACCGGCTCAGCAAGATGGCCCTGGGCCTGATAGGTCTGATATACGGCCATGAGATCGGTTCGCATGGCCTGGGCGCTATCGTAGCGCTTGGGCAGCAGCTTTTGTAGAGCCTTGCGAATAACCTGGTTGAAGGGTTCGGGGAGTTGGTTGGGCATAACCGGCGAGCGGTTTAGGTGAGCCACCATCAGCTCCATGGGCGTGCCTGAGAAGGGGCGCTGCCCCAGCAGCAATTCGTACAGAATAACGCCTACGGCATAAAGGTCTGCGGCCGGGGGGTGTTGATTATAGAACCGCTCCGGGGCCATGTAAGCGGGGGAGCCAGTGTGGCCCATGTCTGCCTGTTTGGCCTCTTGACTGAGACGGGCGATGCCCAAATCAGAGACGCGGGCTACCCAGCCACCAGGGGTCAGCTCCATGAGAATGTTTTCGGGCTTGATGTCGCAGTGCACAATGCCTTGGCGATGGGCACAATCTAGGGCCGCTAGAATATCGAGGATGAATCCCAATACTTCCTGCACAGTTAGGGGGGTATCGCTTTCAAGCAGCGATCGCAGCGTGCCCCCCTCGCAGTAATCGAGCACGAGCTGCCTGCCGCTAGTAGAGTGCTCTAGGGCATGGCAGGTGACAATGCTGGGGTGCTCTAGGCTAATTAAAAACCGCAGCTCCCGCAAAAACTTATGGGTGGGAAAGCGATCTTTATTCAGGTCTTTAATGGCGACCAGTTCCCCAGTTCTGCGATGAATAGCGCAATAGACGCGGCCAAACTGCCCGTGCCCTACAAAGCCTAGGGTATAGTATCGCGAACGTCGAATTTGCTGGGTGAGGGCCACCGTTTGATTACCCCTGTTGCATGAGGGTTTGCATAATGGCCTGATGAGCCTGACCATTGGCGACCATGGTTTCGACCGATTGAAGGCGCTTTTCTAGCCCCAGCACAAAGCGATTACAGTCGTCACCTTTAGCCGTACAGCTCGTTTGAATGCAGCTGAGTTCGCGTCCGGTCAGCTGGGTAAAGAAGATTTCAAGAATGCCGCGTTCGAGGTCTCCCGAAGGCTTTTGGGCCTGGGGAGCTGCGGCTGTAAACGGTGAATGCCAAATCTCGACCCCCAAAAAGCCGCGATCGCGATAGGTAATATCGAGATGAATCTGTCCCCAGCCGTGGGTTTTCCAGCACTGTTGTAGCGACTGCAAAAACTCGGCCATCGCCAGACTAGCCATGGGCTGTTTGTAATAGTCTGCTAATTCTTCGCAGAAGCGAGCATAGAAATTTTTGCCCCACCAACGGCCACAGTTGTAAAGCACCATGTGTGAGGCTTGGCCAGTCTCTTTTTCTAAACCAGAATAAATAGCCTGCAGCAGCGGATCTGGAATAGCCAGCAGGCGATCGCCCCGGCGATTTTCCAGCAGCCCCATTTCAGTCAATCCCCGCACGTAGAGATCTTGGGCAAAGTAGTTGCTGGGCAGCCGGCCATCGGTGAGTAAATCGGCAACAGAAACCATGGGTAACGTCCCTCACAGGATAAAAATAGCAGTAGTGACCGCTGCAGGTCGCCAGCGGAGTAGGGGGCAAGCCCCAGGGAAAGTCATCAATTAAAACAACCCGGCCAGAGTAGGGGTTACGGTTTCGCGAGTGTTAAGCATCAGCCCTTGGGCCTTTTCCAGGCTGGGCTTGAGCAAATTAAGCTGGGCCGGCGAAAATACCTTGCTCAACTGCTTTTCTAACAGCTGAAACAGTTGTTGATCGATAGCCTGGGTGTCATAGGCCTTGATCATTTCTGGTAGCCAACCCTGGAGTCGCTCTTCCACAAAGCTGTCGTCGTCGAGCAGCATGGCCATAGCAACGTAGCGTAGTACCATCAGCCCGTTGCGCACGCTGCGCTCGACCATCGGTTCTGGATGACCGCCCTGCTGTTGTAAGACATCGGCAATAGGCTGCATGATGGCAACTTCTTGGTCCCGCAGCGTCCGGTATACGGCCATACGCTCAGGAATTGAACTGACGTACTGGCTCAAAATGCTGAGATCGCTAGCGTTGAGATACTTCTTATCGGGGGCATCAAACAGGGTGTCAAGCTTAAAGGCCATGGCAAAATTCTCCGAGTATTTGGGACGATGAGTAGATAGCTGAGATAGCGGCCAACTACCTAACCAAACAGGTCAGAAAACCCATCTAGGGTCAAGTCGAGATCGACGTCATTGCTGGTTGGAGCCGCTGCTAGGGGGGTAATCGGTACCCCAATGAGGGGCTGACCCTCCCAGGCAATGGTCTGGAAAAAGTCGTTGACGGTCATGGTCATCGTTGACTCTGCTCGGTCTAGATCCCCTAGCGCTGGCGCTGCGGTTGCCAGCCGTCCGTCCCAAGTAACGGCTTCAAAGAATGCCTGCACTGTCTCTCTTAGCCAGGGTTGAGCCGACTGAGACTCGCTATTCCCATGGGATGAGAATGTGGTCATTCTCCACCTTCCCCAGCCCGCAGCCGCTTCTCGATATCGCGGGCGTTGGCTCCTTCATTCATCCAGAAGGAAGCCGCATCAATCCGCTCGCGCCCCCCGAGCAAGAACTTGCAGTAGGTCTCGCCCATGGAGTAGCACTGAATCTCAATACAGCTCAGCTGCTTGCGCACCATTTCGGTGAAAAATCCTGCAAACAGCCCGGCATAGAGGTGACATACCGGCTTGCCGACGTCGCCTAGGGTACGGGCGACGGCGGAGTCAAACAGGTTAATGAACATGAAGCCCTGTTTGCGATCGCTCATATCTACCTCCCAGCGGCCCCAGCCCTGAGAAACGTAGGGCCACCACCAGGTTTCGAGCAAAAACATCAGGTTGGCCCGGCGAGGGCTCATGGCAAACTCCCGCTCAAACCAAGTCTCAAAGGTAAGGGAGTCGTACTTGCCCCATTCCAGCCCAATCGTGTACATGATGGCTGCAGAGGCATCGCCGACTTCTTCTTGCAGCCCTTCCAGCAGGCCGATGATGAAGTCTTCACTGGTGAGCACATTGCGAGTGTCATTCCAGTCGGTAATGGTGCCGTATTCGCTATTGAATTGAAAGAAATCCCGCATGGCATAGTGGTTATGCTTATGGGGATATTTTTGGTGCAGACGGTGGGCGGTCTCTGTGGTCATAACCATGGTCGAACGAGCCTTGTAAGACTGTTTTCAGTGATAGCTGTAATGTGCCCAGGGCAGAGCAAAATTAACAGCCCTAGCTGCGATCGCAGGCGTGAGCAATTTTGTCACGGTTGTCAACAGGCTATGATCTCTGCCTTTTAGCTGGCCTAGCCTGAGCTCTAGGCGATACAAAACGTAGTAATTACTTGCCCAACACAACTGGCCCAAGAAACCATCATGGGTATTCCGGGCGATACGCTTCTATGGAATTTTATCGCATTTGACAAGTTAGACAAGTCAATTGATCGGGTTTGATCGACCGTCTGGAGGGCGATTAAGTTGCCGCTCCCAGGACGACGCGGCAAAGTTCTAGTATAGGTATATACAATTTTAGTTCTTCTGCATTGAGATGGTTAGGCATGACCGCTTGCATTGCGGTATAGGTGAGGTGGCAACTCTCCTGGGTCTTAAAAGCTCGCATAATGGATTGAAACCACGTGAGCAGCGTTTCCTTAAAGCGTTCAGTATCGTCGAGTAACAGGGCCGTAGCGCTGTAGCGGAGCACGCGTACAGTATCTCGCTGCCACTTAGCGGTTAGATCTTGCCCGCCAACTTGAAAAGTGCTGGGCCGCTGGGCCTTGAGTTGGGCCATAACCTGGGCGATGATTTGTTGCTCAGCCCGCTGAATTTTTTGGTAAGCCCGGAGACGGGTACCGACAGACGATAGGTACGTCTGAAAGAACATTAGCTCTTGGTCGGAGGCATAGCGACCATCCGAGTTGTGGATGAGAGATTGAACGTTAGTGAGCATGGGGGCTTGATTTTTTACAGGAAGGGTAGGCTTACGTTGCCCTTTCGTTAAGAAATATGAACAGATATATTACCAGAGAATAACCCCTCTGTTACTTGGTAAGTGCTAACTGGGACTAGGATAGCGCGTCGGCATGACGTGTCGGCGAATGGAGCTGGTTTCCTGGTGTGCAATAAAACTTAAATATCCTATCGCCATGAGACTCAATGTCTCGTAGTACTCTGGTGGACATGGAATAAACCCCTATCCAAGCCTGGCCGTAGGCTTTTGCGATAAGTCTGGGCTGGGGTTTGGCCTGGGCAAGCTGCCATTAAAAGTGAATTTCATAGAGGGCATTGTTCATGGTTCAACGTGGTTCTAAGGTTCGTATCCTCCGTCAGGAGTCTTATTGGTACCGTGAAGTGGGCACCGTTGCCACCATTGACCAAAGCGGTATCAAGTACCCTGCGGTAGTACGCTTTGACAAGGTCAATTACTCTGGTATCAACACTAATAACTTCGCGATATCTGAGCTGCAAGAGGTCGAAGCTCCTAAAGCTAAGGCCGCTAAGAAGTAGGTGGTCACGACCTGCTGTCAGGGGTTCAAGTATGGCGGCAAGCCTAAGCTTGTGGTTTATAGCTTGAGATAATCTGGCAAGGGCATATCAAGCAGTTTCTTTAAGGCCTGTGCTTTGGTGCAGGCCTTCTTGTATGGGGCCATAGGGGCCGGTTGCTATAAGTGCAGGGATACGCCGTAACGGGGGCACTAAACCCAGGAAAACGTTTTGCCAGAACTACCGGAAGTTGAGACTGTGCGGCGAGGGCTAGAGCGGGTAACACCCGGTCATCGTTTGGAGGGCGGGGAGGTGCTGCTGGCTCGTGTGATCGCCCACCCTGCCCATGACTATGAATTTTTAGCCGGACTAACGGGGTCTATGCTGAGCGCCTGGCGTCGTCGAGGTAAATACCTGTTGGGACAGTTGAGCCAGCCTGACGGTAGCCCTGGCGGCTATTTGGGCGTCCATCTGCGCATGACTGGCCAGTTGTTGTGGCTCGATCCTAAGACCCCGGTGCAGTCCCACTGCCGGGTGCGGCTGTGGTTAAGCGATAACCACGAACTGCGCTATGTCGATCAGCGCACCTTTGGCCGTCTCTGGTGGGTACCGCCGGGGACGAAACCAGATATGATCATGACCGGGCTCAAGGGTTTGGGGCCAGAACCCTTTGACGATAGTTTCTCGGTGGCTTATCTACGCCAACGGTTAGGCCGGAGCCGCCGACCGATCAAAAATGCTCTCCTCGATCAGAGGTTAGTGGCAGGTATCGGCAACATCTATGCCGATGAGGCGCTGTTCCTCAGTGGTATACGCCCCTTGACCCGCTGCGATCGCATTGGTCCCAAGCGCATACAAAAACTCCACGGTGCCATTGGTGACGTGCTCACCACTAGCATTGAGTCAGGGGGTACAACCTTTAGCGACTACCGCGATATCTATGGCATTAACGGCAACTATGGTGGAGTTGCCTGGGTCTACGATCGCGAGGGCCTGCCCTGTCGGGCCTGTGCCATGCCCATTGTGCGCCTCAAACTGGCCGGACGCTCTGCCCACTACTGTCCCCGGTGTCAGCGCTAGGAGCGGTGATCGCCCAAGAAATTTCGTGTACAGTAGGGCTAAGGTTGATAGAGAAAAGATCTTATGGCAGCAACTTTAAAACGGGGCGCTTTGGTGCGAGCCGTACGTGAGAAGCTTGAAAACAGCGTAGAAGCAACGGCCAGTGATACCCGGTTTCCACCCTATTTATTTGAGACTCAAGGCGAGATTTTAGAGACCAACGATGACTACGCCCTGGTTAAGTTTGGGGAAGTGCCTACCCCAAATATCTGGCTGCGTCTCGACCAGCTAGAAAAGGTTTAGCCATTTTGTTGCCCGGTTGAGCTCGGGCAAGCATCAAAAGCCCACTGCCTCTGCCCGTATGAACGGAGGTAGTGGGCTTTTGATGTGATTGCTTGAACTTGAGACCCTCTGGCTAAGCCAGTCGAGCTAAAGCTCTGAATCGATCGGTAACACGCCCTGTTCTAGAGCCTGGTCGGTATCGACAACCGCCGCTGCTTCAGGAATGGGAAATGCGGGCTGATCGAGGGCAATTTGAAGGGTTTCGGGCGGTGCCACCGTGGCCACGCGCCACGCGCCGTAGCTAGGCACGGTGCCGCCAGAGAGCAAATTGATAGCGCCTATGGCTAATACCCCAGCACCAGCCATGGTCACTAGCTTAAGGCGGTGGTTGAGCGATCGAAATACGCCCACCAAAGTATCTTCCGCATCGCAAACCGGAGGGCAAGACTGAGTGCGCATGCCCTGTCTTAGGCTGAGCAAACGGTTGTATAAGCAGCGAGTATCGTCGCTGTTTTGCAACCAGCACAGAACCTGCTGACGTTCATCAGGAGTCACCTCGCCATCTAGGTAGGCACTCAAGAGTTCGAAGCGATCGCGCTTAGTGACATCTAGCTCGCGATCGCAACACGTTGCGGGCGATAACGCTTCGCCGTTTTTATTGACCTGTCCAGACGATAATCGCTGAACCTGGCCAGGCGTGTAAGGAAAGGTAGTCATACCAAAAACAACACCTGAGTGAGCAACAAAACAACGACCAGAGCAACCACATAACCTGACCCGATCGGATAAATACAGATCAAGCGCTTTAGCTGTCGCTACTGATCATAATGCCAACTTCCCCAAATCGGTAATCCCCTGGGGGCAATTTATATGGCCAAATTAATTTTTGCCTAAGGAAAACCAAGATTATGTGGCTATAAGGGGAAGAAGCACCCTGATTATCTCATCATCGCCACCCACTGAGAAGGGCCAGCGGCGTAGGACTCAATGCCCTAGATAAGGCTGGAGATCGGCCTGGAGCCGTTGTCGAGCCCGAGCAATGCGAGATTTGACTGTGCCCAAGGATACCCCGGTCATATCCGCGATCTCTTCGTAGGATAGACCCTGAATCTCGCGCAGCACGATAGTGGTGCGAAAAACCTCCGGCAAGTCAGCAATCGCTCGGTGCAGCTGGTCATAAAACTCTCGGGTCATCATGGCATCCACCGGGCCAGGCGCATTAGCGGGGACATCCCACTCGATGGAACCATCTTCCAAATTGAGCGGGGCATCGAGAGATAGGGTTGCGCGGTTGCGCTTGCGTCGCCGCAACTCGTCGTAGAAGAGGTTAGTGGTGATCCGACCCAACCAACCCTTAAATTTAGCTGGGTCGTTGAGGCGACGGATGTTTCGATATACCCGAATCCAAACTTCCTGGGCTAGATCGGCGCGATCGGGCCAGTCGGGAGCTAGGTGGTAGAGCAGTTTATCAACATGACTTTGGTAGCGGTGTAACAGCTCAGCAAAGATCAATCTTTCGGGCCGTAGCCGTTGCTGACAAAGGGCTACCAGTTCTGTGCTGGTCAATTGTTCAGGCTTGACTGTGGTTTTAGGGGCGCTGAGGGAAACAGGCCAGGTCGAGAACATGGATTGGCTCATAATATCTATTAAAGGGCCGACATCTCATGGCCACCAACAAACCCCGAAGGGATTGAACTGGGGTGGCACTGTAGCTCCAAAGCAGTGCGTGATTATTGTGAAACATTGTGACGAAGAGATTTGATGTCTTAACTCACCCTTGTGCCTGTGAATTGTCTGGCACACTGCCTGCGTCCAACCTGATCGGCAACTCAATAGCTGTTCGATGTCTGGACAACTGAGTGATATAACAGATGCATAGGCCGGTTATCTTGACAGGTCGCTGCTCCAGGAGAGGTGGCAGAGTGGTCGAATGCGCCCGACTTGAAATCGGGTGTCCGCAAGGACCGTGGGTTCGAATCCCACCCTCTCCGTACTGTTTTTTATTGTGATGCTGTTTTTGGAGTCATGGGCTAAGCCTCTATGACCACAGTTTTTCAGCGCAAAATTGCCAATTTGCGCTCATTCACGGCCCGATCAGGGCTCTCATCTCTTTAAACTACGGATGCTTCGCCTATGTGGAGAAAATCTGTAGCTTGTCACAAAGCCATGAGTTAAGTTTTGCAGCGGAACTTTCCCCCGAACCCCGGACGTTACAGTGTGCATCAAAAAAGCATATTTGTATCGCTCCTAACAGATTGCAGCTAACAGATGTCGTGGACTGAGGCAGAGTCTAATGCCCTTGGTGTACCCATTGGCCAGTTACTGATATGTGGAAAAAGGAGTGCTAACGTGACTCAGCCCACCGAAAATCTGCCCCAGTCGCCCTTGAGCCCGGAGCCAGAGAATAAAATCGCGGAATTTTTTAATTTCTCAGCCCTGAATACTGACTTTCGCACTGAGGTGTTAGCTGGGTTTACCTCTTTTGTAACGATGGCCTATATTCTCATTGTTAACCCAGGCATTTTGTCGAATGCGATATTTCTCAATGAGTCTGGCGACTTGTTTGGCGAACTGGTAGTCGCTACGGGGCTATCAGCGGCTCTGGCGACGCTGATTATGGCCCTCTACGCCAAACTGCCTTTCTTGCTAGCCCCCGGCATGGGCATTAATGCTTACTTTGCCTTCACTGTAGTGCTGGGGCTGGGGATTGACTGGCGAGTTGCCCTGGCCGCCGTCTTCATCGAAGGAATTATCTTCATCCTGATGACGGTGACCAATGTACGTAGCAAAATCGTGGAGGCTATCCCCGATGCGGTGAAGCATGCGACCACGGCAGGCATTGGCATATTCATTTCCTACATTGCGCTCAAGGGGGCAGGTATCATTGTGGCGTCGGAGGCGACCTTTACGACGCTGGGCAACCTGCGATCGCCCCAGCCCGCCATGGCGCTGCTGGGCTTGGCAATTACTGCTGCTCTGTTTTCCCGTCGGGTAACCGGCGCTCTGCTCTGGGGCATTTTGGGTACCGCGCTACTGGCCTGGGTTTTTGGCGTATCCCCCTGGCCCAGCGGTTTTATGGCTATTCCCCAGCCTCCTACCGATCTGTTTGGTCAGGCCTTTGTAGGGCTAGGCGAGATCTTCCGCATCAACTTTTGGGAGATGATTAGCATCATCTTTGTGTTTTTGTTTGTGGACTTGTTTGACACCATCGGCACGCTCACTGGCCTGGGCGCTAAGGCTGGCTATATTGACGAAAACGGTAAATTTCCTGGGGTCGAAAAAGCGTTTATGGCCGATGCGGTCGGAACCACTGCTGGATCAGTGCTGGGCACCTCAACGGTAACGACCTATATCGAGTCGGCCTCAGGAATTTTAGAGGGGGGCCGCAGTGGCTTTACCGCTCTAGTGGCCTCAGCGTTATTCTTTGCGTCGGTGCTGTTTATTCCCCTGCTTCAGGCCATTCCCACCTTTGCCACCGCTCCGGCGCTGATCATTGTTGGGGTGCTGATGATGTCTGGGGCCAGTCAGATCAACTGGGATGAGCCGGCGGATGCGATCGCCGGCTTTCTTACAATCATCATGATGCCCTTAGCCTTTTCGATCGCCGAAGGTCTGGCCATGGGGCTGATCGCCTACCCCTTGGTCAAAGCCTTTCAGGGTAAAACCAGCGAAACCACCATCGGCATGTGGATTTTGGCTAGCATCTTCTTACTGCGCTATATCTTTATTTCCTGAGGTCAGGGCTAATGACTTGGCCAATAGTGGCGCGGCTAGACTCTAGCCGCGCCACTGTCTATGTAAGGGCGTCAAAGGTATCGCCCAGGGCAGAGGTTAGGGTTTGGCGCGTTTGGTTATGGGCTTGCTGCTCGGCCTGAAGACGCTGGGTCAACTCCTGACAGCGCTGCACGAGTCCGTCGAGTTGCTGCTGCAACCCCTGGAGCGAGTCAGCGTTCACCAGAGCTTGTTCAATGACTCGGCTTGGGGTGGCTGCGAGCTGCTGCTGGAATGCTTCAACCTGGGCCTGAAACTCAGCAGCTTCTTCGCGGCGCTGGCGGGCTTCGGTTTCGTAGAGGCGACGCCAGTTGGCAGCACTATTGTAGGCCTGGTCGCGATCGGCCTGGGTATTGGCCAACTGCTGTTGGAGGGTACGCACCTCCGCAATCCATTGAGTCAGGTCTGGGGACATGGCGATTACTAGAAGAAGGAGTATCCCGGCCTGGGGGCTAGTACAGCAGCCGAGTGAGAATGCCCGGTGCTGGCAGCACAATCATAACTAACAGTGTCAAGGCCAAGAGGCCTAAAAAGTCGCGGCGATCGTCGAGTTCGCTGACGTCATTGAGGGCGGGTTGGTCTGCGGCCGGAATGAAAAAGAGCAGAATGGCCCAAATCATGAGTTCAGGATGCACCAGGGCCAGACCAAAGACGAGCAGTCGGGCTACTTGGCCCACAATGCTGCCGATTCGCTGACCGTACATAGCGTGGACGATATGGCCACCGTCAAGTTGACCCACGGGCATCAGGTTGAGCGCCGTGACGACTAGGCCCAGGCAACCTGCGATCGCAACCGGGTGCAGATGAATCGCCTGATCGGCGGCCACTGCTGACCCCAGTATTAACTTCGACAATAGGGTCAACATCAGCGAAGCCTTGGGGTCTAGGGCTTCAAAGTTGAGTAAGCTAGACCCTTCCTCTGGGATTGGGACTACGGTTGATTGAGTCAACCCCCACAGCAGCAAGGGGATTGCCACCACCAGTCCCGAGAGGGGGCCGGCAATGCCGACATCGAACAGGGCCCGCCGGTTGGGCACCGGCGATTTCATTTGAATGAAGGCCCCCAGCGTGCCGAGGAAAAACGGCACCGGAATAAAGTAAGGCAGTGTCACGCGCATGTTGTAGCGTTGTGCCATCAGATAGTGACCCATCTCATGGCAGCCCAAAATAACCAAGAGGGATACGGCGTAGGGTAAGCCCTGCAAAATTAGCCCAGGTGCATCTTGGAGCTGAGCTTCAGTCACGCCTGCCAGGTAGGTGCCTACGGCGGTGGTCGTAAATAAGGTGACTAACAAGAGCCCCAGGGCTAGCCCTGGACGGGTAAGGGTGTGAGCCTGACCACTGTCGGTCTGGTTTTGGGGGTTGGGCACCAGCGCGAATACGGGCTTACCCTGCCCCCCCTCTTGAAACAGCACCAAAAAGCGATCGCCAAAATGGCGGCGAATATTTTCTTTTACCGTGTCGTAGGCGACCGTTGGTGAGGCCCTCAGCTGACCTCGGCAGATCATGGCCTGGGGGCGATATTCAATGTTTTGCAGGAAGTACACCGACCAGGGGAAGCAGCCCTGGAGCATAGCTTCTTCATCTTTATCGATGGGGCGAAGGGCCGGTTTGGCGGGGACGGGCAGGGCCGGTTCGGGACTATTGTCCTCGGTTTTGGTTGTCTGGGGCACCGCTATCCGACCCCGTTGAATCAAGACCCAGTAGAGAATTGGGCACACAATAAACAGCCCCAGCAGCAGGGCATTGGGCGGAGAGGCTTCGCTGCCGTTGACCACAAACCAACCCGTCAGAATGATGGCCGGCAGCATCATGACCAGCCATAGCAGCCACACGGGGGTGCGCGTAATGCGGCTGACACTGCGCTGGAGCAGTACATAGGTCAAAAGACCCAAAACCAGAAGCCAGAAAAACACCATCAAATAGCCATTGGATTGCAACGGTCGAAGCCAGCGCAGACGCAGTCTGATCAAACCTCTATGAACATGACTCGGGCAGCGGGGACGCAGTTCAGTTAGTATAGGCGTTTCACTGGTGTTTCTCACCCTTTTACTGAGCTTATGGTCGCCACTTCAGCCCCAGTTCCACCTGTGCAGTCTTCGGGTTTTAAGGCACCGCGAGCAGTGTTTGACACGGTATACGCGTTTGCCCCCAACCGCGACACCCAGGGTGGAACTGCTTATCTCATTGTAAACAACAGTCCAGAGGGTGATGCCGCTAACCTCCTGATTGATGCGCCGCGATGGGATGAGGACAATCACCAATGGCTGATCGCCCAGGGCGGCGTGCGATCGCTATTTATTACTCACCGGGGAGCCCTAGGGCGGGCTGCCGCTATTCAGAAAGCGTTGGGCTGTGAGGTCGTGATTCAAGAGCAAGAAGCTTACCTACTGCCCGATACCCCGACAACTACCTTTCACCATAACTTTAGGTTTGCCCCTCACCTAGAAGCTTTTTGGACCCCTGGTCATTCGCCAGGGTCGGCTTGTCTCTACTACAGCGCCTATGGGGGAGTGCTCTTTACCGGGCGGCACCTGCTGCCCAACAAATCGGGCGATCTAGAACCCCTACGGCTGTCTAAGACCTTTCACTGGCCGCGTCAGCTTCAGCAGGTAGCGGCGCTCAAAACTCGGTTTTCTGTAGATACCCTGGCCCATGTTTGCCCTGGGGCCAGTACAGGATTTTTGCGGGGGCAGCGCACCATTGACCGGGCTTACGATCGCCTCCAGCAGCTAAATCTAGAGACCTGTCGAGATACGCAACCGCTCCTGTAGCGGTGGGCTGGCTAACCATAGAAACAACGAGACTTAGCCGGGCTGGGGCTCCACTTGAGCACCATAGGTGGCCCAGGTCTGCTGTAGCCACGGGTAAATTTCGCGGGGATAGAGTAGCCAGGTGCGCTCGTAGGGTTGGCTCAGGGTCTGCACCAGTGGCGACAGGTCTTTAATATCCACAAAGGCGTTGTCGATATGTAGATCGATGCCCTGGTTGTAGGTGGTATAGCCTCGACTCCAGGTGCGCCGCAGGCCGCTGTACTGCTCACTGCTATATCCCTGGCTAGCCAGATGGTGTTGAACGGTGGTGAGTAACGCCTGCTGGAGGTCTGGCGTGAGCCGGGTGACTTCTAGGGTCTTCAGTAGATCGCGATCGAGGAAGCGACGACACAGATCGGCCAGTAGCGGGTCAGGGCTGTGTCGCCACCGCTGGAGATGGTAGGTAAAGATAATGTCGTCGCCCGCCAGGTAGGTCTCCAGCGACAAAGGACGGTCTGGGGCCAGCAACCAGGCGGTGACCGTAGGATCGGCCTCGAGCTTGCCGAGGAGCAGGTCTGAGCGGGCGCGCTCAAAAGCCCGCTCTAATAACCAGGTGACAGAGATATTTTTGGCGTGATTGTACACCTGGGCATACATAAAATGGCGCACCACCAGATAGTGCTCAATGGCCGCCAGCCCTTTGTGGGCCACCACCAGGCGACCGCTGTGGGGCTCAAACCGCAGGGCCATCAGAATGCGATCGAGATCGAGTTGGCCGTAGCTGGCTCCAGTAAAGTAGCTGTCGCGCAGCAGATAGTCGAGGCGATCGCAGTCGAGCTGGCTCGACACCAGTTGCCACACTAAGGCAATGGGGTGCTCGTGGGTATAGACCTGATCGACGGCGGTGGCCAGACCCCGGGCCCGACTTTCTAGGGCATCGTAAATTGCTGGCAAGTCCTGGATGATGCGGCGAGTCCATTGCTCGTGCTGCAAGCCAAAGACTTCCTCAGCAGTGTGGCTGAAGGGCCCATGGCCAATATCGTGGAGCAACGCAGCCACCAAGACCGTGGCCCGATGGGGAGCCAGTTCGGGGTAGCGACGCTGAAGCTGATCAAACGCGCGGCGAGCGATCGCCATCACCCCCAACGAATGGGTAAAACGAGAGCTCTCGGCCCCGTGAAAGGTCAGGCTGGCGGGGCCGAGTTGACGAATCCGCCGCAGCCGCTGAAACGCTGGCGTATCGATTAGCTGTGTTAGCAACGCCTCGTCAGGATCGCTGGCATGGAGCGTAATTGCGCCGTGAAGGGGGTCGTGGTAAGAGCGGCTGGCCTTGATATGCACGGCGTTTATGTGAGGATCTTGATCTTAAGATGCGCTGGCTACTACGGTGGCTTGACTGAGCAGATCTAGAGCCGCCTGGTACTGGGGGTCGGCGTCAGTGGCCACGGTGTCACGGGTGAGAGGAACGGTAGCCACCAGGCGATCGGGTTGAATGCCCAGCTTGTTGATGTCGTGGTGGGCCGGGGTTTCATACTTGGCGACCGTAACGGCCAGCCCAGAACCATCTGACAGGTCAAACAGCGACTGAATCAGCCCCTTGCCAAAGGTGGTGCTGCCCACCAGCGTAGCGCGCCCGTTGTCTTGCAAGGCCCCCGCCAAAATCTCGCTGGCGCTGGCGGTGCCCTCATTCACCAACACCACCAGCGGCGCAGCGGTAATCGCCTGGCCAAAGGCCTCGAAACTATCCAAAATGCCCTGACGGTTGACAGTGTAAACAATTGTGCCCTTGGGCAGCCACAGCCGAGCAATTTCGATCCCGGCTTGAAGTAAGCCACCGGGGTTGTTGCGCAAATCTAAGAGGTAGCCCTGGGCCCCGCGACTAGCCAAGTCGTCAATGGCCTCGGCCAGTTTTTCAACGGCGTTGCCATTGAACTGGCTCAAGCGCAGATAGCCCACCCGCTGACCCTCGGTCGTGGTCTTTAGGGCTGCCACGACTGGGTTAAGCGTAATCACATCGCGAGTCAGAGATACCTGACGAGGGGGATCGTTGTCAGAGTGACTGATATCTAGCGTGACCGTTGTGCCCTGTTTACCCCGCATGCGGGCAGCGGCTTCATCTAGGGTTAATTCGGTTGTCGCGACCCCGTCAATGGCCAGTACCAGATCTTGGGGTTGAACCCCCGCATCTTCAGCGGGAGAACCCTCAATTGGCGCTATCACCCGGAGCCAGCCAGGCTGTTCATCCTTCGAAATCTGCAGCCCTACTCCGGTGAGTTCGCCAGAGGTACTGGTTTGCAGGCTGCGATATTGACTAGGCGGCAACAGCCGAGTGTAGGGGTCATTGAGGCCTGACAGCATCTCTTGAATCACCCTGTAGGTGTCTTCCCGATCGCGTAGGGGCCGATCTAAAGCCCGTTGACGAGTGAACCACCAGTTTTGGTGGTTAAAGGTCTCGTCGACATAGGCTCGGTTAACAATGCGCCAGACTTCTGCCACCAGGCTCTGCTCCGCTGTTAGTGCTAGCGCTGGCCCTGCCGACACTCCTCCTATGACTAGCCCAACTAGGCACAGGCAAAGAATACTGAAGCGGAACAGGGGTTTGATCATAAACACTTAAAACGTTAGCAGGCGACAGGTGTAAGGCGTGGTCACTAGGTTAGTCGGCAATCATGGTTGGTGCAGTCCAGATCCAGTACAGTCCGGATGCTTAAATTCAGCCCAGCGGTGAGCCCTGGTTCTAAGCATCCACGATCGCCCCAGGAGTGCGGTGAGCACTTTAAATTAGTTTACTGCGCAATCCTTGACGTCACGGGCACCTAGAACATGAACCGTCGTAGCAGCCGGAGGCATCTTCCTAAAGACCGAATCTAGAATAGTGCCAGTTTTGACCGCGAGACCCTTAGATTAAAATGACCACCATGTTGTGTAACGAAATGTTACGACTCGCGCAAGAGGCTATAGTCTTTTGGAGAGAGTAGAAATGGCCTGTCAGATAAGCCTTTGAGTTTGATTTCAGGCTTTGAGTTAGGTGAGGGGACAGCAAAAGCTTAGAATCTACTCAGAGGACTATGAGCGTTGCCATTACGGCTATGTTACATTTTCTTTGACGGCAATTATAGATATATAGAGTTACCCGCTTCATGTTTACCAAGCAAGTTACCGACTCTAAGGCCTACCAATGGTTTAATGAGCGGCTGGAAATCCAGGCTCTGGCTGACGATATTTCCAGCAAATACGTGCCGCCCCACGTCAACATCTTTTATTGCCTGGGCGGTATTACCCTGACCTGCTTCCTGATCCAGTTCGCCACTGGGTTTGCCATGACCTTTTACTACAAGCCCACGGTCACCGAAGCATTTAGTTCTGTGCAATACCTGATGACCGAGGTCAACTTTGGCTGGCTGATTCGGTCTATTCACCGCTGGTCGGCCAGCATGATGGTGCTGATGATGATTCTCCACGTGTTCCGGGTTTATCTGACGGGTGGTTTTAAGAAACCCCGTGAGCTGACCTGGGTGACGGGTGTCGTTTTGGCTGTCATCACCGTTACCTTTGGCGTCACCGGCTATTCCCTCCCCTGGGATCAGGTCGGTTACTGGGCCGTCAAGATTGTGTCTGGCGTTCCCGGCGCTATTCCTGTTGTAGGAGCGACGGTGGTAGAGCTGATGCGGGGTGGTGAGGCCGTTGGCCAAGCTACGCTGACTCGCTTTTACAGTCTGCATACCTTTGTGTTGCCCTGGGCGATCGCGGTGTTTATGCTGCTGCACTTTTTGATGATTCGTAAGCAGGG
Organism: Nodosilinea sp. LEGE 07088; assembly: GCF_015207395.1. GTDB lineage: Bacteria > Cyanobacteriota > Cyanobacteriia > Phormidesmidales > Phormidesmidaceae > Nodosilinea. The sequence goes on from NZ_JADEWX010000005.1 coordinate 19,791, forward strand.
TATCTCTGGCCCTCTCTAGGCCTGGGTTTCTGCTGAAATTGTGTTTTTGGGCATGACGTTTGGTTTGGGCTATACCGATTGCTCTAGCTCTATGGTTTAGACTTTGGGCATGGCCCAATCGGCTGTAACAGGAGAAGTTTTTCAATGGCGACTATTAAGAAACCGGATCTGAGCGATCCTAAGTTGAGAGAAATGCTCAAGCAGGGCATGGGGCATAACTACTATGGTGAGCCTGCTTGGCCCAACGATTTGCTCTACATCTTTCCCGTGGTGATTTTGGGCTCAATTGCCTGCTGTGTGGCCCTAGCGGTGCTAGACCCTGCCTTGGTAGGTGAGCCTGCGGATCCCTTTGCCACCCCTCTAGAAATTTTGCCGGAGTGGTATCTGTACCCTACCTTCCAGATTCTGCGCATTGTGCCCAACAAGCTGCTGGGTATTGGTGCGATGACGGCTATTCCCCTCGGGCTGATGCTGGTGCCCTTTATTGAGAATATCAATAAGTTTCAGAATCCTTTCCGTCGACCTGTTGCTACCACAATGTTTTTGTTCGGTACAGCGGTAACGCTATGGCTGGGTATTGGTGCCACTTTGCCGATTCAAGAATCGCTGACCCTGGGCTTGTTTTAGAATTTCGATTCTGGACTTGCTTATTAGTTTAGAGGACCTGCGCGAAACTGTATCGTTTTGCGCAGGTTTTTTAGCGGAGATCAGCTGTTCCGCTAAGCTAATTCGAGGGTGTCTCTAGTTGGCGTTGATTTTGATTGGCGTTGATAAGGAATGGGCCGTGGCAGAGATTGACAGCAGGAAAGAGCATTTGAAGGTGGTCAGCAGGTTAGATGTAGTGGCTCAGGTGCAGCGTTGGTTTCGAGAGGCCTGCTGTTCCCTAGAGGGTGAGTCAGCTTGGGTGGGGAGTCACTGCGATCGCTTGGCGCTGGCGTTGACCGAGGGGTTTACTAACGCAGTACGCCATGCCCACGCCCACCTGCCGCCTGAAACCGGCATCGATATTGATCTGTCACTGGATGGTGACCAAGTAGAGATTCGGATTTGGGATCACGGTGCCCCGTTTAACCCTGAGCTGCTGCCGGAACCTCAGCCGGGAGAGCTATTAGATAGCGGGTATGGATGGTTTTTGCTGCGTCGTTTGGCCGATAAGGTGACCTACCATCGGGCCCAGGACGGTCGCAATTGTCTCTCGATTGTGAAGTACGGCACGTGAACTATCTGAGCCTGCCCCCTTTGAGCCCATTGACGAGGGGTTGAGTTGGGTCGCTACCGCAATGGGCGAAAGCTTTTGGGCAATCTAAGCAGGTTGCTGCTTGAGAACAACTAACGGTATGGGTTCCCTTCGACCTCAGCGCGCTGCTGGAGATGCAGATTCTAAAATCATTATTGACGGTATGACGGCAGCGACTACCCCGGCAACCCAAGGGGCGATCGCGTTTGTGTTTCTCGAGATTTTCTCCTGTGAGGGGGGCATTCAGTCCTACATCAAAGACGTGCTGAGGGCCTATTTACAGCAGCAACATCCGGCTCCAGCCGATGTGTTTTTGCTGCGCGATGGGCCCATAGCCGATCACCCCTATGCCCAGTCATCGCTGCGGTTTCACTATCTGGCTACTGCCAATGCGGCGCTGGGGCGAGTCAGGCTCGGAGTCGCCCTGGCGGCCTATCTGGTGCGGCGGCGACCGAGTCAGGTGATCTGTGGTCATGTGCTATTGCTGCCTCTGGTGGCGGCGCTCTGTCGCTGGCTTCGAATTCCCTATGCTGTGGTGATCTACGGCAAAGAGGTGTGGGATCCGTTACCCCTCCGGCAGCAGCAGGCCCTGCGCCGGGCTAACTGGGTTTGGGCCAACAGTCGCTATAGCCGCGATCGTGCCTGCACGGCTAACCAGCTTGACCCAGGCCGGGTGCGAATGGTTCCCTGTGCGGTAGATGGGGATATCTACAGCCCTGGCCCTGCTGCCCCCCAGCTGCTTGATGCCTACGGTCTGGCGGGTCGCAAAGTGCTGATGACGGTGGCCAGGCTGTGGTCTGGGGATATCTACAAGGGTGTGGATGTTACCCTGCGGGCACTCCCTGCGATCGCGGCGGTTGTACCCGAAGTCAAGTATCTGGTGATTGGGCGAGGGGATGACCAGCCCCGCCTAGAAGCCCTGGCGGAAGCGCTGGGGGTGCGCGATCGCGTTGTATTTGCAGGGTTTGTGCCTACTGCTGACCTGGCGGCCCACTATCGCCTGGCCGACGCCTACGTGATGCCCTCCCAAGAGGGCTTTGGGATTGTCTATCTAGAAGCCCTGGCCTGTGGTGTGCCGGTGCTCTCGGGGGATCGGGATGGATCTGCCGATCCTTTGCAGGATGGGCGACTGGGCTGGCGAGTACCCCACCGCGACCCCGAGGCCGTTGCCGCCGCCTGTGTGGCAATGCTGGCCGGGCACGACCCGCGCTGTCAGGGAGCGTGGCTGCGGCAGGAGACCCTGGCCGCCTTTGACTTTCAGGCCATGGCTGGGCAGTTGCAACGGGCGCTTGAGGGGTAGTTTAGTAGGGGGAGACCTCAGCGCTACAATACAGAGCTAAGGCGATAGCTTTTGGCCAGGGCGCTGGACTAGGGCTGTCGCCCTACTGATGGCCAAGACTGAGACTGGCTATCTATCCGGGGAAAATGTGGAGAGCACCTCCTATGAACCAAAATAACTTCAACCAAATGCGGGTGAATATACCTGGGCTAGGCTGTTGGCTGACCCTGATTGCAGTAGTCTGGCTCCTGGGTGCCGTGGGCCTGGGCTGGCTGGTTAAGTCGCTGGTGGTGTTAGTCGTGCTGATGGTGGCTGCTCCAGTGCTGGGGTTTATCGGCCTGAGGTTTTGGCTACAGCGCAATCTGGTTCAGAGCCAGTGCCCTGTCTGTGGTGCAGGCCTAACTGGTATCAAAGGAGCCGCAACTAGCTGCCTTAACTGTGGCACCGTGCTCCAGACCCAGGCGGAAGGGTTTGCGCGGGCCACCGAAGACGGCACCATTGACATCACCGCCGTCGATGTGACGGTGGACACTAAGCCGATTTTGCCCGATGGGGACTAACGCCAGCATTAACCGCTATGTCGAAGTGAGTCTGCGTTGTTAGGATAAGTTATAGATCTATCGCCAAGTCAAACTGGAACTCATCGCTATGCCCGCCGCTATTTATGTCGAGAAAACCAAACTTAAGCAGCCGCCCTTAGAAATCCATACTCTGGGCGATCGCGCGCTGCGTCAGCCAGCTAAGCGGGTGGCCAAGGTTGACGATGAGATGCGGGCGCTGGTGCGAGAAATGCTGCAAACTATGTACAGCGCTGATGGTATTGGCCTGGCAGCACCCCAGGTGGCCGTCAACAAACAGCTTTTGGTGGTGGATATCGACCCTGAAAATGCGGCGGCACCGCCGCTGGCGTTGATTAATCCCAAAGTTATTAAAGTCTCCAAGGATCTGGCCATGGGGCAAGAGGGATGTTTGAGCATTCCTGGGGTTTATCTCGATGTGGTTCGCCCGGCAGCCATCGAGGTGGCCTACAAAGATGAGAATGGGCGGCCCCAAAAACTCCAGGCGAGTGAGCTGCTGGCCCGTTGTATTCTCCACGAAATGGACCACCTCACCGGGGTACTGTTTGTTGACCGGGTCGAGAATGCTCTGGCCCTCAACCAAGAACTGCAAAAGAATGGCTTTTACGCCAAAGATGTGCAGCCAGTGAAGGCCTAGAGTCGTCGTGCTATGCTGCCCCGGTGGGCTTTAGGCTCGCGCAATGATTTAGGAGAAACCCCTGTGACCCCCAAGAGTGGCCTGTTATTGGCTGGTTCCTGCATTGCTGCGATCGCGGCAGTAGGCTCTATCTTTGAGCTGTCGTCGGGTAGCCCTGACTGGGGGACGCTACCGACAACGGTAATTCTTGGGCTTTGTGTACCGCTGGTGGGTATTTTCTTCTACGCGGCGGTGAAAGATGCCAAGGCCAACGAAGAATAATCCGTGAGTCAGCATTCCCTGGGATCACCCTCTGGGCATACCGCGGCCAAAGCTAGCGCTTAGTATAGAGGTCAGCGAGCTCCCAAAGACCTATGCAGCCCACCCCAGCTAACCCCCTGTTCACTCGCCGATCGCTTTTATCTGCTGTTGCCATGGGCACCATCACGGTGGTCTTGGGGCGGTCGGCGCGAGCCTATGACGTGGTAATTGACCCCTCAGCTCCTGAGTTAGGAGATACCATTTCTGTCATTGTGCTACCGGAGATAGCCGACACGACGACCCCACCCAAGGTTACCGTCAACGACACCACTGAGTATCCGGCCTTTCCGCTTGGTAATAATCAGTTTCGAGCCCTGATTCCCACCAGCCCCCTCGATCCGCCTGGGCGCATGGTGATTCGGGTGATTGGCACCGAAACCACGCGCAACCTGGCTGTGGGGCTAAAAAATCGCCACTTCCCTACCCAGCGCATTACCCTAGCGCCTAATCGTCGCAATTTGGGCACTGACCATGAGTTTGCTCGGGTCGCCGCCTTTAAGGCCACCGTTAGCCCTGAGCGGTTGTGGCAGGGCGCAATGGTGCGGCCTAACCAGGGCCGACGCAGTACAGGCTATGGCGTACGCCGCTACTACAATGGCGTGTTTGCCCAGGACTACTATCACCGGGGTATCGACTTTGCGGCGCCCACAGGATCTCCAGTCGTGGCTCCAGCGGCTGGGCAGATCGGCCTGGTGGGACGGGTCGCTGATGGGTTTGAGCTCCACGGCAATACGATTGGCATCGACCATGGCCAGGGCGTGTTGAGTATCATGATTCACCTCAGCCGCATTGATGTGAATGAAGGCGATCGGGTGCGACCAGGGCAGGTGATTGGGGCGGTCGGCAACACCGGGGCGTCGACGGGGCCACATCTTCACTGGGGGCTGTATGTGCATGGGGTCGCTGTGGATCCAGCTCTCTGGGGCAGTCGTGGCTTTGAATAGCCCAGCGCTCGTGCTGGTAATGATGGCAGAGAGAGATGATGGATAGCTACGAGATCTTTTTGCAGACCCGGCGGCAGCGGGTGAGCGATGGCGTTGAGGCTTCTTTATTGGGTGGCTGTGACGGGGCGAGCCAAATTCTGGTGTTGGTCTGGCCACAGCTGGGCGACTTTGACAGTCTGGAATCTGCCTGGTGGCTACAGCGGGCCGCCGACACCTTGGCCCAGCGCCATATTGCAGTGCGGGCGGTGGGCATTGGCGATCGCGCCTCGGGTCAGCAGTTCTGTGTCTACAGTGGCTTCCCGGCTGACTGTCTTTTTGTCGATGAAACCGCTGAGCTGCACCGGGAGTTGGGGCTCTACGCAGGGCTGACGCTGGATTTCCCCGGTCTGAAACCAGGCCAGACCGCCTGGCTCAACCTGATGTTGATGTGCGCGGGCATGGCCAGCCCGGGCACTCTGCGGGAGGTGCTGCGGGGCTATACGGGCGATCGCAGTGCGCCCCAGCTAATCGGCGACAACGAAACAGTCCAGGCGGGGCCATTGCCGCCCCTGACCGGTAAAACCTTTAGGTGGGCTGGGGGGAGCGGGTTTCAGCGCCCCTTTGAGCTGGCTACCCTGCGCCTGCGGAATATGACCGAAGTGCTGAGTCACTGGAGCACCTACGTGCCCAATGCCGCCTACCTGACCCAGCGGGGCGGCACATTTTTGTTGGATGCCGATGGCGAGTTGCTGTACGAGTATCGCGATCGCGGCATTCTCGGATTTGCGGCTAATATGGCCAATCCTCTAGACTTTTTAGACCATCAAGCTCCCATGGCCAACGCTGCTTGAAACTGCGGCTAGACAGTAGCCCTTTATCGGGGGGGTACCCCTGTCGCTTGCCCCGGTTCGGGAAGATTATTGAGCAACACTTTATCTACCCGTCGTCCGTCCATATCCACGACTTCAAAGCGCAGCCCTTCCCACTCGATAAAGTCTCCGGCGGTGGGAATGCGCCCCATTTGGTGAATCATAAATCCAGCCAGGGTTTGGTAGCTGTCGTCATCCTCCGCAAGCTGTTCACGATTGAGTAGGGCTTTGAGGTCGTCGATCGGGAGTAGCCCATCTAGCAGCCAAGAGCCGTCCTCTCGCTTTACCAGCATAGGCTCGTCATCATCTCCTAAGGATGGCAGATCGCCGACGATCGCCTCGACCACGTCGTTGACGGTGACCAATCCCTCGACGCCACCATACTCGTCGAGCACCATGGCAAAGTGGGTGCTCGATGCCTTAAACAATTCCAATGCTTTGAGCACATAGGTGCTTTCGGCTATAAACAGGGGCGGCTTCAGCAGGTTGAGTAGAGCAGTGGGCTGGCTCTCTTGGCCGAGGTAGTTGGGCAGCAGTGCCTTGAGTGACACCACCCCTACGCAATTGTCGATGTTGCTGTGGCAGACCGGAAAGTGAGAGTGGGCGCTCTGCATAACCAACTGCCGATGTTCGCTAAAGGAGGCCTCGACATTCAGCCATTCAATATCGGTGCGCGGGGTCATGATGGCGCGAACGGGGCGATCGCCTAGTTGTAGCACTCGCCCCATCATTTCCTGCTCTGCCACGTCAAAGGTGCCGGCCTCGGTACCCTGGTCGATGAGCAGGCGCAGTTCTTCTTCGGTGATGGCAGCTTCGGGCCGTTCTTTGAGCCCCATCAGGTTGACTAAGCCACTGGTTGAAACCCCCAGCAGGGTAACCAGCGGGGCCGCCAGCCAGGCCAGGCGCTGCATGGGGCTGGCCACCTGACAGGCGATCGCCTCGGGATAGCTGAGGGCAATGCGCTTCGGCACCAGCTCGCCCACCACCAGCGACAGATAGGTAATCAGCCCCACCACCAGCGACAGACTGAGCACCTCGCTGTAGGGCTGTAACGTTGGCACCTGGTCGAGGGCCTGACGCAGATGGGCGGCTACTCTGGCTCCCCCCAGGGCACCGCTGAGAATGCCAATCAGGGTGATACCAATCTGCACGGTTGACAGAAAATCATTGGGGTTATTGGCTAGCTTGAGAGCCAGCCTTGCTTTGGCGCTGCCCTGCCGAGCCCGTTGCTCTAGACGGGCTTTACGAGCCGACACCAGGGCAATTTCTGAGCCCGAAAACGCCCCGTTGACCACGATCAGCAGCACAATCAACAGACTTTCAACGACAATGGTGGACATAGGTGGGGGCAGCAGGTATCGAGATTAAGGACAGCGGCCAAACGCGGCTGCAGTTTGCTTTTATTATTGAACGCTATCATGGCTGACCTGTCCGCCTGCCGTGGTAAAACAGAAAGGCTTGCTACTCCAATGCCTTGTCTTTGCGCCCCTGTGCTGACTGTAACCCGTCTGCTGCCCCCCAATGCCGATATCCCAGTGGTAGCAACCCTGTCGCTCGTGGCCTGCGATCGCGCCAAGTCGCGCCATCGTTTTACTGCCGACGACGGCACCCCAATTTATCTCAACCTACCCCGGGGCACGGTGCTGCGCGGGGGCGATCTGTTGGGCAGCGATGCCGATAGCTGGATCCGAGTTATTGCCAAGCCCGAGCCGGTGGTGGTGGTGACGGCCCAGTCGAGCTTTGATCTGGTACGGGCTGCCTATCACCTGGGCAATCGTCACGTTTCGTTGGCGCTAGCCGCCGATCGCCTCATGCTGGAGCCTGACCCGGTGCTCGAAGCCATGCTGAGTCAGCTGGGTGGGTTGGTTTTGACCACCGCGACCCTACCCTTTGAGCCCGAAACCGGAGCCTATCGTTCTAGCGGCCATGACCACGCCCATGACCACGCCCATGACCACAACTAACGCCCAGGCCCTGCTGCGGCTGTTACAGCTCACCAGCCCCACTCTGCCCGTGGGGGCCTACAGCTATTCTGAAGGGCTAGAAACCTTGGTGGAACAGGGCACAGTTGTCACCGCTGAGGCCATGACCCACTGGCTAGAGCAAGAGCTTGCCTACGGCATGGTGGCCATTGACGCCGCCGCTGTGGGCCTGGTACACAAAGCCTTTCTACCTGATTTAGAGGCCCTGGATGGTGCCACCAGCGCCGCAGCCGTTGTCGCCCTCAACTACCAGCTCTCGGCCCTGCGGGACAGCGAAGAAACCCGTCAGCAAAGCTGGGCGATGGGCCGCGCTCTGGTGCGCATGGCAACCCAGCTACACCCCGACCTTGAGCCCTGGTTTCAGGCGGTGGGTAACCCCTGCAACTTTGCGGTGGCCTTTGCCCTGGTGGCGGCCAGGTGGGAGATTGACGGGCGATCGACGGTGCTGGGCTATCTGCACAGCTGGGCCGCCAACTTGATTACCGGCGCTGTAAAGCTGATTCCCCTGGGGCAGACGGTCGGTCAGCAGATGTTGCTGGGGCTATACCCACAGCTGGAGGAGGTGTGCGATCGCGCGATCGCCACCCAAGACCTCGCTACCCTTGGCCTCAGCAGCTGGGGTACCAGTCTGGCCACCATGCAGCATGAAACCCTTTATACACGCTTGTTTCGCAGCTGATTAGCTCGGCGACTACTCTGACTAGAACGCCGGTACAGAACCCCGGTTTCTCGGCCAGAATGCCAGTCACGCCGTTGGGGCAGTGACCAAGAAACCGGGTTTTTAGCCATACTGTACCGATGCTCTAGGCGCAGCGTCACGCTTTAATTTTAGGGTTTGTGGAGCGGTGCGGATTTGCTGCACCTGAGCTTTAGATGGTTTGGGCAAGCCGGTGTTATCTACAGCTAAAAACACCTCAAAGTAGCCCGATCCTCCTACTTTCCTTCAGCAGTGGACTTACGGCAGGTTGACCTGACACCAGTCTTGGACTTCCTGCCATACCCGCTCGACTAAATCCCCCGCATCGGCATCAAACCATTGCACTGTGGCACGATTGCGGAACCAGGTGCGCTGGCGCTTGGCAAACTGCCGAGTGTGGAGCACGATATGGTCTACTGCCGCCGCGAGCGAACAGTCGCCCTGGAGGTATGGCAGCATCTCGCCGTAGCCCAGGGTTTGCAGCAGCGGTAGGTCAGCCCCATACCGCTGGGCCAGGGCGGTGACTTCCTCGACTAACCCCGCTTCAACCATGGCCTGGGTGCGCTGGGCAATGCGGCGATCGAGGGCGGTGATGTCGGCGTCGAGGCCCAGGTACAGCACCGGATAGCTGGGGGGTGACTCTCCCTGGAGGGCAGACATCGGCTGGCCGGTGACGTAGTAGACCTCCAGGGCGCGGACGGTGCGGACGGGGTCGTTGGGGTGAATGCGCTGGGCAGCGCATCCATCGAGTTTCTGGAGCAAGGCGTAGCAGTGGGGTTGGCCTAGGGCCTCAAACTGCTGCCTGAGGTCAGGTTGCGGGGCCACGGGTGGAATTCGCAACCCTTTGACGATCGCATCTATATAGAGACCCGTACCGCCCACCAGTAGAGGAGGAATGCCATCCCGATGCAGTCGATCGATGATGGCTTGGGCCTGTCCTTGATACTGGGCCAATGTTAGCGTTGCCGTCGGATCGCAGATATCTATTAGATAATGGGGTACCTGGGCCTGATCAAACTGGGACGGTTTGGCGGTGCCGATATCAAACTCTCGATATACTTGTCGGGAATCGGCACTGAGAATGACGCCGCCAAGGCGCTGGGCTAGGGCGATCGCCAGGGCTGACTTACCGGTGGCCGTCGCCCCGCCAATGACCAATAAGAGCGGTACAATTGAACTATAGTCTGCCTGGTTTTGAAGCTGTGGTTTTAACTGAGAAAATTTTGGTAGTTGCATCCCTGGTTCATTCTTCGCCTGAAGCTGCCCTAGAATCCGCTGTGGCCGCTTTGTGCTATAATCTTCTAGCGTTTTAGTCTGATTGGGTAGTCGGGTGGCCTAAGGCCCATTTTTGGAGCGTACAACATGACAACCAACTACGGTGCTGAGCAGATTCAGGTTTTAGAAGGGCTTGAACCTGTTCGTAAACGTCCAGGCATGTACATTGGCAGCACTGGGCCCCGTGGACTCCATCACCTAGTGTACGAGGTTGTCGATAACTCCGTAGACGAAGCGTTGGCCGGTCACTGCGATCGCATCGACATTTCTCTCAACGCCGACGGTTCGGTCACCGTCACCGACAACGGGCGCGGCATTCCCACCGATGTTCACCCCCGCACCGGCAAGTCGGCCCTCGAAACGGTGATGACGGTGCTCCACGCCGGGGGTAAGTTTGGCGGCGGCGGCTATAAGGTGTCCGGTGGCCTCCACGGTGTGGGCATTTCGGTGGTGAATGCCCTGTCGGAGTGGGTCGAGGCTACGGTGTGGCGCGAGGGCAAGGTGCACCGGCAGCGCTTTGAGCGGGGCGTGCCCATCGGCGAACTGGCGGTAGAAAAAATCGCTGAAAAACGCCAGGGCACCTCGGTGTCGTTTTTGCCCGACACTCAGATTTTTCACAACGGCACTGAATTTGACTACGACACCCTGTGCGGGCGACTGCGGGAGCTGGCCTATCTGAATGCAGGCATTCAGGTGATCTTCACCGACTACCGCCTAGAGTTACTCAAGTCTGATACCCCCAAGGTGTCGACCTACCACTACGCGGGCGGCATCATTGAGTACGTACAGTACATCAACCACGACAAGCAGCCCATCCACGACGAGATTATCCACATTTCCTCTGAGCGCGATGGGGTACAGGTGGAGGCGGCGCTGCAGTGGTGTATCGACGCCTACTCCGACAACCTGCTGGGCTTTGCCAACAACATTCGCACTATCGACGGCGGTACCCACCTAGAGGGGCTCAAGGCGGTGCTGACCCGCACCCTCAACAACTTCAGCCGCAAGCGCAACAAGCGCAAAGACGGCGACTCCAACCTGGCCGGGGAGAACATTCGCGAGGGGCTGACGGCGATTATTTCGGTCAAGGTGCCCGACCCCGAGTTTGAGGGCCAGACCAAAACCAAGCTGGGCAACACCGAGGTGCGCGGCATTGTTGATTCGCTGGTGGGCGAAGCCCTGACCGAGTACCTCGATTTCCACCCCAACGTGGCCGACGCCATTCTAGAGAAGGCGATTCAATCGTTTAACGCCGCTGAGGCGGCCCGACGAGCTCGCGATCTGGTGCGTCGTAAGTCGGTGCTGGAGTCGTCTACCCTGCCCGGCAAGCTGGCCGACTGCAGCAGCCGCGACCCCAGCGAGTCGGAGATCTTTATCGTTGAGGGTGACTCGGCGGGCGGCAGCGCCAAGCAGGGGCGCGATCGCCGTTTTCAGGCCATTTTGCCGCTGCGGGGCAAAATTCTCAATATTGAGAAAACCGAAGACTCTAAGATTTACAAAAACACCGAGATTCAGGCGTTGATCACCGCCCTGGGCATGGGCATTCGCGGCGAAGAGTTTAACGCGTCGCAGTTGCGCTACCACCGCATCTGCCTGATGACCGACGCCGACGTAGATGGGGCCCACATTCGCACCCTGCTGCTGACCTTCTTCTACCGCTACCAGCGCGATCTGGTCGATCAGGGCTATGTGTACATTGCCTGCCCGCCCCTCTATAAGGTAGAGCGGGGCCGCAACCACTGGTACTGCTACAACGAGCGCGAGCTGCAAAACCTGATCACCAATGAGTTTCCGGCCAATGCCAACTACACGGTGCAGCGGTTTAAGGGTCTGGGCGAAATGATGCCCCAGCAGCTGTGGGAAACCACCATGGACCCGGCCACCCGCACCATGAAGCGGGTCGAGATCGAAGACGCCGCCGAGGCCGATCGCATTTTTACGATCTTAATGGGCGATCGCGTCGCCCCCCGCCGCGAGTTTATCGAGACCTACGGCCCCCGCATGAAGATGGAAGACCTCGATATTTAGCCCCCTGCCCCTATCGCTTCAAAATCCAATTGAAGATGGGAATGGCGGCTCGATCGGGCAGCAGCTCTACGGTAAAGCGAAAGGGCAGCAGTAGCACCACCGATCGCCCACCGCGCCCGCCAAAGGGCATGAGTTGCACGACTAGGTCTAGGGAATAGTTGCGCAGGGGGGCTTTGAGCTTGGCTATCTTAGGGATATCCACCACCGGAGCTGCAATTTGCAGCACCTGGGTATCGGGGTTGCGGCCAAAGCAGTCTTCGCTGGCTATCTGGGTGCTGAGAAACTGATTGGGGTTGACGACGCTGGTGACCTGGGGCAAGGCCAGGTCGAGGCGCATGCCTGGCGTATGGCGAATTACCCGGCGAATTTCGTTGGTCGTGCGGGTAATGGAGCTGCGATCCCAGTCGACGGTGACCTGAATGGCGCGGCTCTGGTTGACCACCTGCACCGTCAGCCCGACCAGGGGCTGGAGCGGGTGGGGCCCCTGGGGCAGCACCTGGATGACGATCTCGCCGTCACCTTGGGGTTTGGCGGTGCCTTCAACCGGAGCCAGACTTCTGGGCTCGGGCACCGCCAGCCGTAGGGAAACTCCCTTAGGTAATGGCCCTGAGCCGGGTTTCAGCACCGTGGCGGTGGTTTCGGCAAAGCCCTGACGCACCAGCTGCGATCGCACAGTGCTCTCTAGGGTCTCCCCGTCGGCTACCAGTACTACCTGGTCTTCCAGGTCTTGCTCAAGGCTTAGCGCCATCTGATAGATGACGTAGCCCATGCAGATGAAGTAAACCGTCAGAATGAGAAAGTCGCGCTCCATGGGGGCTCAACGGGAAGACAGTCGAAAAAAGAACGGGGTAGTGATAACCAGGCTCGCCCCGCTGGCCTCCCTAATGTAGGGGTCTCAGCGGCGGGCGTCGCTCCAGGGTAACACCGAATAATTGCCCCGGCGCAGTCAGCTTACCCTTGACGTCCCATCACCCGGGCAGGTCAAAGGCGACTTGCTTAAGCAAACGAAACGGCCCCATCTGCGGCCCCCAGGTGGCTTTGCCGGTGGCGGGGTCAACGCCGCGATCGCTCATTTGAAAGACCACCGGGCTACCAGGGGTAGATGTCCCAGGGCCAACCTCGAATCTCAGCCGCACGTAGGTAGTGGTGCCGTCAATGGTAAAGCTGCAGAGGCTATCGTCGGGCAGACGGGCGCTGAAGGTCTCGCGATCGGGCTGGTACTCAATGCTCACTCCGCAGGTGGGCAGATCCACCAGGTCGGCACGGGTGAGGCTGGCCAGGCGAGCGGGATCTGTGGCCCCGCCGCTGTAGGCGACGGGGTCTACCAGGCCATAGTACTGGCCCCAGAGCTGATAGTTGCGATCGCTCAGGTGCAAAATGCGCTGGCGGTAGGGGGCTGACCCCGACGCCACGCTCACCTGCTCGATAAAAAAGCTATAGCCCTGGCCAAATAGAGCCCTGGGTAAAGGCCGATGCCACAGCCGCAAATGCAGGTACCAGATGGGTTCAGCGAGAGATTGCTGGCGATTGTCAAACTCCCCGGCCAAATAGGTGGCCAACTGCTCTAGCTGGGCCTCAAGCATAGTGTCATACCCGGTCTGATAGGTGGATAGGCCACTTGAGCCAGAGGCATACCCGGGCTCGGGCTAAGGCCACCGTGGCCCGCCAGAGATAATCCCAAGTTCCTCTGTCTCGATGCTACCGGAAAGCGAGACACTGAACCTGGGATGGACTCCTTGAGGGGAGCCGGGGGCTGACTATTTGTCTACTGCGCACGGTGCTTACTTCAGCATGGGCAGCCCAGCAGGCGTCGTAAAGGTCAGTTGGTCAGCAGTAATGGTGTCTGCCGCGACATTGAGTAGAACCGCCTCGGTGGTCACTTGGCCGAGGGGCGTTGTCACCTGGAGATGGGTATCGGCGCCCACCTGCACAAAGCTCAAGAACGAGGCTAGATTCACACCAGCGAAGGCGGGGTCGCCAGCTAGCAGGCTGAAGTTGAGTTTATCCTCAGGGCTAAAGTCGGTAATGGTGTCGGGGGCGGCGGCGATGGGCTCGGCCTCGCCCACCAGCGGTGCTGCCGGGGGCTTGAGCGGCCCGATGCGAAAAATGTCGGCCCCAGCGCCACCCGTGAGGGTGTTGGTGCCCGCCCCGCCGTAGAGAATGTCGTCGCCGTCGCCCCCCGCGAGCAGATCGTTACCGGCGCCGCCGTCGATGGTGTCGTTGTCGGCACCGCCAAACAACCCATCATCCCCGATGCCGCCCCGCAGCGTATCGTTGCCGAGGCCGCCAAAGACCAGGCTGGGGGCAGCACCGCCTAACAGTAGGTCATCGCCGCCTAAGCCAAACAAGGCGCTAAACCCGGTACCAATGAGAAAATTTTTGCCTTCGGTGCCATCGACTAGGGCAAATATAGGAGGCATCCGCTCACTGGTAGCTGAGTCCACCGTCGTTGGCTCGGCCACAGACAGTCCGCTGAGCACCGAAGGAAACAACTCGGGGGCATCGGCGATCGCCGTTCGCGTCCCCGTCGCAGCGTCAACCCGATAGAGTACTGAGGCATCGGCACTGCCGCCGTAGAAAAATACGGTGGCTAACGAAGGTGCTAGGGGTGGGGCACTATCGGCTGTAGCTAGATCTGCTGCCAGTGTCGGCTCTTCTGTGCCTGCGGGTTCCGCAGACACAGCAACCTCTGACAGCGGCGAAGACAGGTCGGTCATGGGGAACACCTAAGAGATAGCAAGTACAACGCTGGAACAACCCAGCGACGTTTACCTGAGCTTTATCGATGGGCGTTGGAGTCTATTCCCAATTCTGAAGCTGAGGCGAAAATCCGGAAGGTTCTGCCTAGAATCGTCACGAACAATTTAAGCGATCGCGTCAGTTCACAAGATTCCGTAATTTTACGGTAAAGCCTGGAATCAATTGTAACGGCGGTGCGATCGCCTCGCACCCTTAGGTATCCTGGCCTAGCCAGCCTGCAAAGGATCCACAAAACTGCGGCAGCGTCAGGCTATGGAGGCCGCTGTCGAGCTCAGCTAGGGTGCGATCGGCGGCGGTGTTATAGCCCCAGTCGGCTAAAAACAGCACCACATCGCCTAGATCTGGCTGGTGCTGAACCGCCTGGAGCGCTTTTACCCGGTCTTCGACAAACCACAGTGTTGCCTCGGGCTGATGGGCGGTAATCTGGCGCAGGGTCTCGTACTTAGGTTGCTTGACCTCTTTGCCGAGAATGCGCTCCTGGGGGAGCGCCATGCCGCCCTGGGCCAGCAATTGCTGAATGAACCGCCCCTCTTTGGTGGAAATAATCACCAACTCAACCCCGGCGGCCTGGGCCTGCTGGAGGCGATCGATGACGCCGGGGTAAAATTGCTGGTAGCTGAGCCAGCCGTCAATGTCGCTGCCAATCCAGCGATCGCGCACTGCATCCACGGCCAGGGCCAGGGTACTGGGTTCCACCTGGGCCTGGGCCAGCAGTGCTGGCACTAGATCTGACCACCGGGCGAGAATTTCCTCATCGAGGGTTCCATTCACTAGCGCGTAAAGTACCAGCGGCATCTCCCAACCCGTCTCAACCACCGGACGCAGGGGATAAAACCGCTCAGCTAGCCCCGCTGGCGGCGTGGAGCTAGCGGGCTGAAACACCTCGATATAGGCCTTCCACGCCGACTGAAAATACTCCAGCAGCCCATCGCAGACCACACCGTCAAAATCGAGCGCCAGAATATCGGGAGAAAGCATCGGCAAACGAGGGATAGGGGTTCAAGCTACAAGGTACAAGGTTTTAGGCCTAATCCTGAACCCACACCCTTAACCCCAATCGCTTTTCCCCAAAGCACTCACCTCAGCCCGATGCGGATTGCCCTAACGTCCCCGACTCCTCACTCTCCTCCCCCCGCCTGTTGCCGAATGAGCTGCTGGACTGCCGTCAGCGTGCGGTTGAGCTCGGGGCCTCGATAGGCGGGGTTTTGCTCAAAGGCCTGCTGCTCTTGTTCGAGCATGAGCACGTCTTCGCGCACCAGCCGCCGCAGCACGAAGCTGGCGGAGTTGGTAAACGATCGCTTAAAGAACCGCCGCACCGCCAGGGGAGATTTGTGTAGGTTGGGAAACCGTTCCAGTGACGTAAAGTGCAGCAGATAGGCGCGGGTGTGGGTTTCGCTCACGGGGCAAAACAGACAGTAGATCTTAAAATCATCCCCCAGGGTCGACATCCAGTGGGGGTAGTAGTAGTAGACATCTAGCGGCTCGGGGTGCAGCTGCCGCAGGGCCGGAATCAAGAGCTGACTGGCTGACCAAATTTTATCAATCCGGTAGTAGCTCTCGGCGTCGTAGTGGGCATGGACGCGGGTATCGTCGGCCTCTAAGTCGGCCAGCACCGGATTGGCCCAGACCTGGGCACCACCGTGCAGGTGGCCATGGTACATGTCCATCAGGTTTTCAATTAAAAACGAGTAGTGGGCTCCTACGTCGATGGTGGCCAGCGAACCGATGAAGTTGAGGTGTGCCCACTCTGGCACGCCCATGGGCGCGACCTGCTCCGCCCGCTCGGCCTGGCCGGGAAACAGCCAGATGAAGCCATCCTGCTCCTTCACTGGATATCGCCGGAGGGTACAGGTGGGCAGCTTCTGCTGAGGCTCGAGATAGGGTACATGGGCACAGGTGCCGTCGGGGGCAAACTGCCAGCCGTGGTAAGCGCACATGAGGTTATCCCCCGCAACGGTGCCTTCGCTCAGCTTGACCTGGCGGTGGGGGCAGCGGTCTTCTACGGCGATGGGGTGGCCCGCGCGATCGCGGTAGAGCACAATCGACTGATGCCACAGCGTTGCCGCTAGGGGGGCAGCGCCCAACTCTCTGCTCTGGGCCACCACATACCAGTGGTCAAGGTTGGGGCTCAGTCGCCGTAGGGGGAGACTCTGCGCCGCTGCCGCTGCTGTCATATGGATAGCTGTCATAGGGATAGCAGAGTTGGCTAAATCAGTGGTGTTCGATGTCGCTGCTGTTGTTTGTTGGTTTAATCCATCCATGCTCAGACCTGCCCTATTGTCTCAAGACGAGTCGCTGGCTCCTGGAGCCAGCGCTTAAATTTTGAGTACCCCCTCCGGGTCAACCGAGAGAATAGTGCGCCGCTGCACCCCCTCGCGCTCTAAGATAGCGTTGGCGGCCAGTAAACCGCTGCTGACGGCCCGCTCCATCAGCCCGCAGGGGAAGGGCATGCGCACCCAGTCGCCCGCAAATAACAGGTTGGCGGCGGCGGTTGTGGTCTGGGGCCGATTGGCAAAGCTGCCCGGGGGGAAACCCGCAAAGTTTTTTTGGTTGACCAACTGCCGATGCAGCACCGTGGCCGCTTTTAGTTCGGGGACGATTTCGTACAGCTCGGCCTCAAAGGTATTGAGAATATCGGCCTGGGTCGGGAAGTCTTTTTCTTTATAGCAGTAGGCATGCAGCTCGACTACGCTACCTCCGGTGCGCTCGCCCCAGGCAATGTAGTCATCCTGAATGCGGTGGTAGAGGGTGATGCTGTCGGTCAGGCGGTAGCCCGAGAGGGAGGTAAACCAGCTGTGCTCCCAGTCGAAGTCGCGATCGAGCCAAAAACGAGCTACGGCGAAGGGGTCAGCGACCTGAAGTTGATCGACCTGGGAGACCAGGGTGGGCTCCACCTCGCCCTCGGAGAGGGCAAACAGCGCCTTAATGCCAGGAATATCGGCGGCCATAATGTAGTAGTCGGCGGTTAGGTGCTGGGCGCTGGCTCCTGAGTCGGCGTTGGCGGCGATTAACTGCACGCGATCGCCCTCCCGCTGAAGCAGGGTAAATGCGCTCAGATTTTCCCGCGCGGGGCCCGCTAATACCTCTCCGTTGTTGGCATAGGCCGCTCCGTGGCAGGGACAGAGATAGCCCCCATTGGTGCCCAACTCGACCTGGCGCTGCACGCTACAGCCCTGGTGAGTGCAGGTGAGCGACAGGGCCGTAGTGGCCCCCGGTGCCACCGAGTAGAGGTTATCGCCAGCCCCGAAGTATTCCAGGGTTTCTGAGCTGAGCAGCGGATTGCGCTCGACCCAAAAGGGCACTGGATTGGTGGCGACACTACCCGCCTGATAGGTAACCCCGGCTACCTGACCCGATTGCCAGGCCACCTGGCTGACGGTCATGCCAGTGAGCACCTGGCCACCGTTGGCCGCGATCGCCTCAACCATGGGGTCAACCAGCGATCGCCCCATATCCTGACGGGTGCCATTGAAAGCTAGCCCCTCAGGGTTGCCAAAGAAGTAGAAGTGGAAGAACTGCATCAGTTCCCCGGCGCTGAGCCGATCGGGGGCGTTGAGGCTCGACTTAGCAAAGGGCAAAAAGTAGAGGTCGTAAAGCCCCTGGGGGAAGTCGTCAGCCACCCATTCGGCCACCGACAGCTGATCGAGGCGGTCGTAGGTCTGGGGGTTGCGAAAACCGGTAATTTCTCGAAACACCTGGAGGTGCTTCAGGTGGGTCAGGTTGATGCCCCACTTCAGCCGATTCGATGACGAGATGGCCAGATCGATTACATTCCACGGAAATGCCGAGCTGCTGGGGCGAAAGACTTCGGGGCTATAGCCCTCTTTGTAGACCAACGAGTAGTAGTCGAGAGACTTAAAGTTCTGTCGAATATTGAGCTCGTTGACTAGGCCAAACAGGTTGTAGTACTGCGGAAAAAAGCCGTGGAAGCCGTGTTCCATCATGAAGGACTCGTCGCCCACCTGAATTGGCCAGCTGGCAATTTTGCCGCCCAGCTGGGGCGATCGCTCTAGCAGCGTCACCGCTACGCCCCGCTGGCTCAGTTCGTAGGCCGCCGCCAGGCCCGCCAGGCCGCCGCCGATGACGACTGCCGTTTTGGGCTGCCCCACCTGGGTCGGTAGCGCCAGCCGATCTTGCTGAAACACCGTAGGCTGAGGCTTGCTCAGCCGTGAATAGCTCAGCAACGCCGCAATACCCCCCACTCCAAAGAGTTTGAGTACATGACGGCGAGCCAGGGTTTGGGCAAACAGCCCCTCTAAAGATTGACTCATCAGTTTCGGTCTTTGCTTAGGTCAGACTCAGTTTCTGGGATTTTCCCAGAAACCTGTGTGGAGAGCGACTTCGGCATTACGGTAACACAGCCTCTCGGCCAAGAGAGGGAGCATCCGCAGCCCCCGGCCAAAGAGGGAGGATGCCCACGTGAAACACGTTTATTGACTGTAATATTAAGTTGCCTTTACAGTCTACTCATCCTCAATGAAATACGTACGAGAGACCCTAGCCGTTGCCCAACGCATTCTGGTGGAGCTGGGGCGACGGCGGCGGAGTCTGGTATTTTGGGCCATATTCCCGGTGGTGCTGCTGGTGCTCAACAGCCTGATTTTGCAGGAGCGCCTGCAGATTTCCCTGGCTGACGCCTATACCCAGGCGGCACCGGCCACCCTGGTGGGGGCGGCGCTGTTTTTTAGCGGGCTGGGGGGCAGTGTGGCAACGGTGGTGTCTGAACGCGAGCAACAGACGCTCAAACGCCTGTTTTTGTCGCCCCTGAGCGGGGTGTCGTATTTCTTAGGCATTTGCTTGGCCTACGGGGTGATTGGCTTGGTGCAGGCGGGGCTGGTCTATGCGATCGCCCTGTTCCAGGGAGCCACCCTCAACGGCAACCCCCTGGCCAACCTGCTGATTGTGGGGCTCAGCATTGCCGCCTATGTCGGCGTGGGATTTGTGCTCGGCACCCAGCTGGCCCGCCGCACCGAAGATGTCAATGCGCTGATTGCGGCCTTTGGCATTCCCCTGATGATTTTGGGCGGCACCTTTTTGCCGACGGCCTTTTTTCCCGATTCCCTGGCGCGGCTGACTCGGTTCAACCCTATCTACCACATGATTGAGGCCCTGGCCGGAGTCGTGGTGCAGGGTGACACCCTCAACGATGTAGGCAATCATGTCAGATTCTTGGCTATTTTTGCCGTTGCTATGGTGGTGGCTGGGTGGCTGTCTTATCGCCGCATGGTGCGGGTCGAACGCCAGCTTTGAGGTCTAACTATGAGTGCTCATCTCCCTGTCTTAGTCATTGTCCATCAAAAAACCTCTACCCCCGGCCTGGTCGGAGACTTGCTGTGCGCCCTCGGGTTTACCCTCGATCTTCGCTGCCCGGCCATGGCCCACCCCCTGCCCGATACCCTAGACCACCACAGCGGTGTCGTAATTTTTGGTGGCCCCATGAGCGCTAACGACGACCACATAGCGTTCATTCGCCAGGAGCTCGACTGGATACCGACGGTGCTGGCTGCCGGCAAACCCTATCTGGGCATCTGTTTAGGAGCCCAGTTGTTAGCCCGTGCCCTGGGGGCAAGGGTCGCCCCTCACCCCGCTGGTCAGCGAGAAATTGGCTACTACCCCATCGTGCCGACCACCCTTGGACAGGAACTGCTGCCGACTCCACTGATGGTTTACCAGTGGCACCAAGAGGGCTTTGATCTGCCTTGGGGCAGCCAGCTGTTGGCGACGGGCCAGACTTTTCCTCATCAGGTGTTTCGCTACGGGCAGCGGGCCTACGGGCTCCAGTTTCATCCTGAGATCACCACGGCGATGGTTAATCACTGGACCACCGAAGGTGCCGATCAATTAACCTGCCCTGGGGCCCAAGGGCGGGGCCATCATTTAAGCCAGCACCGGCTCTATGGCCCCGCGATAGAGAGCTGGCTGGGGCAGTTTTTGGCCGATTGGCTTGGAGTGACTGCTCAGATACCGGGAACTCAGGGGCAGGAGCTATCTGACCCCTTTGCTGTCGGTGCGGTAGAGGCCGGTTTTGCTGACGCCGCCGCCGCCGCCGCTCTATTCAATCTGATCAACCCCTTGGCTGAGCCAGGCCCGCCGCCCGCAGGCTAAAGCTGTGACAGGATGTCATCGGTGGGATTGTTGGATACAGGTATGCCCCAAGAATTCCACGTCTGTACTTAGGGGCAAACGGCCGTTTGCCTTTACCCAATTCATGCCACCATTCAGCAACGCCCCCTCGGTGGAGGCCGCTTGCGATCGCCCCATGATTTCAACTAAATGTTAAGGGTTTCAAATTTCCGTAACGGATGGCCTGAGATTATGGGTCACGTTTGGGCATCTTTTATTACATCGATAGGCGGCTAATACTGAGCTGAGGCTCCTGGTATTGGCCACAATAGTCAATCCTCTTCTAGAAAATAAGGGGATGTAGTCTAGCCCTAGCTTGAGGCAGTGCCCTGCGGCAGGGTGTGATCAAAGTTCGGTTAACCCAATTCAAAATTCATGTTGCCACTGAGGCATCCTTGTGTAGAATCGTGGGCAACATCCTGTCAACCCTAGCGACCTTTAAGGAGGTGAGACTCTATGGCGGTAAGCATGCATCCTAATTTAATTCGCTTTTTGCAAGACGACCTGGCAATTTCTACGGCCTCAATCCAGGTTGCGCTTAAGCATAGCGAGCAAGACCCCGGCCCGTTGCCGATGATTCTCTGGCAGTATGGTTTAGTCACCCTTGAGCAACTAGAACAGATCTATGACTGGATGGAAGCGGCCTAGGCCCAAAGCAATTTGGCTTGAACTCCCCTAAGAGGCGTAGCACCGGCTGCGCCTCTTGTTCGTTTTAGGGACGTTTTTGGCATTACTCAAACCCTAGTACCGAAAGGCAGAAGTAAGAAGGCAAAAGGCAGAACGGGAATTCCAAGTCTCACCAGGGTTTCCGCGTTGGCAAATAGGTGGGTTATTTCCGCTGCACAACGCTATAAATTGGCCAAAGCGTCACGAATAGCTAGGGCGGTGGCCGGTGCCAGCAGGACACCGTTGCGGTAGTGGCCGGTGGCTAACCAGAGATTGCTGTAGCCGGTAAGGGGTTGAATAATGGGGGCCGCTTGGCCCTGGGGGCGGGGGCGGAGGCCAAACCAGCGATCGCCGATCTCAGCCTCTGCCAGACCTGGGCAGTAAGCCACGGCAGCCCTCAGAACCTGATCTAGCCGGGCGATTTTGGGCTGCATCGCCAGCGCCTCCTCTAGAGTAGTGCCGGGGGGAAATTCGACCGTAGCGCCCACCCAGTAGTCGCCATTGCCCAGGGGCACGAGGTGAATATCGTTGCCGTTGACTACGGGCTGAAAGCCTGGCTGCCCGAGGGGTGCATCCCTATGCAGGCGCAGGGCCTGACCGAGCACCGGGCCAATGGCGATGGGTTGGCCCAGGTCTTGGGTCAGGGGCAGCGTGCCTAACCCCGTAGCCATGATGACAACATCGGTGGGGTGGGTTTGGGCGGTAGTCTGTACCGCAGTACAGAGGCTATCTGCTGCGGCCCCGGTCGGTCTGGCTACATCAAACCCGACCACGGCTTCCCCGCAGTAAAATGTCACTCCCTTGGCTCTGGCCCCAGCCACCAGGGCGTGGGTTAGCTCGGTGGGGCTGACCTGAAAGTCTTGGGGGGAGTAGATGCCAGCGGCAATGGCATCGGTGTTGAGGTGGGGGGCGCGATCGCGCAATTGCTCAGGCGACCAAATCTCTAGCCGATACCCCTGGCGCTGGCGAATTGCCTGAAGAGACTGCCATCGAGGCAGCTCGCTAGCCTCAAAACAGAGGCTCACAATACCCTGGGTATTGTGCTGAATAGGCTGCCCTATCAGCGCTTCTAGCTCGGGAATTAAGGTTTGATAGCGCTGCAGGCTGCGCTCGCGTAGCCACCAGTTACGGCCCTTTACCTTATGGCTAATGACTGCCATGGCTACCCCCAGGGCGGCGGTGGTAGATCCCTGGGCTGGTTCAGCGCGATCGATGACCGTGACCTGAAACTCGGGGTTGAGGCTGAGCTCGTAGGCGATCGCCGCCCCCACCACGCCGCAGCCGATAATCGTGATTCGTTTCAAGGTGAAGGGATTAAGGCCGTCTATTGGAAGGTGGGAACCAGGCTCAAAAAGGAATCAAAATCATCCAGAGCATTGCGGTACTCCTGGCCCGCTACCACCTGCTGATTGTTGGCAGCGGCTTCATCGAGGCGCTCCAGGTGAGCATAGAGATCTTGGGCCAGGGCCTTAGCCTGGGGCTGATCTTTGGTGAGCAGGGTGGCAGCTAGGCGGTTCACCCGGGTGCGCAGTTCGCCCATGGGGCCGTGGATAAAGCTTTGCACATCGACCCAGTCTTTTTGCTGAATGGAGCCCTCCAACTCTGGGAAGCGATCGCGCAGACTGGCCACCGCAGGGCTATAGAGCTCTACCTGCTGCAAAATCTCTGGAGTATAGGTGGTTGGGATCTTAGCCGCCGGACTACCGCAGGCCACCAGGCAAGTTGCCACGATTGCCAGCACAATTCCCAAAAGAGGTCTAAAGCGTCCCATAGTTACCTTTTACGCGTTCTTTCCCGTCGTCCTTATCTTACGTTGGGATGGGGGCGTTATGAAGCATAGGAAGGGATATGGCGCGATGGCGTTCCCCTACTCCCTCTGTTGCCGCCACACCGCATCGGCTACGCGACAGACATCGTGCATCTCGGCCCCGTCGTGAACCCGAAGAATATCGGCCCCGCCCGCGATCGCGGCGCAGCAGGCCGCCGCCGTACCCCATGCCCGCTGCTGAGGGTCGGGCTGATCCAGGATGTGGCCGATAAAGCTCTTGCGCGATGGGCCTACCAGCAAGGGGCAGCCCAGGGTGCGAAAGTGATCCAAATTGCGCAGCAGCTCTAGATTCTGATCGTAGGTCTTGGCGAAGCCCAGGCCGGGGTCCACGGCAATTTTGCTGGGTTTAACGCCCACAGCGATCGCATCCTCGATCTGGTGCTGCAAAACCTCGTAAATTTCGCCCAGCAGGTCGTGGTACTCGGTGAACTGCTGCATAGTGGCCGGGGTGCCACGCAGGTGCATAATCACAATTGGCACGCCCAGGTCGGCCACGGTCGAGAGCATACCCTTGTCGTAGGTACCCGCCGAAATATCGTTGATAATATCGGCCCCAGACCTGACCGCCGCCCGCGCTACCGACGAGCGGGTGGTATCGACCGATATCATCGCCTGGGCCAGGGTGTCATCGTCATCGCCCCGAATCGCGTTGATCACCGGAATCACCCGATTGAGTTCTTCTTCGCGGGAGATTGACCCTGCCCCCGGTCGGGTGGACTGGCCACCAATGTCAAGCATATCGGTGCCGTGGTGTACCAGGTGCCGGGCCTGGGCCACCGCCCGCTCTACGGTGTCAAACTGGCCCCCATCGCTAAAGCTATCGGGGGTAACATTGAGCACCCCCATCAGATAGGTGCGGCTGCCCCAGCTCAAGGTGCGATCGCGAATTTTCCAGGGGGATGGAGCTGTGATTACTGACATGGCCGTTGCCCCAGCTAGAACCTCTGCTAGCTTAAACGAATTCGCGCAGCGTCGGGTTCCCCAGACCTTTTACAGCACCTTTTCTAAGAACTGCTGGGCGCGATCGCTCTTGGGGCTGGTAAAGAAAATATCCGGCGGTGCGTCTTCTACCAGGTAGCCGCCATCTAAGAATAGGACGCGATCGGCCACCTCGCGGGCAAAGCCCATCTCGTGGGTGACGATGCACATAGTAATGCCCGTGTCCGCGAGCCCCTTCATCACGTCCAGCACCTCTTTGACCATCTCGGGGTCGAGGGCGCTAGTGGGTTCGTCAAACAGCATAATGTCGGGTTCCATGGCCAGGGCGCGGGCGATCGCCACCCGCTGCTTTTGTCCCCCCGACAGTCGCGACGGATACTGGTCGACCTTCTCTGACAACCCCACCTTGGCCAGCAGGTCGATCGCAATTTTGCCTGCGTCGGCCTTCGACAACCCCTTCACCGTCATCGGTGCGTAGGTGAGGTTTCCCATCACTGTTTTATGCGGGAACAGATTGAAATGCTGAAACACCATACCCACGTTCTGGCGCACCTTGAGAATGTCGCACTTCGAGGAAGTAATATCTACCCCATCCACAAAGATGTGCCCCGCCGTGGGAATCTCCAGCAGGTTAATGCACCGTAGCAGGGTTGACTTGCCCGACCCCGACGGGCCGATGATCGCCACGACTTCCCCCGTCGCCACCTCCGTCGAGATGTCCTTCAACACCTCCAACGGCCCAAACGATTTAACTAAATGTTCAATTCTAATCACTGCGGCGCATCCTCCGCTCAAGAACTTGGGCGGCCTGAGTCAGCCCCATCACCATGACGTAGTAAATCACCCCCACCACGATCAGCGGCTCAAAGTAGAGAAAGGTCTGCCCCGCCACCACCTGGGCTCGCCGCATCAGGTCTAACACCCCAATGGTAGACACCAAAGCCGAATCTTTTAGGAGCGCAATGCTCTCGTTGACCAGGGCGGGCAAGATGTTCTTAAACGCCTGGGGCAAAATGATGTCGAGCATCATAGGTCGGTAGGCCACCCCCAGCGACATCGAGGCTTCTCGCTGCCCCTTGTCAACGGCCATAATGCCCGCCCGAATCGTCTCAGAGCTGTAGGCCGCCGAGTTGAGGGCAAAGGTAAACACCCCCGCCTCAATGGGCGAAATCTTGTAGCCAATGATCTGGGGGGTGGCAAAGTACACCAGGGCCAGCTGCAAAATCAGCGGCGTACCGCGAAAAATCGACGTGTAAAACTCTGCAAACCATCGCAGCGGCTTAATGCTGGAGATCTTCAGCAGCGACAGCAGGGTGCCCAGGGTAAACCCAAACAGAGCCGATAGCAGGGTGAACTGAAGGGTGACCAGCACCCCCTTGAGAATAAACGGCAGCGACGGCAGAATCTGGCCAAAATCTAAATTCATGGGCTTCGATTACTCAGCCCCGTCGCCAAACCATTTGACGATTAGCTCTTCCATCAGCCCGCTCGACTCCATCTCGGCCAGTATGCGGTCAAAGTCGGCCACTAGTTCTGAGTCTTTGGGAAAGGCCACCGCTGACCCCACCGGGCCTTCCTCTGGAATCACCACCGATTCCAGATCGGGGTTGTTGGCCAAAAAGCCAGCCGCTACCGTGTCTTCAATAATGGCGGCGTCAATGCGGCCCGACTTTAGCTCCTGCACAATCTCGTTGATGCGATTAAGAGGCGACAGTTCCAGGCCAGCAGTCGATTCGGCCAGTTCTTTGCCCAGCTCTTCTTGAATTGAGCCCAGCTGCACCCCTACGGTTTTACCGCCCAGGTCGGCGGGGCCGGTGATGCCGCTGCCCGACGGAAATACAATGGTCTGCTTGGCGTCGTAGTAAACCGACGAGAAATCGACATTTTGCTTGCGCTCTTCGGTGGGGGTCATACCCGCCATCACAAAGTCGGCCCGTCCGGCCTGTAGCGCCGGAATCAACCCGTTGAAGTCGATGTTATTGATCTCTAGCTCATAGCCCAGTTCGGTAGCAATGTGGCGGGCAATATCGACATCAAAGCCGACAATCTCTTCGGTACCGCCAGCGGTTTCCACAAACTCGTAGGGGGGGTAGTCGGCGGACGTCGCCATGGTTAAAACGCTGCCCCCGGCGGCGGCATCATCGCCGACAGACTGGCCACCGCCACAGGCTGCGGTTAGCCCCACAGTGGTCACAGCAACGGCTACGGTAGACGCTAAAAACCAACGTCGTTTCATGGTTTGTCCTCACAAACGTATCAAGCTCGAGTAGGTCAGCTAGAAACCAAACTGTGCGCCAGGAGCATGTGCTTTGGCCAACTGCCACCAGACTCCGGGTTCAGCCCAGAAGCTGGCTATAGCTTGCAGAGAAAAAATCTGCCTGGAAGTAGCGAACACTACCGTTTGACAAGATCTTGCCCCTAGGGGGCCACATCTTCAGGTACCAAGCGATCGCCCCGTTGATTGGTCGACCACTGGTATTCGACATCGATCTTAGCCTGTTTGCAGGTTTCTTCGAGCTGCCGCTGTTGCGACAATGCCTTACGCAGGGCAACGATCACCTCCTGCACCTGGTGGCGAATCTGAGGATTTTGGTAGGCCACCGCCATCGTCTGCTGCTCTAGCAGGCGGAGCAGTAGTTCGTAGTGAATGTGAGAGGGGAGCGGAAGCGGTTTGCCCATGTCTGCCATTGTGGTGCCCGGGGAGCGATCTGTTGATTAAACCAGGAACTTCAATTGAATTCGGTGCTCATCCGATGTTTTTTTCGTAAAGCTGGTCAATGGCAAGCCCTGGGTCGGGCTGACGAATGAGCGACTCACCCACTAACACTGCTTTGGCCCCAGCTGCGGCAACGGTTTGTAAATCTGTCGGGGTATGAATGCCCGACTCGCTGACAATGAGCGCCCCACTGGCGACCAGGGCATCGCGTCGGGCTGTCATCAACTCTGCCGTAGTTTCCAGATGGGTGGTAAACGTTTCTAGGTTGCGGTTGTTGATGCCAATTAAGGCTAGCCCCGGCACCGCCAGCACTCGATCCAGTTCTTCTAGGGTGTGCACTTCAACTAGCACTGCCATGCCCAGCGCCTTGGCAATTTGCACGAAGTACTTTAAGTCCTGGTCAGACAGAATGGCGGCAATGAGCAGGGCAGCATCGGCCCCCTTCAGGCGGGCCAGGTACATCTGGTAAGGGTAGATGATGAATTCTTTGCACAGCAGCGGTAGGTCTACGGCCTGACGAATCTGGGCCAGGTACTCGAAGTCGCCCTGAAAGAAGGCTTTGTCGGTGAGTACCGATAGGCAGGTAGCGCCGTGGGCGGCATAGGTTTGGGCGATCGCCACTGGGTCAAAGTCGGGCCGGATCACCCCTTTGCTGGGAGAGGCTTTTTTGACCTCAGCAATGAGGGCGGGGGCGGTTTCGCTAGCGCGCAGGGCACCGATAAAGTCGCGGGGGGGCGGCGCGTCGAGAATCTGACGCTGGAGGTCGGCCAGCGATAATTTTTCCCGCAGCTGAGCCACTTCGGTTTCTTTGTGCCAGACGATTTTTTCTAAAATGTGCCTGGGTTCAGCGTCGTCAGCTTTAATTTGATATTGCAAGCTTTTTACCGCAACGGCGGGGTTGGGAGGGCGGCGGCGAATTTTCATTTGAATATAAAAATCTTAATTTTGGATTGGAGTAGGGTAGGCACGGCCCACTATTAGTTTGAGATTCGTAGGATGGGCAAAGGGCCTCGCCCGTGCCCATCGGAGTTATTGGATGCTTGGCGCGATGGGCACAGCACAGCGTGCCCATCCTACGCAGGTACCACGACGGCTCGCTTAAAGGCTTCGTCAAGCACCTCTGACAGGGTGGGGTGGGTGTGAACGCAGAAGGAGAGGTCGGTGACGGTTTGGCCCTGGGCGATCGCATTGGCCGCCTCCTGAATTAGATCGGCGGCATGTAGCCCAATGATGTGGACCCCCAGGATTTCACCACTGTCTTTGCGGTAGATCACCTTCGCTAGCCCGTCGGACTCACCCTCGGCCAGGGCTTTAGAGTTGCCTTTAAAGTAGGTGCGCACTGTGTCGATGGCATAGCCCTCGGCCTCGGCTTTGGCCTTAGCGGCGGGCTCGGTCAGGCCGACGAAGCTAACCTCAGGATGGGTAAAGGCCGCCGCCGGAATGCTCATGTAATTGACCGGGCGCGGTTCGCCGCAGATGGCTTCCACCGTCAGAATGCCCTGGGCCGAGGCGGCGTGGGCCAGCATCATTTTGCCGGTGGCGTCGCCAATAGACCACAGGTGGGGTACCGGCTGGCCATCCCGCAGCACCTGCAGGTGATCATTGACCGGAATAAAGCCCCGGCGGTCGGTCTCCACACCAACTTTTTCTAACCCCATATCCTTGGTGGCGGGAATGCGGCCGGTGGCCACGAGACAGGCATCTACCTCCAGGGTTTCAACGACTTCGCGGGTTTCGCGATCGGCCAGCTCGATCACCACCGGGGAACCGGGGGTCACCTTCTGGGCAATCACCCCGGCCCGGGTCTCGATGTCGCGGGGGGCAATCAGCACCCGTTGGGCGATCTTGGCGATGTCGGGGTCGAAGGTGGGCATCAGCTGATCCAGCGCTTCGATGATGGTGACTTCGCAGCCCAGGGCGGTATACACGTCAGAAAACTCTAGACCAATGTAGCCGCTGCCAATGATCGCCACCCAGTCGGGTAGCCAGTCGAGCTTGAGGGCTTCATCACTGGTGAAGACGGTTTTGCCGTCGGTTTCAATGCCGGGGGGCACAAAGGGGATCGACCCAGGCGAAAGAATAATATCCTGAGCGGTGAGCAGCTGTTCGCCCTCGGCGGTGGCGATCGCCACTTTCTGCTCCCCCGCCAGCCGGCCCCAGCCCTTAATAATGTCCACCCCCAGGCGGGTGAGGCTATTGGTCATATCGCCCTGAATTTTGCTGACCAGGTTTTTGGCATGGTCGGCAATAGCCTCGCGATCGTAGCTCACCCCCCCCACCGAGATGCCCAGGGATTTGAGGTGGTGCTCGTTGCGTAGCTCCCGCACCCGGCCTGACGCCGCCAGCAGCGCCTTAGAGGGAATACAGCCCCGATTTACACAGGTACCCCCCATCACATCGGCCTCGACAATGGCGGTTTTTAGCCCCCGCTTGACCCCATGCAGGGCAGCTCCGTGGCCCCCTACCCCGGCACCAATAATCAGCAGGTCGTAATCAAATGCGTCGCTCACAGCAGGCTCCTGAACAGGTGATCCAAAAAATAGGGTTGATTCCAGACAGGCCAGGGCGCAGAACCTACCCCAGACAATCTAATCAACTTTTCAACCCCCGACATTAGTTAAGCGGGACAAAGTTTCTTTCCATTCTTGACTACAGCGGGGCAATCAGACAACTCCTAAAATCCTAGGCTCCATTCCCAGATCAACACTGCTGCCGCTGCCTCACTATGCGGCAGGAAGCCTCTGCGCGTCTGTATTCCAAGCTGGGGCTAGCCGCTGGGCCCCCCACCGCTCATTTTTTCTTTCTCCCATCGCTGCCGCTGTGCTTCATAGAGCAACAGCGCGGCTGAAATGCCCACATTGAGCGACTCAACGCCTCCCATCATGGGGATGCGTACCTTGAGCGTGGCCTGGCCCTGGAGGCGCTCAGAAAGGCCCGCCCCCTCGTTGCCCAGCACCAGGATGGTCGGTTGAGTGAAATCTATGGCCCAATAATCCAGGGTTGCATAGGAGCTGGTGGCGACCAGCTGCACCCCGGCTCGCTGCCAGCTGGCAAGCTGCGCACCGAGATCATGATCCACCGCCATCGGTAGTCGAAACCACTGCCCTGCCGAGGCTCGCAGTACCTTGGGGTGGTCGGGGGCGACGCTGTCGGCGCTGAGCCAGAGCCCATCGACCCCGGTGGCGACCGCCGTGCGAATAATGGTGCCCAGGTTGCCGGGGTCTTGCAGGGCCTCCACGGCTAGCCCCAGTTCCGGCTCTGATGGGTCTGGGGCTAGCAAAATCTGAGGGGCTACGGCCAATACCCCATCGGGGTGCTGAGTCGTCGCCATGGCCTCTAAAACAGTCTCGGAGACTGGCTCTACTCGGTCAGCCCGCTGCTCTAAGGCAGACGCTATATCGCCGTGAGTTTGGGCCCAGCTAGGGGTATAGCAGACGGTGGTGAGGGGATAGTCGGTGGCCAGGGCCTCTTGGATGAGGTGAGTGCCTTCGAGGAGAAACTGCTGCTGCGATCGCCGCCCTTTGCTCTGATGCAGCTTGCGAATGGACTTAACCAGAGGATTTTGTAGGCTCGTAAGCAAGACATTATCCCCTGGTCGAACCGTTGCTATAGATGCGGAACCCGGGACTTGAACCCGGATGTTATTGCTAACACTAGGACCTGAACCTAGCGCGTCTACCAATTCCGCCAGTTCCGCTGGCTGAGCGCTATAAACGCCGCGATTTGTAATCATGCACTGAGAAGTAACCGCAGTCAAGCATTTGAAAAAAGATTTCGTGATTCTGAATGAATCGGCTATTCTGATGTGGCCGAATGCGCCAAAGAAACCCAGAATTACTATGGCGAAATGATGGTTTCGGATAGAATCTAGACGAAAATCTGGGGAAAAGTGGAGTTATCAGTTGTGGAGGACACCGCTATCGTTACGTCCATTGGATTGCCAAACCCTATAACCACCGATGAGTCGGATGGTGCCATGCTCGAAGTTGTTGGCGGGACTCCTCTCTCCGGCCAAGCCACTATTAGTGGGGCCAAAAACTCGGCCCTGGTGGTGATGGCCGGCACTCTGCTCTGCTCACAGCCCTGCCGCATTCGCAATATTCCTCACCTGATGGATATTGAACGTATGGGCGAGGTGTTGACGGCCCTGGGAGTTGGCCTCAAACGCGAAGACGACGCTTTGGTGGTTGACGCCAGCACCATTGCCCACACTAAGGCGCCCTACGACGTTGTGAGTCGTCTACGGGCTAGCTTCTTTGTGATTGGCCCGCTGCTGGCCCGTATGGGGGTGGCCCGTATTCCCCTTCCCGGCGGCTGCGCCATTGGGGCTCGCCCGGTAGAGCTGCACGTCCGTGGACTCCAGGCGATGGGAGCCGATGTTCATATTGAGCATGGCACCGTTCACGCCTATGTGCCTGGCAGCGGGGGGCGGTTGAAGGGAGCCAAGATCTATCTCGACTACCCCAGCGTCGGGGCGACTGAAACCCTGATGATGGCCGCCACCCTGGCCGACGGCGAAACCATCATTGAAAATGCTGCCCAAGAGCCAGAGGTCGCCGACCTGGCCAACTTCTGCCGGGCGATGGGGGCGCGAATTCGCGGCGCGGGCACCAACACGATCACCATCGTTGGCGTGCCCAGCCTGCACAGCACCGACTACGGCATCATTCCCGATCGCATTGAGGCCGGTACGCTGCTGGTAGCTGGTGCCATTACCCGCTCTGAGCTGAGCTTGTATCCGGTGATTCCCGAGCACCTCACCGCTGTGATTGCTAAGCTGCACGAAATGGGGGGCCAGGTTGTCGTTGAAGGCCATAGCCGGGTGCGCTACCTCCCTGCCCACACGATTTCGTCTACGGATATTCAAACCGGGCCGTTTCCCGGCTTTCCGACCGATATGCAGGCTCAGTTTATGGCCCTGATGGCCGTCTGCGAGGGCAGCAGCCTAATCACTGAAACGGTGTTTGAAAACCGCCTGCGTCACGTGGCTGAGCTCAACCGCATGGGGGCCGACATTCGCCTCAACGGCAACTGCGCCATTATCAAAGGCGTGCACCAGCTCTCCGGTGCACCAGTGCTCGCGACCGACCTGCGGGCTTCGGCAGCGCTGGTGCTGGCTGGTCTAGCGGCCAAGGGTACGACCACGATCCAAGGGTTGCACCATCTCGATCGCGGCTACGATGACCTGGAGGGTAAGCTGCGGCGGCTGGGTGCCAACCTGCGCCGTTATACGGATGCGGCGGCGGCAACCACTACGGCCTAACGCTCACCTCAATGCTGCTGATCTCTACTCGCCAACGGCCAGGGTCTCTCAGGACTCTGGCGATTGGTGTTGATTCCCCGGCGGGGTTGAACAGACCTGAAGTCTGAATGGGCTTTAAACTAGCAAGCGTAGTCTCACGTTTTTGGTTGACCCATGACTTTGGCCCCTGCTGCTACTGACTGGGATGCTCTGGCCCAATCGTTTGGGGTCATCGAAACCCTGCGCGAGCCCACCCAGCGGGAGAAGCTCTCGAAGGACTACTACTACTTCAGCCCGATATTGCAGGGGCAACTGGCCGATCGAGTGGCCGATTTAATCGTGCGACCGACCACCGAGGCGGAGGTGCTGACAGCGGTGAAGGTCTGCGTTGATGCCCGGATACCCGTAACGGTTCGGGGGGCGGGGACGGGCAACTACGGCCAGTGCATTCCCCTAGCGGGCGGCGTGGTGCTGGACTTGAGCAAAATGAATGCCGTCAAGCGGGTTGAACCCGGGGTCGCCTGGGTTGAGCCGGGGGCCAAGCTCGCTGTCATCGATCGGGTGACGCGGGCCACGGGCTGGGAACTGCGGATGTATCCATCGACCTACCGCACAGCGACCATTGGCGGATTTATCGGCGGCGGCAGCGGCGGCATTGGCTCGATTACCTATGGGCAACTGCGCGATCGCGGCAATCTCAATGCCGTGCGCGTGGTGACCTGCGACGACTATCCCCGCGTGATCGAGCTGCGCGGCGATGCTGTGCAAAAGGTCAACCATGCCTACGGCACCAATGGCATTATCACTGAGTTAGAGATTCCCCTCGGCCCCGCCTACCCCTGGGCCGAGCTGATTGTCGTGTTCGACGACTTTATGACAGCGGCCCGGTTTGGTCAGGCCCTGGGCGATGCCGATGGACTGATCAAAAAGCTGATCAGCATCCACGCCTGGCCTATTCCCAGTTATTTTGCGTCGCTACAGCCCTATTTGCCTGCGGGCAAAGCCGCTGCCCTGCTGATGGTGGCCGAGCCTTCTCTAGAATTGTTTGGCGAACTGGTGCAGGAATTTGGCGGCACTATCACCTACAGCAAGTCGGCCCAGGAGGCTAGCAAGGGTGCCCCCCTGGCCGAATTCACCTGGAACCACACCACCCTCCACGCCCGCAGCGTTGACCCGTCGCTCACCTACCTACAAACCCTGTTTCCCTACGACCCCGAACTCAAAGGGGTGCAGCACTTCTACGAACACTTCGGCGATGAGGTGATCATGCACCTAGAATACCTGCGCATGGCCGGCAATACGATTGCGGCGGCGCTGCAAATTGTGCGCTACTCGACCCCTGAGCGCCTGGCCGAAATCATCCGCTACCACGAAGACAACGGGGCCCTGATCGCCAACCCCCACACCTATTTGCTCGAAGACGGCGGCATGAAACAAGTCGATGCTGTGCAGGTCAACTTCAAGGCCGAGGTTGACCCCTATGGCCTGCTCAACCCCGGCAAAATGCGCGGCTGGCTCGAGCGAGAGGATGCCCTAGCGGCTGAACAACGGCCATGACGGAGCGTTCATTTACCGATGTAGATCGGGTTGAGTCGCTGAAGGCCGCTGTTATGGCCGGGGTCGCGGCGGGATGCGCGGCGGCGGTGCTGCTGCTCTTGCATCGGGTTCCCAATCTGGGTTGGGGGGCGGCGCTGCGATCGCTGACTTCTGGCCTCAGCGGCAGTACATTTTGGCTCAGCGCGGCGATCGCAGGGATCTCTGGCGGGCTATTTGGCATTACCTACCGCTATGCCGTGCGCCAGGACAACAACTCGCAGCTCAAGGCAGGCGTTGTTTTAGCCTTTAGCCTGGTGCGGGGACTGGCGCTGGTCAATGTGGCGGCGGCAGTGAGTCTACGGGGCTGGCCGTTTACGGTGGCGATCGCCGAAAGCTTGCTGATGTTTGTCGCCGCCGCTGTGGTGTTGGAGGTAGCCCAGCGGCAGGGCTGGGTTAAGGCTGTAAATTAGCGTTTCCATATTTCTGTGAAAACGTTTGATGAACGACAATGGCCATAGAGTACACCTCTGCAAAGAACAACATTAACGGTTTTGACGGGTTGGCAACGGTGGGAGATGGGTTTGGCGCTCAGCATCAGAGCCGAACGAGCGACCCTGAGCTAAGCGAGGTATTGCGTTGCTGTCGCTAGAATTGCCCAATGGGGTTGCGATGGTCAAAGACCGGCCTTAAGGGCCAATGCGACAAATGCGTTAACGGGTTGGCAAATATGCGTCACATGGCTTAGACCTCTGGCGATGCGGGCGCAGGTAACCCATGGGATTGAGTAAAGGTGCCGTGCAGCAGGACAACGCTACACAGCTGTGCCACTTCTTTACACAGCTGTGCCAGTAAAGCGGATCGCGGGGTCGATCAGCTTTATCGCGAGGTCGATCTGCTTTACAGCTATGCCACTTTGCCTTACAGCTGTGCCAGTAAGGCTGATCGCAGGGTCGATCGACTTCACAGCGGCCACGATCTGCTTCATCGCGGGGGCCATAGGCTTTATTGCGGCCTCAGGGTGTTATACACAATCCGCATTGAGAAACCTTGATTCAAAACAGACCTGTAGGCACCGCCCACCTTCCACCTCCCGCTCCCATCGGGGATTTGACAGGGAGGGTTTGATGGTGGGTGAATGAGTCAGGTGGTGGGCATTGCCCACCCTACCTTTGGACTCGGCTCTCATTTAGAGAAACAAAATGACGCTCAATGCCTGGCTTTGAGTGGATGCGGCCACCTGCTCTTGCACCGCCAGATGGGTTAAAAACTGAGTGACCTCTGCTGTGCCCATCTCTTGTGGGTGACGCTTGTTGTGGAACAAGATGTAGCGGCGAATCCAGTAAATTAGGTTTGCTTTGTCCGGTAGGAGTAATGTTTGAGCCTCAGGGCATCTTGTACCTGGTCTAGCAGTTTCTTGGGACGAGGCGGTTCCATGGCAGACTCCGTACATGAGTATCAATTGCAACACCATAGTACCCATGAACTCTAAGGAAGATTGGAAGATATGCGGATCTTGTCTGCCTATCTACCCCTGAGAGGGCTAATATGCAGATTATTCGCCGCCTATCTACCCTCTGAAGGTGATTATGCAGCAGATAATCTGCATATCTACCCCACAGCGGGGATATAGGCAGATTAGATCAGTCCAATAACTTGTTAGCTGCGCGACTCGAAGTCGTTCGGGGGAGTTGGAAGGACTCCTGAAAGTCCTTCCCTGCCAGTGTTCAGGCAGATGTCCGCATCGGAATATTCAACCAGTAATGGGAGGGTAGCATCAGCAGACGAGGTTAACTGTCGAAGCACCTTCAGAGCCAAATTGAGGGTGCAGGCTAGGGCAAGGTTGCTAGGGATAACGTGAGTGAATCCTTGATGAGGCTTCGTTAATTTAGGTGCTCGCAATGGCTGATACGAGCATGTTGGGGCCTATGGGAATCGGCAGCGGCTAAATGTCGGTTGAGAACACCCCGCCCCCGGAGTATAGAGGAGTCCTAAGGCAACCGCATCTCCACCCCGTGCGGAACGAGGAAACCCCGATAGAGTCCTGGACATGCCGTCATTTTCAGGTAAGCAGAGGGCAACCAATGCCGACATCTCTAGCGGGCACAGGATGTCCCAAGACGCGAATGCCGTCCGCCGAAAGGCAAGCGAAAGTCATAACGCGACGGATAGGGCAATACCCAACCCGAAAGGGTGCAGACGTGGGACAGGTGATGGTCTTGACTGAAGGTGAGATGAGACTTAACTGGCGGGAAAAGTTAGGTACAGGCTTTGGTTTGTAAACGTAACCGCCAGGACAATTCGCAAGGGTTGTTAAGAATCGGAGACACTGAATCTCAAGACGTTGCTTGAGCCGTGTACGGTGAAAGTCGTATGCACGGTTCTGAGGGGAGGGAGGGGGATATATATCTAAAACCTCCTCCTTTACCCGACGGCTGTAGTTATCGTGTGTACTCGGATTATCTCGAATCCTCACAGCAACTCTTGATTCTGGAGAGGCAATGTTGAAACGGTCTTTTGATATTGTGGTTGCCTTGTTGATCTTGTCTACAACTGCGCCACTGCTTTTGCTCGTTGCTGTGTTGATTCAATTAGACTCGCCTGGAGTCGTGCTATATCGCTATCCCTGCATCGGTCAAAAGGGTAAGCCGTTTGGATTGATTCGCTTTCGCACAATGGATCGATACTACGATCCCCAAGAGACGACTGAACGTCAATTAACTCGCATCGGCGCGATTATCCGAAATTACTCGATCGATGATATTCCCAATCTGCTCAATGTGCTGAAAGGTGATCTGAGTATCATTGGTCCTCGCCCTTCGGAACCCCATTTTGTGGATTTAGCGAACCCTGAATGGCAAACTATTCTCTCCGTTCGTCCGGGCTGGATCGGTCTAGCGATTCTGAGCTTGGGATCAAGCTTTAACGCTAGTGATCCCAAGCTGAAACGCCAGTTAGAGTTGCAGTATGTTGAGCGGCAGTCGTTGAGTTATGACTTAGCCCTGTTAATTAAAGCGGTACGATCGCAGATTGTGAGTCGAGGCAACATCAAAGCCCGTGGCAGAAAATGGTAGCCCTCACATTGGGGCTATGCTTGTAACATGGCTACTTACAATGTTTCAAACCATTTAGGAGGCGATCGTGCAATGGCTGTGATGGAGTGGTTGGCAGAGATTGTGGAGGAGAGCCAGCTAACAAGTCGATGAAGCGGACGG
Source organism: Nodosilinea sp. LEGE 07088 (assembly GCF_015207395.1). GTDB lineage: Bacteria > Cyanobacteriota > Cyanobacteriia > Phormidesmidales > Phormidesmidaceae > Nodosilinea. Next base: position 56,618 of record NZ_JADEWX010000005.1, read on the forward strand.
TTGAAAGTCTAGGTGCTGAGTTCGAGGTTACTTGTCGCCGCTTATCTTTGTCGTTAGACGATGCATCCTGTTTCACAACAGGCGTGATTTTATATCTAAAATCCACTTCGCTAGAGCGAGAGCCCGAGAGCGGCTCAGCTTGCCCTGGGCTGTTCTGGGCAGGGCATCCACAAGAATCCACTGTTTCGGTAGTTTGTAGGCCGCAACCAGAGGCTTTAGAGCCTGTTGCAAGGTCCTTAATAACATCGGGGATTCAGCGACAACCAGGGCGCAGAGCTGCTGCCCCCAGCGATCGCACGGCAGCCCCACCACACAGACATCGCTGACACCTTCCAGGCTCAGCAGTACCGCCTCAACCTCCTCGGGAAAAACGTTCTCGCCGCCAGTAACAAGCTTGCTGCTGCTGCGCCCGATCACGTGCAGATAGCCATCGTCATCGAGGTAGCCAACGTCGTCGGTGGTTAGCGATGATGCAGCAGGAGCAATAGCCTGAGATTTTAGATATCCCTGCGCAAGTGATGCTGCGTGGACAACAATTTTCCCAGGCTGGCCTGAGGGCTGGGGATGATTCTGGTCGTTGAGGATCACGAGATTGACGTGGGGCAGGGGTCTGCCGCTGCTGCGGTGTCCGACCAAAAACTCCTCGGGCCGCAGCGTCGCGATCTGGGCCGCGGTTTCGGTCATGCCGTAGGTGAGCGCAACGGGGATTTTTGCGGCCTGGGCCTGGTCGAGCAGCGATCGCCAGGCCGGAGCCCCCCCCAGCAGTACCGCCCGAAAGCTCCGCAACCAGGGGATGAATTCTCCACCCAGGGTCAACAGTTCTTGGAGCTGGGTCGGCACCAGGGAGAGAAAGCCCTCCGCAGGCAGTGGCAACGGCCCTTCGGCCTTCAGCTCTCGGTAAGCTTGTAGGGCCAGGCATCCCCCGGTGGCGAAGACTCGCAAGGCCTGCATCAGCCCGCTGACGTGAAACAGCGGCAGGACACAGTAGGCATGGACTGGCTCCACCCCAAAGTGGGCGACAAATCCCTGAATGGAGACCATGAGCGTATCCCAGGTATGGGCCGCAAACTTAATCTGTCCGGAGGCCCCGCCGCTGGGAATGAGAATTTGATCGGGGTTCCCCCCCGATACATGGCAGGGATAAGCGCCTAAGCCTGGAGCAAGCGGTGCATCCCTGCGGCCAGCCACCATGGTTTGCACCTGTTGCCATTCCCACTGACCCCAGCCAGGGTTGGCCAAGACGACAGCACAACCGGCATCCCAGGCGGCCAGGCAGGCAACCAGAAATTGCAGGGGATTGGGGTCAGCAATTAAGACTCCGGCCCCATCTCCCTGATGGCCGGCTCGGTAGGCAACAAATTGAGGGGTGAGTTGATCGAGCCGCTGCCAAAATTCCGAGCTGCTGAGGCCAATCAGCCAATCGTCGCCCCGGCGATCGCCCAGCACGTCCCCTAAAGTCTGTCCCATAGTTCGGCGGGGGTGAGGGTATCCCAGTCGTCGGCGAACCAGCCCTGGGTGTCAAAGCCCAGCGCCGGGGCTGGCTCGGGGGCACAGTGGCAGGCCAGGGCCAATGCCGCCTGCCGGCCCACTCTGGTTTCAAAGGCGGAGGAAAAGACTACTCGGGGGTGATGGGCCTGGCAAAAGGCCTGTAGGCGCTGGGGTAAGCCCGCGATCGCAGGTTTAACCACCACGACACCGCGCCAGCCTCTGGCCCAGCAAGCCTCCAGTTGAGCCAGGGTGGCGACCGATTCATCCAGGGCGATCGCAGTTTGGTAATGTGCCGCCAATGTCTGCATGGCTGCCAACCGATCGGGCGGTAGCGGCTGCTCCAGGTATGCGATCGTCGCCACGTGAGGATCGGCGTTGATGCGATCGCAGACTGTCAGCCATTGCTCTGCTTGCTCGAGACTCAGGCCCCCATTGGCATCCAGGCGCAGTTGAGCATCGTGGGGAAGTGCCTCTATCAACTGCTCTAGCCATTGGATTTCCTCGGTCATAGCCTGCACCCCAATTTTCCATTTCAGGGTGCGGTGCCCTCGGGCTATGGGTTGGTGTGCCATAGCCAAAGCCGCTGCTCCGGTGGGCAAGAGGCCGCAGATGTCGGCGTTAGCGAAGCTATCCGAAGGAACCGCCGATTCTGCCCGATCGATCGCCGCCGTCAGATCGGCCAGGGCGCAGGCCAGACCAAATTGGGTGGCCGACAGTTCATTGGGCACGGCCCCGGGTTGCCATGCTCCGCCCCTGGTTTGGCAGAAGGCCAGGGCATCTGCCACCGTTTCGGTACCAAACCAGGGAATCGGCGCAATCTCGCCATACCCGACTCGGGCCTGGCTATCCCTCAGTTGCACCAGCAGCCCCTCCCGCCAACGCCACGATCCGTGAGCGGTTTTCAGGGGCCGGGCAAACTGCCTGCGGTAAGCACGCACCGCGACATCAACCCCCATAGGCGCTGAGCCCATAGACACTGAGCCAGAGGCCCAGACTCAACAGCACACCGCTCCAAAAGTGAAAGCCAATAGCAAAAAATTTGGCGTTAAAGACCCGCCCAGGCTGGTCATGATAGCGGGTGACGTGGCGACTCAGCCGCCAGGCCGACGGCAGACTCACAAACACCAGCCCTGCCTCCAGGGGCAGCCGACCTGACCCAATCCCCAGGGCTGCGATCGCAAACACAATGCCACAGATCCAGGGCACTAGCGCCGCCCCTCGACCCGTGCCCAGGCGCACAATGGGCGATCGCTTACCGGCGGCCAAGTCGTCGTCTACCTGGTGAAAGTGAGAACAAAACAGCACCAGGGTAGTGGTCAGTCCGACAATCACCCCTACCAGTTGACTGCCCCACGACCAGCTCTGGGTCTGGCTGTAGTAGGCCGCCCCCAGGGCTAAGGGGCCAAAACTAAAGAAACACAACACTTCGCCTAAGCCCTGGTAGCCGAGGCGAAAGGGTGGCCCCTGGTAGAGGTAGCCGAGACCGCAGCAGAGCAAAATGAGTACCAGCACCGTGGGGTCTTGCTGGAGCAGCGCGATCGCCACAATGCCGGCCATGCCCAAGGCCAAACACAGATTGGCGAGGGTAAATACCAGCCCCCGATTGCGGGTGAGATTAACCACAGAATGGGCCTTATTCACATCGATGCCGGTGTCAGCATCAAACACATCATTACTGAGATTTTCCCAGGCTAAAATAAGCACCGCCGACAGTAAAAATAGCGCAAAAATACTGCCGTTAAACTGGCCCGTCTCAGCGTAAGCGATCGCGCTCCCCACCACCATCGGCATCATGGCAACGCTATACATAGGGGGCTTGATGGCGGCCAGCCAGAGCTTACGGGCCGCAGAATCTACCGATTGAGTGGTCATAGCACTGTAATTTCTCCACACCTACCATATCGCTAAGCTGGGCAACAGCTGCGGCCAATTTTATCTGGGCGACCTCAGCCATCAGGTCAAAAACACGGAGACTTTAGTCTAAAAAGTTACGTGATTTTCCATAGCGAATTGTTAATTAAGCTTGTGCATATTAAAGCCACAGACATCTGCTTGATTGGTTTGGTTGGGCAGGGTCTAGTGCATCAACCCTATGGAGATTTCAGCTATGTCCAGTCGAGGCTTAAACCTGTGCACCCTATCGGGCCATGTGGCTGCTGACCCCCAAGTGCGCAATATTGCGCGCAAGACCGGGGGCAATACCCAGGTGGCCGAAGTGACCATTTATGTCGATCGTATTCCCAGCCGCAAAGACAACGACAGCTTTACCGTCGATGTCAGCCTGTGGGAAGGGTCTCCCGCCTGGCGCAAGCTGACCCACATTAAGAAGGGTTCGCTGATTATCGCCAGCGGGGCGATCGATGCCTCTCCCTACGTCAGCAAGACCGATTCCCAGGCTCGGGCCGGCTTACAGCTTAAAGCGACGGATATCTTTCTCGATGCGTCGCCCAAGGCCGAAGAGCCCAAAGCCACCCAAGAGTTCTAACCTATTCAACTATTCTGCTGCGCCTAGGCCCATCCCTACAGGTCATACAGTGGCTCGGGTATCCCTTGGAGGGCGGCCAGCAGATGCAGAATCCACGGAGAGCGCGCCGTGGGTCGAGAGCGGGGATGCGGGTTAAACCGCATCCTTTTTTAATGCAAGGCTGTTTTAGTCGGGGTGAGTCGGAGGCCGACTGCGGAGATTGCCGCCCCAGGGCAAGGGTAAATGACCTGGCCTGAGACACCGATTAACTGGAGCGATCGCGCTGTTGTTGGCGGTGGCTGAGCAGCCAGTTTACCACAGTGGCCCGCCGGGTCAATCGAGGGATGAGTTGGTCTACCCTGTAGCCCTTAAACCCCAACTCTGCTTTGAGCAACTGCTTGTGAGTAGCCGGAATTGAGCGGGTTAGCTGTACGGTGGCGGGGCGGCTTTCAATAAAGTTGGGAGGCTGGGGATATTTCTCTGACCAGGCGGGTTCCACCCCCGAGCTATCCCACCCGGCGGTGGTTTCTCGGTAGCCCAAACCCTGCCAGACCAATTTGTTGACGGCATCGTCGTCGAGTTCATCGTTGAGAATTGCCCACAGGGTATCGTCGGTCAATGGGGGCATAGTTACTCATCCATTTGCTAGCGATTTCCGGTGGGCAAGTCTGGGTTAACTGGCCCTAGCTGGCTACTTATTATCACGCAAATTATCGCGCAAACTGGCTACCTGTCGGTCACGTCCCCACCCCAGATCGCACTTATTAAGCAGAGGCTGTGTTGAATATCCCTGGGTCAGTTGGCGGCGACAAGGAGTCAATCATGCGACGACCCCATCATCCTAAACACTTGTTGGTGTTGACGTTCAGACTGATCAAATACTTTTTGCTGGGCTTAGTCGGTTGCACCATCGCCTATGTGATTGCGCTCGTGTTTGACCTGCCGCTGGTCTCGGTGGTGATTGTGGTGTTTCTAGAGCAAGTGCTGGCGCGATCGCTGGTTGTGCTGGGCTGTCTGTGGGCGATCGCGGTGATCAGCGAATCGACGCGCTACTAGCTGAAACCCACTCTTTTCGCTAAGGTTAAGGAGTATGAAGCTAACCTGAGTAGTCTAAAGAGGCTTTGCCGTGACATCTACCCTGGTTGCTCCCGCTAGCCAAACCTGGCAGTGGCAGGGGTTTTCTATTCGCTACCAACGCCTGGGGACTGGCGGTATCCCGGTGCTGTGCATCCACGGGTTTGGGGCCTCTAGCGACCACTGGCGCAAGAACCTCCCCGCCTTTGGAGACCAATACCAGGCCTATGCGATCGATTTACTCGGCTTTGGCCTGTCGGATAAACCCACCCCCAATGCTCCGCTGGCCTACACCTTTGAGACCTGGGGGCAGCAGGTGCTCGACTTTTGTCGCGACGTCATTGGTCAACCCGCCTACCTGGTCGCTAACTCCATCGGCTGTATCGTCGCCATGCAGGCCGCTGTTGATGGGCCCGAATGGGTCAAGGGCGTAGTCATGCTCAACTGCTCCATTCGGCTGCTGCACGAGCGCCGTCGGGCCGAGATTCCCTGGCACCAGCGCCTCGGTACCCCCATCGTGCAGGCTCTGCTGGGCTATGCTCCGGTGGGTCGTTTCTTTTTCTCCCGCATTGCCCGTCGCAACGTGATTCGCAACTTGCTGGGTCAAGCCTATCGGCGTCCTGAAGCCGTTACCGATGAGCTGGTGGAGGCCATCCTCAATCCTGCGCTCACGCCTGGAGCTGCCGATGTCTTCCTGGCCTTTGTGCGCTATTCCCAAGGCCCGCTACCCGAAGATCTACTGCCCCAGCTGCAGTGCCCGGTGTGGATTATCTGGGGCCAAAACGACCCCTGGGAACCGGTGGCAATGGGCCGCGACCTAGCGAATTATCCCGTGGTCAAAGCCATGCAAGAACTCCCTGGCGTGGGCCACTGTCCCCAGGATGAAGCCCCTGAGCTAGTCAACTCTCTGGTGCTCGACTGGCTAGGGGAAGCTGAAGCAGCGGCTTAAGGTTGGCGGTCAATAGGGTTTCTTCAGAGGCAATATCTACCTGGATTCACCGTCCTAGATTCACTGTTCTGGGTGCAGGGTCTAACCGTTAAGCTTGCCCACTGTCGAGCGGTGAGGAGATGGCCGCCTCTGCTGCTCAGCGCTGTCTCATTGCTAAAGTGTCTCTAAAGGTTGCCACCATTCCCGGTCGGCCTCCCTACCATGAAGGCAATGCCCAAGGGATTGTCGCCCTCCTCGCTGCCGCAGCCCTGCCCTCCACTAAGGAACTCTACGATGGCCGACTATCAACCCACCGACTCTACCTTTGCCCTCGATCGCGACTGCAAAACCCTCTCCCGCCACGTTCTCGAACAGCTCCATAGCTTTGGCCCCGAGGCCCAAGACCTCAGCGCTCTGATGAATCGCATTGCCCTGGCCGGTAAGCTGATTGCCCGCCATCTCAGCCGTGCCGGGCTAATGGAATCGGCCCTAGGGTTTACCGGCGAAACCAACGTCCAGGGCGAAGCCGTCAAAAAAATGGATATCTACGCCAACGACGTGTTCATCTCGGTATTCAAGCAGAGTGGCCTGGTCTGTCGCCTCGCCTCCGAAGAGATGGATAAACCCTACTACATTCCCGAGAACTGCCCCATTGGTCGCTATACCCTGCTCTACGACCCCATCGATGGTTCCTCCAACGTCGATATTAATCTCAATGTCGGTTCGATCTTCTCGATACGTCGCCAGCAGGGGGAAGACCTTGACCAAACCGGGGCCGACCTGCTCCAGGATGGCCAGCAGCAGCTCGCCGCAGGCTACATTCTCTATGGCCCCAGCACGGTGCTGGTCTACTCCATTGGTCAGGGTGTTCACGCCTTTGTGCTTGACCCCAGCCTGGGCGAGTTTATTTTGGCCACCGAAAATATTCAGGTGCCCGCCCACGGCCCCACCTATAGCGTCAACGAAGGTAACTTCTGGCAGTGGGAAGACGCCATTCGCGACTTCACCCGTTATGTGCACCGCCACGATGGCTACTCGGCCCGCTACACCGGGGCGCTGGTGGCCGACTTCCACCGCATTTTGACCCAGGGTGGCGTGTTTCTCTACCCCGGCACCACTAAAAAGCCCGAGGGCAAGCTGCGGTTGCTCTATGAAACGGCACCGTTAGCCTTCCTGATCAAGCAGGCGGGGGGGCGGGCTAGCACCGGCAGCCAAGACATCATGGCGGTGGTGCCGGGCGAAATTCACCAGCGCACCCCCTTTATTGTCGGCAGCAAAGATGATGTTGCGCTGGTGGAGTCCTTTATTCAAGACCAAAGCCGCCGCCAAGATACCCTGGTGGCCAACTAAGGAATTCGCGTTGACAATAAGATCTCGATTCAAGTGGCCAATCCGATATGGACTCCCGCCTGCGCAGGAATGGCATCGGAACTGGATCACTGGCAAGTCCCTGAGGTTATACCCGACGTTAAACCCAGCTTAAGCTGGCTGAGCCATGGTAGGCCTGTAGCCTGAGCTACGCATCTAGGATTGAATTGGTTATTCTGAATACCTTTTGGGACTGGTTGATTAAGACGGTCTATAGTCTGACCAGATTTGTAAAATCTGCTGTCAATATAGATTTCGATTTCTGTTATCCATAGGTTGACCCCATCCGTGGCGATCGCCTTGGCACAAGTCCTGTCAGAGCCAAGTTACTGACCTTTACCTCCTCCGCATTATGGTCTCCTTGCTTGAAAATCCCCTCCGCGTTGGTCTTCAGCAAGACCGCATTCCTGAACCTCAAATTCTGGTGATTTTTGGAGCCTCGGGCGATCTCACCCAGCGTAAAATCGTACCGGCCATCTACCAAATGCGGCGAGAGCGGCGGTTGCCCCCAGAGCTAACCATCGTCGGTGTAGCCCGGCGCGAGTGGAGCCATGACTTTTTTCGTGAGCACCTGCGAGAAGGGGTCGAAGAGTTTGGCAACGGCCTGGGCTTTGAAGCCGTCTGGGAGGATTTTGCCCGGGGGTTGTTCTACTGCCCTGGGGATATCGACGATCCTGAGTTTTACCAGTCCCTCAAGACCTTCCTGGCAGAGCTCGACGAGAAGCGGGGTACCCAGGGTAACCGCGTCTTTTATCTGTCGGTAGCGCCGCGCTTCTTTGGCGAAGCGACCGAGCAACTTGGCGCGGCGGGCATGCTCGACGACCCTAACAAGCAGCGGCTAATTATTGAAAAGCCCTTTGGCAAAGACCTCTCCTCGGCCCGGGTGCTCAACCAGGTGGTACAAAATGTCTGCGACGAGCGCCAAATCTACCGCATTGACCACTACCTGGGCAAAGAAACCGTTCAAAACCTGATGGTGTTTCGCTTTGCCAACGCTATCTTTGAGCCCCTGTGGAATCGGCAGTTTGTCGATCATGTGCAGATTACCGTGGCTGAAACCGTGGGCCTAGAGGGCCGGGCGGGCTACTACGAAACCGCCGGTGCCCTGCGGGATATGGTGCAAAACCACATCATGCAGCTGTTTTGCCTCACCGCCATGGAGCCCCCCAACTCCCTCGATGCCGACAGCATTCGCAACGAAAAGACCAAGGTGTTGCAGGCTACCCATCTCAGCGAGATCAGCGATGTCGATGGTGCTTACCCGGCCGCCGTGCGAGGCCAGTACTCGTCAGGGTGGATGAAGGGCGAGACGGTACCGGGCTACCGCGATGAGGATGGGGCCAGTCCTGAGTCAACCATGCAAACCTTTTGCGCCCTTAAGCTTGAGATCGACAACTGGCGCTGGAAAGGGGTGCCCTTCTACATGCGCACCGGCAAGCGTATGCCCAAGAAGGTCAGCGAGATCTCCATTCACTTTAAGGAGGTGCCCTTTCTGATGTTTCAGTCGGCGGCCCAGCAGGTAAACCGCAACGTGCTGGCCCTGCGCATTCAGCCCGACGAGGGTATTTCCATGCGGTTTGAGGTCAAGACTCCCGGCAACTCGCTGCGGACGCGATCGGTGGATATGGACTTTCGCTATGATGCCGCCTTTGGCCAAGCCAACACCGACGCCTATGCCCGTCTGATCGTTGACTGTATGCTGGCCGATCAAACCCTGTTTACCCGTGGCGACGAGGTAGAGGCCTCGTGGCGACTGCTGACCCCTCTGCTCGAAGCCTGGGACCCCCCATCTGACCCCAAGACAATTCCCATGTATGAGGCGGGTACCTGGGGGCCGCTGGAGGCCGAGTTTTTGTTAAATAAAGACGGGCGGCGCTGGCGACGGCTGTAGATTGCGATCGCCCTCAATTTAGCCCGATTGCTCAATTCCTATTGACCCCTGCCCCCTACATCACCGCACTATGACGACTACGCCTATCGTTGCCCTACAAAAGCCCAAGGATATCTCCATCGACGAGATCGAGTCGGAGCTGCAAAAAATCTGGCACCAGCAGGATTCGGGAGCCCTGACCCCAGCTGCCACCCGCGCCACCACCTTTACCATGGTGATTTACGAGCCCGAGGAAGTGCAGCAGATTTTGGCTGCCCTGGGCTACTACACTGGCTTCATTGACAGCAACCATGGTCCCCAGACCCGGGAGGCCATTCGGCAGGCTCAGGTGGCCTACGAACTGCGCGTGACGGGACGGGTTGACCCGCCTACCCTGGCGCGTCTACGTCAGGAATACGCTCAGCTCTCTGAAGACCAAAAGCTTTATGCCAACTCAGACCAGCGAGGATTTAGCCTGAGCGACTCGATTTCGGCCCACAACCCGTGCCGAATTATTAGCCTCTGCCCTACCTTTGGCGAAGACACTGGGGTGAAGGCCCAGGTTTCGATATACTGCCCGGTACAAAAGAAAGGCTCGGGTAACCTGGTGTGCTGTGAGTACATCAATTTGCGGGGTACCAAGGCTGCCCTAGGGCGAGTCAGCGACCTGATTGCTTCGTTGACCCTGCCAGAGCTACCTAAGTTTGTATGGTGGAAGGCTACCCCCAGCCCTGAACAGCTGATCTTTCAAAACCTGGCCAAATCGAGCAACTGTATCATTGTGGATTCGAGCTACTTCAGCGATGCTGAGGCCGAGCTGCAAAAAATGCAGGATTTAATTGAGTCGGGTACCTACATTGCCGACCTCAACTGGCACCGTTTGGCACCCTGGCAGGAGCTGACAGCCGCTGCCTTTGACCCCCCCGAGCGCCGCGAGTCGCTGATGGACGTAGACCGCATTAGCATTGACTATGAGCAGGGTAACGCGGCCCAGGCGCTGCTATATCTGGGCTGGTTCGCTAGCCGCCTGGGTTGGCAGCCCATTGACCATGTTGATGAAGGGGGCATCTACAATATTGAGAAAGTTCACTTCAAGGGGCCCAACGACCTGTCTATTGAGGCCGAACTGGCGGGCATTCCAGTGGCTGATCTGGGGGAGGTTGTCGGTGACTTGACCGGGCTTCGGATGCTCTCTACCGACAAGAACGCTAACTGCTGCACCATTTTGTGCTCTGAAACGACGGGCTGCATGCGCATGGAAGCCGGGGGTGGAGCCCAGTCTTGTCAGGTGGAGCAGGTCACCGCTCTGTCTGACCAAACGGCCGACTTTATGCTGGGGCAGCAGCTGCAGCGCTGGGGCGAAGACATGCTCTACGAGGAAAGCCTGGCGATGGTGGCGCAGATTATGCATCTGTCGAGAAGTTGACCATTCGCCATCATTAGGCGCTACTGGTGAAAGCCGCTTCATTTTAGGGTGTTTGCACTAGCCTGGCCCCACTGTCCTCGGGGTCAGCAGGGGCCAGGGGCGATAGGGTGCCACTGGCAATTAAGCGGGCTATCAGCAGCTGGCTGTCGATGCGACGGGTTTGTTCTAGCTGTTCTTGGGCCTATAGGGCGGCGACACCGGCAACGTGAGGGGTTGTCATGGTGGTGCCGTTGAGGCTGCGCAACCCACCCCCAGGCCAAGCCGACAGGATATCGACTCCAGGAGCGGCAATATTGACCTGGTTGTTGGCGACTGGCTGAATCAGCGTCATGGGTATCCTGGGGGCGATCGCACGGGTGCGGGGGTCGCGGCGCAGGTCTAGGCGTTCGGTACCCGTTAGGGTGGCCGCTTCTACCGTAAGCGTGGCGGGCTCGACGGGGAGGGCATCAAAGCTGCTGCGTAGGTGCGGGCGGTAGAGACGCTGGCTGAACCAGGGCACGGCACCGGCATCAGGGTTTGAAACAGCAGGCTCAGGGGCGGGTGCGCTTGTAGGCCAGGTCGCCTGTGGCTAGGATGGTGTCAGTGAATTTTTTGCTAGCTTTCTACCTTTTGGTCATGGTTCAAGCTCAGCCCGCCACGCTTACCTTCGCTGACTATTTGGCCCACGACGACGGCACCGATACCCGTTATGAACTCGTGCGAGGGCAGCTCATTGCTATGACCCCACCGACCTGGCAACACCTTCTGATTGCTCGCTATTTAGAGCGTTTATTTGAAGTTCAAATTCAACAGCTCGGTACCCGGTGGCTGGCTCTTCAGGGAGCTGGTCAGCAGGTCAATGACGACACCTCGCGCTTGCCCGATGTCATAGTAGTACCGATAGCTAGTATCCAAGACGATTACCAGAACACGGCTGTGTTGTCTGATGCGGCTATTTTAGCGGTAGAGATTGTTAGCCCTAGCTCTACCGCCGATGATTATTTGCACAAGCTAGCCGAATACGAGGCCAAGGGCATCGCTGAGTACTGGATTGTTGACCCTCTGGCGCTAGGTGCGTCCCGTTATATTGGTACGCCCAAGCATCCTACGATCTCTATCTATCGGTTAGCAGAGGGTGAATATCTAGCACCGCTGCAGTTCCGTGAAGGTGACGTTGTTGAGTCTGCCATTTTCCCTGAGCTGCGGGTCACAGCCCAGGAGATATTCGGCCAATAGATACAGTAGGCCAATAAATCAGTAGGGCAGCGTATCTGCGCGGAAGGACCATTCAGCAACTCCACAAATAACGCAGATGAGGAATGACGGCATTGGATGCCCTGTTGCTGGAGCATGGGTTTGGGGTAAAGGGCTCGGCGTTTGGAGAAAATAGCTCGCCTGGATTAAATCACTCGACGTTTCGAGAAAATTGCTCGACACTTGGAGTAACTTGCTCGGAATCCCGTGTTCTGAGGCTGAAGACAGAGGAATAAGACTGGAAGGAAAGAGGTATGGCTGACCCCGTTACGACAATTACCGCCAGTGCGATCGCATCCCTGGGGTTTCAAAAATTTCTAGAGTCGGGCGCTGGAGAACTGGCCAAAAAATTTACCACCGAAGCGATCGCCAAGATGGATATTTTGCTCAAACGCATCTGGTCGAAGCTCAGCGGCAAGCCTCGCATCGAAGAGGTCAAAACAGCCCTCGACAAAACCGCGAAAATTGGGAACGCTCTGCTGAGGCTCTGCCTCCTGCGACTCGCGGCAGAGCCGCACAGCCGGAATGCCCAGGCAGAGCCTAGTGGACTGTCAAGACTAAATTTGTAGGTTGGGTGGCGCGCTAGCAGAACCCAACAGGGCTGACTGCTGTTGGGTTTCACTTCGTTCCACCCAACCTACAAGAACCTGATTTAGCAGGCAGGGGGATGGCGTCGTATACGCCGCAGCGTTAGGCCTGCTCGGGCACAAACTCCAGTGAGACGCCGTTCATGCAGTAGCGTTGACCGGTGGGTTCAGGCCCATCGGGGAAGACGTGACCCAGGTGGCCGCCGCAGGTGGCGCAGTGAACTTCGACCCGGGTCATGAAGAAGGAGCGATCGGTGGTGGTTGCGATCGCCCCCTCGATTGGCGCATAGAAACTCGGCCAGCCGGTGCCGCTGTTGAATTTGGTGTCGGAGGTGAAGAGCGGGGTGCCACAGCCAGAGCAGTTGTAGGTGCCGGGCTCATAAACCTTGTCAAGGGGGCTGGAGCCAGCCCGCTCGGTACCGTGCTGACGCAGCACGCGAAACTGTTCGGGGGTGAGCTGGTCACGCCACTCGTCTTCGGTTTTGTTGACGGTAAATTGCTCGTTAGAGGTTGCCATAGTGTCGAGTTGATTGGAGAAAACTTCAGCAGTCAGTTGATTTAAGAGCCAGGTGCCGCCTACAACGGCGGTGCCCGCTTCGAGTAGCTTACGTCGCTTCATGGCGAGATCAGTTTAGGGGTAAGGTGAGGCCCGAGCAATGCCTAATGCCTCGTTTTATTTAACTTAACGTATCTTCTGAGAGCCATGCTGATAAGACCCTGAGCATTGCTGCCGATTCCCCTGAATCCCCGTTCTTTAGTACGCTAATGACTACCGTTGATGCTTTTCAGGGATAGCCGCCGGGCCTTTATGTCAGTTGCCACTTCTACCTTGCCGACCCGGAGCGATCGCACCTGGCCCTTTTGGCCCGTGGTGCCCCTCTACCCCTATGGCCAGCGACCTACCCAGCGGGTGGAGGTGGTCAAAGACCAGGTCTGGACCTTTGAGCAATTTCAGGGCATTTTCTACGTGGTGGTGCCCATTCGCATGACGGTGGTGCGATTGGAGCCCAAGGGGTTGCTGGTCTATTCGCCCGTCGCGCCGACCCCCGAATGCATTGCCCTGGTGCGCGAGCTAGAGGAACGCTACGGGCCGGTGCAATATATCATCATGTCGACGGTGACGGGCATCGAGCACAAGGTGTTTGTCGGCCCCTTTGCTCGCCGCTTCCCCTCGGCTCAGGTGTATGTGACGCCCCACCAGTGGAGTTTTCCGCTCAATCTGCCGTTGCCCTGGCTGGGGCTGCCGGGCGATCGCACCCAGCTTTTGCCCCCCGACAGCCGCCAAACCCCCTTTGGCAAGCAGGTCGACTATGCTCTGTTGCCGCCGATTAATCTGGGGTTGGGGCCCTTTGGCGAAACCGCCTGCTTTCACCGGGCCAGCCGCACCTTAATGGTGACCGACGCGATCGTCGCGATTCCAGCCGAACCGCCCGCCATTCTCCAACTTGACCCGTTGCCGCTGTTGTTTCACGCCAAAGACAGCCCCACCGATGCGATCGTTGATACCCCTGCCAACCGCCGCAAGGGCTGGCAGCGAATTGCCCTGTTTGCCTTCTACTTTCGGCCCAGCACCCTAGATGTAGCGACAACCCGTGAAATGTTTAGGGAGGCCCAGCAGGCCCCGGTGCGATCGCGGCGGCACTACTTCGGTCTCTACCCCTTTCGCTGGCAACCCGACTGGCCTCAGTCTTTTGCTGCCCTACATCACCAAGGGCAGTTGCAGGTTGCCCCTATCCTCAAGACCCTGATCTTTAATCGGGGCCCAGAGGAGGTGTTGGGCTGGGCCCAAACCTTAGCGACCTGGCCCTTTGAACGCATTATTCCGGCCCACCTAGAGGCCCCGATTGCGGCTACCCCAGACCAGTTTCTAGAAGCATTTGATTTTTTGCGCGCAGAACTGTCCCCAAACAATGGCCAGAGCATTCCTGAGGCCGACTTTAATCTGCTGCGCCAAATTGAAGCCTTGCTGATCGGTAGGGGCATCGCCCGCCCGCGCCAACCCATGGGCAATGCTGCAGAAAAAACTTGAATCATCTGCTCCAGCCGATGAGCAGGCCCCAATTGAGAATCCTCCTATGTCGCTGCCCTAACGGCATGACTGGCATTCTGGCCAGGGCAATCAAGGGCAGTAGCTATTCAGCGGGTTCTGCTGCCATGGCTGCTTCCATTTTGGCGGAGATTTTCTCTTGGATTTCTTCCATACTGGGCATGAATTCTTTCTTCTTCTCCAACCCTAACTTAATTTTTTCGGCAATTTCTTCGGCAGTGGGGGCCATCTCGTCACCGGCTGCATCGGGTGCGAAGGTGGCCTTGCTCTCAATACCGGCTTTGATTTTCTCAGCGATTTCCTCAGGGGTTGGCATGAACATCTCTTTTTTCTTCATGAAGACCTCTTTCTTTTGCTGTGGAGTAAGGGTGGCAAATAACTCACTTTTAGGCATAGACTTCATCGCCGCTGCGAGTTCTACTTTCTGTTCAGACGTGAGCGCCATTTTTCTAAATGCCTTGCGTAGGCTAACTCCGTTCTGCATGGCTTCTTCAAACTTCTCTTCCTGCTCTGGGAAGAGAATGCTCTCAATTTCAGGCAAATATTTTGACTGCAAGTCTTCCATCAGAGCCTGCTGATCAGCGGTTAAATCAACATCGTTAAAAAAGGGTAGCGAAAAGGGGAACGGCATGGCGCTGGCGGGGCTAGCCACCAGGGTTAGCGCCACTAGCGTACACAGTACAGTGGCTAAAAACTTGCGAAACATGCTGGGATAATCTCCGTACTTCAACACAACTACTGAATATAGTGCTAAATCAAACCTAACAGACCTGACGACAACTGCCTAACCATGATCCGCTGCTTTAAAGTGCTCAGAAAAGGCCAAAACCGCCATAAACGATATCACAATCACCGGCAGCACTAGGCTCCACCAAGTCTCAGAAATTAACACAAAATAGGTGGCGCCCAAGCCCCCCAGGGCGAACCCCAGAATGATGGGCACAACCCGACCCATCCGCTCTATCGACTCTGCTGCCGCCAGTGCTGCTTTCTCATCTCCGGCGGGAGCAAACTTGGATAGGGCTACCTGAACTAAGTCGATAGTGAGCTGAGTGGTGTTGCCGGTCATTACCGTGGTAGGAATGTAGCTTTTGAAAACGCCTTTTGCCTCTTTCATTAAGGCATTTTGAACACCCATAGCAATCACTCCAGTAATGCCAATGGGCAGAATATATTCTTCTTGAATGCTCAAGATAAGCGAGGGAGACAAGTTGACGCCAACGATCAAAAAAACGATTAAGGCCACGGCCTCAGCGGTCAGCAGGCTCGCAAAAACAGGCCAATTTTTCTTGCGAGCATAGCGGGCCAACAGCGACGTGCCTGCCACCGACACCATAAATGCTGGGATCATCAGCAGATGGGTAATGACTGACTCTTCGTCAGCCATCACGAACTCGTAACCCGCCAGGGCAATGTTGCCGGTCACGTGGGCGGTAAAGATGCCGAATAAAATAATGAAGGCAGAGGTATCCACAAACCCTGCGACCCAACTCAACATAAACCCCGCTGGGCCATCGCTCAGCAGGTAGTTGCCCAGGTTGAAATCGGTTTTAGTCGGAGAACTCGCAACCATGGTGAGGAATCTGAACTATCTAAAGTAAGCAGGAATCACAACCTAAGCAATGAGTTGTTGCACCCCTGGAAATGTCAACAACTGGCCTGGGGTAATGGCCAAAACCAGCCGTGAAAGCATGGCGCCACAGCCTTAAAACGACCTGTCAGCCATCATGGAGGGTTCTCGAACCGTCGTCGGTAGCACAGTTGACGATATTTCTACTTGCCATAGGACTTGGTTTTAGGCGTAATCACCTTAACGGTCTGGTAGAGGTGGCTATCTGTTGCGGGTACAAATTCTTCAAGCCCGTCTTCAGCGGTTGCTACGGTCGTGGCTATGGCCAACTGAGGCACTTGGTTCACCTCGCCAAACTCTGCGGTGCTGCCCCAGTTGGCCAAAAGCATGACATGGGGCGTGTCGAGCCCGCTCAGTACCACAACGGTGCGGGGAGATGGGTAAAGCTGCGGTAGCTGGTCTAAGGTAGCCTGAGCGGCAACGACCAGATTGGCCTGGTGCTCAACGGTATCAGCTACAATATCGCTGATTTGCACTAGAGCCATCGTGGCAGGTATCGCCGAGACCATTCCCGGAGGCGATGCTATTTGTTCTACAGCAAAGGAGGCGGTTAATACAGGATCACCTAAGCCCGCACCGTCCTGATCCTTTTTTTTGCCCTTGCTGCTGGTGTATTTTTCGTAATATTTGGGGTAATCTTCCTCACCTCCGCTGGTTAGAGAGGCTTGAAAGGCTTCGTAGCTGGCCTGATCTTGCCACTGACTCAGCTCTACGACCCGTGCCCCATCGAGGCTAGAAAATAGGGCCAGACCATAGAACCCTGGGATGGTTTGGTAAAACGACTTAGCAGTTTTGTAAAAGGCTTTGATACCCGCAGCCTGGGTCGTTGGGGTCGTTTTGTATAGCGAGATGACTGCGATCGCGCCATCGGTGTCGTCAAACCTGATGGGCTCAGCTAACTTGTCTGCCCCAGCTGGGGAGCCCATTAGTATTAAAGCCAGGATCCCCATCCCTAGGATTAACTTGGTCAGCCCCTTAACCATTTTTGTGATCTCCTAGGCAAATTTTTTATAGGCAAATTTTTTATGGCGTCACGCCAGCGCTCATCCTAGCGATAGGGTGTAAAACCACATTGTTGCCCTGTATACGTTTGAATCCTAACCCTAGCCAAACAGGTCAGCAATCAGCCTAGAGCATCGGTACAGTATGGCTAAAAACCCGGTTTCTTTGTCACTGCCCTAACGGCATGACTGGCATTCTGGCCGAGAAACCGGGTTTCTGTACCGGCGTTCTAGGACTCGGCGAGACGGGCAAATTTCCGCAAATACTCGCCTCCCTTGTGCCTTCAATTACAGAATGTACACCTTAAACTTCAATAGAATTTGATGACCTAGTGTATACAGTGCACCGCATGCAGGAATTGTGCGTTTTGAGGCTATGCCCTCAGGGAGTCTAGGCAGTCCGCTAATTCAGTAGGAAAGAAAATCATGGGTGAAAGCGTAAATTTTCTTAAATTCCGAAGTTGTAGTGGGGAAAGAATTTGATTTGTATCCGGGGAAACAAAAAAACTTGGTGTTGGTTGTAATTCTTTGTTAGGTCGTAAAAGTTAAATTTTTTACAAAGTCACTCTTAGGGGGATACATGGCACAGGCAGACCACGGCGCCACCGTCGAGCAGGATATGGACGGTGACAAAATCAATTTTCAGTCTGAGTTGCTCTATGGCTTAAATGATCAGCCGCCGGTTGGGGAGGCTATTTTTGTCGCTTTTCAGCACGTGCTAGCTTCCTTTGTGGGCATTATTACTCCGGGATTGATTATTAGCGGAGCCCTGGGGCTTAGTCCGGCTGATACAGGCATTATTGTCAGCATGTCGTTGTTTGCCAGCGGCATCTGTACCTTTATTCAGTGCCGCCGATTTGGGCCTATTGGGTCTGGTCTACTCAGCTTGCAGGGGACTAGCTTTGCCTTTCTGGGGCCGGTGATTGGCGTCGGTTCAGCGGCTATTGCCAATGGCAGCACGCCTGAGCAAGCGCTGGCGCTGATTTTTGGGGTGTGCTTTTTTGGCTCTGCCGTCGAAATCATCCTGAGTCGATTTTTGCACCTGTTGCAGCAAATTATTACCCCGGTGGTGACGGGGTCGGTGGTGATGATTATCGGCTTGAGCCTGATCAAAACGGGCTTCTTTAGCCTGGCTGGGGGGGCTCCCGCAGTAGCAAACGAAACCTTTGGCAGCACTCAAAACCTACTCTTAGGGGGTCTGGTTTTGGCCATTGTGGTTGCTCTAACGCTCTCCCAAAATCGCTTTTTGCGCATGGGGGCGATCGCGATTGGCCTGATAGTGGGTTATGCCATCTCAATCTTTCTGGGTCTGGTAGACTTTGGCTCCCTCAGTAGCCTGCCCATTGTGCGCTTACCGTTGCCTCTGCGTTACGGTCTGGACTTCAACTTTGCGGCCTTTGCTCCCTTTGTAATTCTCTACGTGATTACGGCTATTGAGACTATCGGTGACCTAACGGCGACGTCAGCTGTTTCTGGTGAACCCGTGGCTGGGCCAATCTATTTTCGCCGCATCAAGGGCGGGGTGCTGGGGGATGGGGTTAACTCGGCCATTGCGGCTGTTCTCAATACCTTCCCCAACACGACGTTTAGCCAAAACAACGGCGTTATTCAAATGACCGGTGTGGGCAGCCGCTATGTAGGCTTTTTCGTCGCCGGTATCTTTGTCATTCTGGGCCTAATTCCCATCGTTGGAGGCATTTTCCAGGTTATTCCCCAGCCTGTTTTGGGTGGGGCTACGATCATTATGTTTGGCTCAATTGCGGTAGCAGGCTTAAACATTGTGGCGTCTACGGGTCTTGACCGTCGTTCCAGCTTGATTGTGGCTGTTTCTCTGGCCCTTGGTCTAGGGGTCGTCTACTCCCCTGATATCTTTGCTGATAAGCCTGCCTTAATCAAAAACGTGTTCTCTTCGGGGATTTCAACCGGAGGTCTGACGGCTATCCTGCTCAATATAATTTTGCCGGGTCGGCCTAGGGTGCCTAGCTTGCGAGAGACATCTGAGGCGGTCGAAGCAGAAGCCTAGCCAAATTTATATGTCCCTGTTGCAAGCCCGTTTGCACCCAGGGCACTACAGATTTTTCCATCGATGCGTCTGGCCTGGGGCTAGGCGATCGGGACTCTCAGCAGTTCCTCTGTCGGGCTCTCCCGACTTTAGGTTAAGTACCGGCTGTTTACCTGGTAGGCATTGACCCCTCACCTTAGACCTCTAGAGGCTAAGACGGTGGGTTAATTAACCGGGTTCCTAGCCACATGAATGTGAGAACTTTGGTGTGAGGATGTGTGATGGTGAATATATTGTCTTTGAGCGCCTCAATGCGCATGGGTTGGTTGGGTTGTGGGCGCGGTCTACTGGCTGCAACCGTGATGCTAATGTCGGCGACAACGGCTTTAGCGAGTGATGCTGAGGCGCTGAAGTCTGACTCGACAGCGGAGACCGATACGCTGGTGGCTGAGTATGGGGCCCTTGGAGTAGAAACTCATCCTTTGGCGCTGGCCTTGGCTGCCCACGAAGACTCGGCACCGTCGGCAGTTTTGGCTGAACCTGACGGCGTGCCGCTGCTGGCCGCTGAGCCTTTGGCAGCATTTGAGCCTACGGAGAATGGTGAGCCCGAGGCCGCTGCTATGTTTCGCGTCAGCGATTTGGAGGCCGGTATTGAGAGTGATGGCACAGTCAACCCTGCTGATGGCTTAGCTCAGATCACTCAGGTTACCGACTTTTCTGATGTTTTGCCCTCTGACTGGGCTTTTCAGGCGCTCAGCAATCTGGTTGAAACCTATGGCTGCATTGAGGGCTACCCCGATCGCACCTTTCGTGGACAGCGCAGCATCACTCGGTATGAGTTTGCCGCTGGGCTCAATGCCTGCCTGGATGTAATTGTAGGCACCCTCAGTACCGGCATCTCAGACGAGGATCTGGCCACTATTCGTCGTCTGCAAGAGGAATTTGCTGCTGAGCTAGCCTCCCTGACCACTCGGGTTGACCAGCTCGAAGCTGAAACTGCTGAGCTGGCGGCCCAGCAGTTTTCTACCGTGACCAAGCTACGGGGGCAGGTGTTCTCTAACCTCGGCATTGGTACCTCCGGGGGAAATGTCCTGGCTGAGGGCGCTAGCATATTCAACCCGGGCCCTCGGGGTACTCCTGTGCGTACGATCACGGGTGACACAGCCTTGACCGTTGGTAACCTACTCTGGCTCAACTTTGACACCTCCTTTAGCGGGGCCGATCGCCTCAAGCTACAGTTGGTAACGGGTAGTGGTACCGCCCCTGCCAACGTCTACGGCTCGGCAGGTCTCTTTAATACCTTTGGCACGCCTTTTGTGTTTCAGACCGGTGCACCAACGGCCTTTGATTTTGCCGTGCGGGAGCTCAGCTATGCCTTTCCGGTGGGAGATAGCCTCACCATTGACATTGGCCCCCGGATTAACTGGTATGCCTACTTCGACAACAACCGCTACACCTTTTTCTTGACTGGAGCCAATAGCTTTAACTCCAGTGGGGGCACCCAGGTCAATGCTGTTGACCGGGGTACGGGTGCGATCGCAGTTTGGGATATTGCCGACTGGCTTGATTTCCGGGTTGGCTACCTGGCTGAAAACACTGAGTTTATTGGCGGCCTTAAGGCTCCCGATGACCCCACTCGGGGTCTGTTTGGTGGCACCAGCACCATCACTGGCCAGCTGGGTATTCGGCCTTTTAACAACTTCAACCTGCGACTGTTGTACACCCGCTCTAACCTGATGCCCAACGGATTGGGGCAAATTGGCGGCACCTTCGGTGAACCGATCTACGGCTTTGCCGATGATGGCGTTGGCGGCCCTTTGACCAATGCCCCTGCCGACACCTTCTTGGTGAACTTTGACTGGACGCCTGTGAGCTGGCTGGGTCTATTTGGCCGCTACAGCTACGGCACGGTTGGGCTGACCTCAGCTACCACCCAGACATCGGTTGGTAGCGTCGATGCCCAGTCGCTTCAGTTTGGCCTCGCTTTCCCCAATCTCTTTAAAGAAGGGGCCCAAGCCACCATTTCCTACCTGGTGCCCTTTAGCGTCATCAACGGACGCCAGTTTCTAGTGTCTGGGGCGGGTGATGGGGGCAGACAGCAGGAGATTGAGCTCTCCTATCGCTACCCGCTGAGCCGCAACATTGCGCTCATGCCGTCGGTCTACTGGATTCTGGAGCCTAATAACTTCAGCAACAATCCAGATATCTTTATCTTCAACCTGCAAACGCAGCTGTCTTTCTAGAC
Source organism: Nodosilinea sp. LEGE 07088 (assembly GCF_015207395.1). Classification (GTDB taxonomy): domain Bacteria; phylum Cyanobacteriota; class Cyanobacteriia; order Phormidesmidales; family Phormidesmidaceae; genus Nodosilinea. Next base: position 77,981 of record NZ_JADEWX010000005.1, read on the forward strand.
TGATTTGTTGCTACACAGGTAGCAAATCATCGCTGCTCAGCCCCGCCTGCGATCAGACGGGGCTTTTTTGTGGCTGGCGCATCTGCCGCCGCCGCGCTTTGCCCTAAACGGCAAAACGCTGTCTAAGCCTCAAAATATCGGGGGTAGAGAGGAAATTTTGCCCGGGGGCAACTGCAGCAGTAATAGTATCGAGGGTGGGTCACTCGACGTAGTCGGTAGCAATCTCGATGCCGAGAGAGAGATCGTCAACGGTGATGTAGAGCTGGTTGGGGCGGCAGCACACCTGGCAGTCTTCGATGTAAGCCTGGGTGAGCCCAGCGGAGAGATCGACAAAAGTGGTGTTGGGCTCGCCACAAAATGCACAGGTGTACTCGGCGGTCGTTTGCATCGTGGTTAATGTTGACAACAGATAGGAACACCGGGCTGCTCAGCGCGTCCTCATTTTGTAGAGGTAGGCTATAAATAACCGCGATGTGATGGTTGCTGGAGCGATCGCATATGATGGTCTTGGTTCGATACCCAGAATCGTTTAGATTGCCAGAAGCCTAATTACAATACTCTATTATTTTCTCTCTATCTCTCATCAGTTATCTACTCCCTTTCTCCTACACAACACTTCTGATACAACACTTCTGATACAACACTTCTGATACAACACTTTGGAGGTCGTCATGAAAGTTACTCCCCTTGCCGTTTTAGCCCTGACCCTAATGCCTGTGACGGCTCTAGTACAAGCCCCGATCGCCCAGGCGCAGCTGTTTGTCTCATCCCCGATTCAGGCCATTACCCCCAATAGTGAACCCCTTTACCTGAATACCGATGCCACGGTTGAACAGTCTCTGCGGACAGGTGCCGCGACCAACCTCAATGGACGCAATATCCCCGCCGGGTCAACGGTGCGCGGTCGGTTTGAGCCTGCCGAGGGTGGGGTGCGCTATGTGGCCACGGCTGTTGAAGTGGGTAACCAGGTCTATGCCATCAACGCCAGTTCTGAACTGCTGCGCGACATTAAAGACCCCAGAGAAACCAATACGGGCGCTATTCTCACGGATGCGGGCATTGGGGCAGCGGGAGGAGCGGCTCTGGGAGGCATCTTTGATCGCATTTCCATTGGCAGCATTGTCGGTGGAGCTGCTGCGGGGGCCGTTATCGGCAACGTCACGGCCCAGCGGGTTGTCGTCGTTGAGCCCAACCAAACCCTCACGCTTAAGAGTCAGTAGCCTGGCTTACTCTCGGGGCAGACGACATTTGGCATCAATATCGGCCAACTCGGCCTCAATGGCCTGGGTGCTAATGGCGATCTCGTACAGCGAGGTCAACAGCGACGCCGTCAATAGCACCAGACTGAAGCCAAAAAATACCTCTGCCAGCCGCTGTTGAGCGATAAACAAAGCCAGCATCGATAGGGTACAGGTGGTAAAACTCGACACGGCCAAAGCCTGCATCAGGCGAATCAGCGCAATCCGCTGACGTAGATTAGCAATCTGGCGCTGTACCATGCTTTGAAAGTAGTCTCGCTCCGAGCTATGGAGCTGGCGGATCAGCTGAGCTAGCACCAAAAAGCGGTTGGTATAGGCCAGCAGCAGCAGCGAAATCGCGGGAAACAGCAGGGCTGGGGTAGTCAGTTCCATAGGTAAAAAAAGAGAGGACACCCTGTATTGGCAATCCTCTCTTTATTAAGCCAGATAGATTAGGCTGTGGCCTAAACCGTAGTTGCGACTTCGCGCTCGGTCGCCATCAGGCGCTCGTAAGTAGCGCGCATTTTCAGACCAACCAGCACCTGGAACAGACCACTACCGTTGGTTGAACCCGGATATTCTCGGTGCTTAAGCAGCAGCTCGGTCATTTCGCCGTAGTACTTGGTCGAGGTGTTGCTGAGGTGGCTCTCGATGTAAATCAGCTCTTCAAGGCGATCGAACTGACCGTCAACCTCCAGAACTGAAACCTCATGCCCGTAGTAAGAATCGGGGCCGTAGTGCATGCGAATGCCCGGGTAAGAGCAGGTCAGCTTGCGGCCACAGGGAATCCAATCGATGGTTGAACCCTCGTCAAACAGGTAAACGGGGTCAAAGCCTGCAATCCCCTCTCGCTGCATCAGGCGTACCCGCAGCACCTTCTTCTCTTCATCGTTGGGAATGAGCTGGGTGGGAAGAATCTGAATCACCACATCGGCATACTGCTTTTGGATGTCGATGTAGGCTTCGAAGTCAGGCCGACGAGCGTTAATCGAGGCCAACACATCCTCATAGGTGTGACCCCGCTCGGCCATGTCGCGCTGAATCTTCCAGGCGATTTTGACTTCGTCGCTGATGTCGAGGTAAACGCTGAAATCAATCAGACCGCGGACGCGCTCGTCGTAGAGGGGATGGAGCCCTTCAATCACAACGATGCGGTTGGGGTCAACTCGCTCAGGGGGATCCAGCTCACCGGTTTCGTGGTTATAGATGGGCTTATCGATGCTGTTGCCTGCTTTCAGAGCCTTGATCTGTTCGTACATCAGATCAAAGTTGTTGGCCTTAGGGTTGAGGGCTGTCACCCCTGCTGCTTTACGCTGCTTGCGATCGAGGCTGTGGTAATCATCTAGACAGATGACAGTCATGAACTCAGCACCGAACAAGTCGCTCAGTCGTCGTAGAAACGTAGACTTACCACATCCAGAGTCGCCAGCGACACCGATCAAAATTACCTTACCTGGCTTGCTGCTCATAAGCTCCCCCTAAACAACCTTTTATAAAACAAAACCCAGCGCTGCAACGCAGCCAGAAAAAGCTATGCCAAACAATTATGCCGGTCTAGCCCACCCTCCAACACCCTTCAACACCCTAGAACAACTGCCCAACAGGGTGAATGACTTGCGAATGTCGCGTCGATAAAGCTCAAGTGCTGTGGCCCAATGGTTCACTCGACACTCTACCTATCACTGTTGACCTGGCCTGGAGACAATTTACCTAAGCCAGAGCACCGACTAGGTTTATACTGCTCGCCAGGTGTAGATCAGTCAAAGACACGGCATCTAGCCGTAGAGGATAAGTATTTCTACCGCAATTAGTCTCATCCTATCAGAAGCTAGTATCCTTCACAACAGTTTTTGCGGGGGGATCAGCTCTGCCAAAGGGCTTTGATATGTTTTTGCTTGGGCAGAGATTTTAGATTAAATTAACGTCTGCTGCTGCAAAGGACACAATCTTTCCCGCAGGATGTTATTAGAGTGCAACCATTCACTGGGGTATAGGCAGCGTTGGGTGCAGAGACAGATGTAGGCTGCTCGGCCTGCGGAGTCTTTGAACCTTCAGCGTGACACCGTCTTACAGTGATACCCTAAGCTAAATGTATTTCTGATGCGCTATTTCTGAGTGAGCCATTGGGCTGGCTGAGCAGGTGCAACAGGATCTATGCGGCGGGTCATGACGGTGTGCTTCCGTCGCACTTAGTTGGGTCTAGAGAGTCACTGAATTTTAGAGTATGTACAATCCAAGTGTGAGCGGCGGAAACGCCAGTACTGTGGCAGGAAGCCGCTTGTTTTTATACGAGGTTCAGGGTCTGCGTCAGAGCGCAGCAACCGACCAGATGAACAACCCCATTCGCACGAGTGGCAGTGTTTTTCTCACGGTGCCCTACGCCCGTATGAACCAGGAGATGCAGCGGATCACCCGCATGGGCGGCAAGATTGTGAGCATCCGACCGATTGAAAAGGTGGGAACTGCGAGCAATGTTGAACCAACGCCAATTAAAGCTCCTGTGGCTGTGTCTGCCGAGGCTGCTGCCCCAGCCGAGACCGCGCCCACCACAACCAAGAAAAAGCCCATGACTCAAGCCGCACAAAAGCCTGGTGCCAGTGTGCCCATTAACCTCTACAAGCCCAAAGACCCCTATGTCGGCAAGGTATTGTCGAACGAACCATTAGTTCGAGAGGGCGGTTCAGGGATTGTACAGCACATTACCTTCGACCTATCGGAGGGTGATCTTCACTACGTAGAGGGTCAGAGTATTGGTATTATTCCGGCTGGTACCGATGATCAGGGTAAGCCCCACAAGCTGCGCCTCTACTCAATTGCCTCGACCCGCCATGGCGATAACCTAGAAGACAAAACTGTGTCGCTCTGTGTGCGCCAGCTTGAATATAAGCATCCCGAAACAGGTGAGACGGTCTATGGTACCTGCTCTACCTATCTGTGCCATATCGAGCCTGGGGCCGATGTGAAAATTACTGGGCCAGTGGGCAAAGAAATGCTGCTGCCCGATGACCCTGAGGCTACTGTCATCATGCTGGCGACGGGAACCGGGATCGCTCCCTTCCGCGCCTATCTGTGGCGCATGTTTAAAGCAGCCGAGCGCCAGAAAAATCCCGACTATCAGTACAAGGGCATGGCCTGGCTGATCTTTGGTGTGCCCTATACTCCCAATATCCTCTACAAAGAAGAGCTGGAGCAGATACAAGAGCAGTATCCCGACAACTTTAAGCTCACCTACGCCATCAGCCGCGAACAGCAGAATGCTGAGGGTGGCCGCATGTACATTCAGCACCGCGTAGCTGAGCATGCTGACGAACTCTGGGAGCTGATGCAGAAGCCCAACACTCACACCTATATGTGTGGTCTGAAGGGGATGGAAGACGGCATTGATGAAGGTATGACCGTCGCGGCCACCAAGCATGGCGTCGATTGGATTGAGTTCCGTAAGCAGATGAAGAAAGAGCACCGTTGGCACGTGGAGACCTACTAGGTCTTGGGATGACGGGAATCTTGGTAGGGGTGAATGGCTGTTCGCCCCTATAGGAAAGATCAATGGGTAACTTGTTGCATCAATTGATCTTAGAAAAGGGAAGGGCTAAAACTCTTCCCTTTTTTGTTACCTAGCGGTATCGGTCTCCAGGTGAGGCAACAATCCCTTTACAATTGGGCATAGCGATCGCGGTAAGGAATTCAGGCTATGCGTGTTGGGCTGCTGGGGCTAGGAACGGTAGGGGCGGGGACAGCCAAGATTTTGCTCGACCCGGCCCATCGCCATCCCCTGGTAGGCCAGATTGAGCTGGCCAAGGTGGGGGTGCGAAATCTGCACAAAACCCGTGCTGTGGCGCTGCCCCCCAAATTGATGACCACCGACCTGGAGGGGATTGTGGCTGACCCTACCATCGATGTGGTGGTGGAAGTACTGGGGGGGCTGGAGCCGGCGCGATCGCTGATTCTCAAGGCGATCGCCCAGGGCAAGCACGTGGTCACCGCCAACAAAGCGGTGATCGCCCGCTACGGCGACGAAATCTTTACCGCCGCCAATGAGGCCGGAGTTTACGTACTGCTAGAGGCGGCGGTGGCGGGCGGCATTCCGGTGATTCAGCCGCTCAAGCAGGCCCTGGGGGTAAACCGCATCCACGCCGTGACGGGAATTATCAACGGCACCACTAACTACATTCTCACCCGCATGCAGCGAGAGGGGGGTGACTTTGAAGCGATTTTGGCCGATGCCCAGCGCCTGGGCTACGCCGAGGCCGACCCCACCGCCGATGTGGACGGGCTGGATGCCGCCGACAAGATCGCGATTTTGGCGTCGCTGGCCTTTGGCGGTCGCATTAAGCTATCGGAGGTGTATAGCGAGGGCATTCGCCACGTCACCGCCGCCGACATTGCCTATGCCGATCGCCTCGGGTTTGTGATCAAGCTACTGGCGATCGCCCGTCGCGACGGCGAGTTTGACGAGACCTCTGACCAGGCGCTAGACCAGCTCCAGCTGCGGGTGCACCCGACGCTGGTGCCGGTGAGCCACCCCCTGGCCTCGGTCAACGATGTCTACAACGCTATTTTGATCGAGGGCGACCCGATTGGCCAGGTGATGTTCTTTGGCCCTGGGGCTGGAGAGGGGCCAACCGCCAGCGCCGTGGTGTCTGACCTGCTGAATCTGGCGGCGAACCTGAAGGCGGGGACGACGCCCCAGGCCACCAACCCGCTACTGGCCTGTAGCCACCAGCACTACTGCAAGGTTAGCCCCATGGCCGATATTGTCAGCCGCTTCTACGTGCGCCTGCTGGCGGAGGATGAGCCGGGGGTGATTGGCAAGCTGGGCTTGTGTTTTGGCCGCCACCAGGTAAGCCTGGAGTCGATTGTGCAGATTGGTCAGCACGACACGCGGGCGGAGATTGTGATCGTCAGTCACGAGGTCACCGAGGCGAATTTTCAAACCGCGCTGGATGAAATTCGAGGCTTTAGCGAAATTCACAGCGTACCCAGCGTGCTACGGGTGCTGTAGGGGCGATACGCAGCCGCCATTTTTAAGCCAGATCTCAGATCGCTTGAAGCTACTGCAACGCCTTCCACTGCTGAATCACGGTTTGGAGGTCGGGGGGCAGACTGTCGAGACTACCCGCGGCATATTCAACGACGCCCCTGCGAGTCATCAGCTCAACCAGCGGAGCATCGGTATCTTTGGGCTGATAGCGAATGCCATCGACATGGGCAAAGTTAGACTGTTCGAGCCGCTGCCACATCACCTCTGTGCGAGACTGCCCCACCGTTGTAATCGTGCGGTCTAGGACCTCACCCTCACGAGAGCGAATCTGGAAGAGGCGGCCATCGGCTTCTAGCATGACGACTTCTCTGATGCCAGAGTCATGGCGAATGATGCTCTGAACGCTGGTTTCATCGCCAAGGTCTTGCGGATAGCCCCGGGGAATGAACATAGGTACGGCAGTACCGCCACTCGCTGTTGCGTTGAGGCGGACGGTTTCGCCCCTGCTGTCGGTGTGGTAAATCCAGTACTGCTCGCCATCGCTAAGGACGGCCCGCCAGCCCGAAATCGCCACCTCTGTGCACATTTCAGTTGCCGTCGCCAGTCCGTAGCAGCCGCCCCAAATTTGCGGCTCAGCGGCGATGATTTCCAGGCGGCGCGATGGATTGAGGCCGTCGCGTTCAGCTGTTGCAAAGATGCGATCGCGAACCGATTCTGGCAGGCTTTGCTCGGCCTCTGACCGCCGGATTTGATCGCCGGTCAGATCGCTGCGATAGAGGTAGCGCTGGCCGGTTTGGGGGTTGATCACCTCAACTTGCCAGCCCTCCGTTAACGCAGCCAAGCAGGATTCGGCAGGCCCTCCCAGACCCAAACAGCCATCTGAGAAGGTTTCCCGACTGTATTGACTTATCACGAGCTGCTCAGCGGGAATGTCTAACTGACTGGCCAGGTCGGCTTTGATGCGATCGCGGACCGTCTCTGGCAAGGGCTCATTGAGGGTTTCCTCAGTTCTAACCGCGGGGGGAGAATCTGGCGTAGACGAGGCTGGTTCCGGGGGCACCGTGCAGGATAGCAACAGGGTGGCTCCGAGCAGTAATGGTGTGAGGTGAGTGATCATAATGTTCGTTGCTCATGGCGCCATAGCTTCAACTTAGCCGCGGCAGAGACGATAGTAGGCCTCGTTACCGAAATTGCTACTCAGCGATCGCGATTTCCCCCGGCCAACCGCACAAGCTGAACTTGCCCCGCTCGCTCGTCAATTTGGTTCTGAAGGTGCTTTGACAGTTAACCTCGTCTGCTGATACTGCCCTCCCCTTACGGGTTGAACATTCCGATGCGGACATCTACCTGAACACTGGCAGGGAAAGGATTAAAGAGTCATCCCCCTGAACGACTTCGAGTTGCGCGTCTAACGGTGAAGTTGTGCGGCGGCAGACAAACTTGAATTCTCACCGATATCTTTACGTTCCCCCGCTCCAACCCATTGTTAGGTGGCATTAGCAAGTTCTAGTGCATTGCAAAAGCTGTTGAGACTGCTCAATAAAGCATTGTAGTAAGGATAAGCATCGTCTCGTTCATTTTGTAAATGGTTGTACAGTGTGAGCTCTGGTTCGGAAATTAAGTGACTTGCGGGGAAATTTAAGCCTGCTTCAATTAAGCGTGTTGATGCGATCGCAATCAACAACGCTCCAATGGTTTCAAAGTTGCCATTGTGAAAATCCTCAAGTCCAGGCAAGATTAATTCTGACCCTGGTAATTCCTGCAATTCCATAGCTACTTTTCTCCTAGTGATGCTTGCTCAATAAATTTATTAACTTTACCCTTCAAGATCTCAGGGTTAAGCGAGGGAAAACGAATTAAATCAGGCTCAATAGCGCTTAGGCAATCACGCAAACCTTCTAACGAAAATAATCTCTGCGCATACATAGCCCGAACATCATTTAGGTCACGATCATATCCCCTTGAGAGTTTAGAAAGTGCTTGAGCAGTAAAGTCATAATGATAGAACGAAATTCTGCCGCGCTTGCCAATAAACACGCTTCTATCACGCCACCCTGGAAGGGGTGGCAAAAAATCCTGAGGTGAAGCAAGCTCAATGTTAATGTTGAGTTCTTGCTTGAGTTTAGCAATCGCTTGAAAAATTCCTGCTGGTTCAGGGTCTAAGCGAATATCAATATCAACGGTAGAACTTCGCCAGCCAATCAATAAAGCACTGGCTCCTCCTGTGAAATAGACGGAGCCCGAACTACGAGCTTCTCTGCCGAGAATTTCCATAAGCAGCTCTATCTTCTCAGGATCAATAGTTGAGCGCATAGTTAGAATAAGAACGAGCCATTGCTGAAACTGCAAGTTTGGCAAGAATATCTGGAGAACGGGAAAATGCTTCATCCCAACGGCGCTCATCCTCAATTTCCTCTAGGATGATTGAAGCAATTGCGTTCTGCTCACTTTCAGGTAGAGCCTGCAACCTGGCGATCGCACGCTCAAGCAACTCAGTCATTGGTACCCCACTCGGCACTTTATAATTATACTATCCATTATTGCTGCTCTCAGGCAGATTGAGCATAGACCGAACACGCTGTTGAAAGGCGGGTAGACCACCCTGATTCTGCCAATGTTGTTGAAAATGCTCGATTACACCTCTGCAAAGAATTGAGCTGCATAACGGTGAAGTTGTGCGGCGGCAGGTAAGCTCGAACCTGCACCGATAACCTTTGTACCGTCCGCACTAACGCAGTGTTAGCTAGCTGGCGGCAGGAGTCTAATAAATCCCTCCTGCTCAAAATGGCGATCTGTCGTCAATCCATCGGTTATTCCCCACTGGCGCATCAGGATAAAGCTAACTGCATCGCATAAGGAATACCCCTTGTCCTGCCGAGTAAGCAAAAGCTGCATAGCTTCTCGGTGCAGTTGCTCATCAACCCAAACCGTTTCAATGTCTGGGTTATCAACCAAATCAACTACAAACTCTAAAACCTTAGTCCGAGGAAGGCGGCGAATCAGGGCGAGGGCCACCAACTCAGCCAGGACATGGCTGTGAGTCAAAAGCCCACTGGTTGAATCATCGACGAGTTGCACAGCTTTTTCATGTTGTGGCTCATCACGATGCAAGTAGCACAGTAAGCCAGATGTATCTAAAAGCACCAAGAGACTCCGCCATTAATACTCATCGGCATAAGCTTTGGCAAGGTCTGCATCAATTGCTTCGTTGTTTGTACCCGTTGCGTACCCTAAACTGATTGCCCCTGCATGACTTTTAAACTTCTGCCGTGCCTGCTCTTGTTGCTCTACAGACAGCATCACTTTGCTAGCTACCGCGCCCTGTCTGCTTAGAATGGTAACTATCCACTCTGTTATAGAGATGCCTACTGCACTAGCCTTGCGCTGTAGGTCAGCGTAGGCTTCATCACTTATTTCTAGAGTTAACTGCTGGCTCATAGGTGGATTCCAGGCAACTTGAGCGACATAGAGTTATTATACCCTCACTAAAGATGCCCGAATTGCCAACTTGGTAGAATGCATCTTTAGCACCTATGGATTGCACGTGGCACATTATCGGATCAACTTAGGATCGACCGTGCTCAAGTAGCTGTGGAAAACCTGTTGAGCAGTTTTATGATCACCTTCTGGAGTCATATCGCACAGCCACCAAATAGGACTGCTTTGATAACATCTGGGCTGATCGGTAGCAATCAATCGGCCAAGATGCTCACAATTCCAGCCAGGTAGGGTATATTCCCAATCCGCAAAAATACTAAGAGCGTGCCTAAGGCGCTTAATGGTTTTATCTGGTGGAAAAGCAAGATCCTCAATGCCAACAACAAACCTTGTGTCACTTCGTTCGAAAGGACACAGCCCCTGACCTGGGTCAAAAATGTAAGTGTCGGACAGGCCAATCCCATAATGCCAAAAAGGGTCAGGTAGATTCTGCCAATTAAGCAATTGCCCATATCGATCACTGGACGGATCGACTAGAGAAGTAATCGCCTCTATGGTCTTTTTAACTTGATCAGAAGATACAGACATAGCTGATTTCTCATTTTTGTCAAGCTTTCTAAATGTAAATTTTATTATTTTTGGGGTTCTAAAATAGGTAAGCTTTGACCAGTCATCAATTTCATCAGTTCTTCCCTGACCTTGAAATTATTACCAGTAGCAATGCAGCTATTCAGTTTGTTGAGAATGTGATCCCTGATGTTGTAATGGATAGAGTATTCTCTCTTAGAATGCTTGAAAACTGAAACTTTGTTGTTGAACATCGTGATTACTGCATAGACGAACTTGAGATCATGCAATGAATCTGCGTGGGTGATTTGAATCGCAAGTAGTTTGAGTTGCTTTGAAAGCTCATAAGCTTGCTCTTGAGTTAGGCCATGATCCTTATAATGAAAAAGAACTATTTCAGATAACCACTGAGCATGTTTAGCAGTATTTTGAATATCATGTTGCGCCTTCTCAACTGGATACAGTATTCGATCAAGAAGCAATTGCTTTACATACTCATCCTTCAAGTTAGAATTCTCAATGATCTGAAGCTCCTTCATCCGGCGCTCATGCTCACGCCTATCCTTAGCTCCCATCTCCTCGATTATTGAATCTAGAAGCCCTGCGATCATAGGGACTGACATATCAATGCCTGAAATCATGAATAAATTATCCTGTAGAAATAAATCAAGCTACTAGGAGAGTTATGAAGCGCAATTCGTCAATCTGACATCAAACTATGACTAATCTGCAAGTCATACTGGCTCTTCCGGATCCAGGGTGGTAATTGTATAATGAGTTACGTTTAGGGGGATTGACATCATGGACTTTCACCTAGATACGCTGCTTAATTTTCCTAATGCAACCGTCGAGCAGTGCATTCAGGAGGCCGGAGAGATATTTCTGACATTG
>NZ_JADEWX010000089.1 GCF_015207395.1 Nodosilinea sp. LEGE 07088
GGATTATCGTGATCTTAGATAAACAACTCTGAAGCTTAGTGGGAAGGATGGCGCCAAGCGAAGCGTGCCCATCACTCTACAATTCAAACCCCGGCGTCTTCTAGCAGCGATCGCATCTCCGCCCAAGATAGCTCCCGCTGGAGATATTGGGGCGCAGCGGGGTTGTAGGGGCCAACCATAATATCAATCGATTGAATCTCAGCCTCCGCAGGCAACACCGGCACCTCGGGGTCGGTGGCAGTAGGGCGCATCAACGAACTCGAAAAGCCACGAAAAATCAGTACCTCATCGGCTTCACCATCGATCACCGCCTGCACCAGCAGCACCAGCGACGGCTGCCTGAGGGTGTATTGCTCAAGCCGAAACCCAGGATTCATCACCGCACCCACCCATCCACTCGCCCACCCATCCACCCATTCACCGCCCTAGTTGATCGCCTGACGGCCCTGCTTGCCCAATCGCACAAACACAAACCAGGCCAGGGAGGCCACATAAATGATCAGGCCCACAATGCCAAAGAAGCCCAGGAACCCCTGGGTGTAGCCCCCGTGGAAATATTCTCTATAGAGCAGCGGGGGTTCGAGCCAAACCTGGCAGTCGGCAGCCCCAAACCGCGTCCCGGAGAAGGCGCAGGGCAAAAAGCCCAGCAAAATTGCCCCGCCAATGATGTTGTAAAGGGTAATTGCCCAGCGCCAGGCGCTAAACACTAGCTTGAGCACCGTACCGGGCTGTTCACGAATTTCTTCGTTGAGATCGACCCAAAACCACAGCGAGATGGGAATTAGCACCCGTGCCATGAGCCCGGCCAAAAAGCTGATGTTGAAACCGCCAATCATCAGGTAGACGGTAATCATCAGCAGGCTGGCCACCTTCCAATAGATCAGCAGCAGCCGCTGAATGGCCTCGTTTTTTTGCACAAAGGCCCAGATCAGCAGCGCCAGCGGCATCAAGACCGTAAACAAGACGGCCAGACGGTAATCAGTCCAAACCAGGGCGCGCAGCAGCGAGGGTTCTAACATAGGATCGCAGAATGAATACGAGCAATCGGTGAAATTCAGCCTATAGCGTAGCATTTGCAATGCCACCGTTTTATGGGTTGGCCGGGCTCAGTCACTGCGTTAACTTTGGCACTGGTATTAGCTCTAATGAAGCGCAATCGATCATCAGATACACCACACTATCGATCAGCTGCAATGATCACATCACGCCATAACACAACTTTTTTTAACATTGTGTTACCTTAGGGCTGGCAACGACGGCTCAAACGCGCAAGGAATGTCACGATGACGCATCAATCTCCTCTCGCCCTAGAGCGGCAAAAGCTCGATATCCTGCATTTGTTTTTCTTTCTGTTAGGTGCGCCCCATATCTACGGTGCCCTGCGGTCAGCGGAACGACAGCGACAACAGCGAGCGCCAGTGCTTCAGTACCTATCGGTTGCGATGCTAGCGATGGCGATCGCGAGTGCGGCAGAAATGTGGCTGCTATAGCAGTGGCTGAGGCCGATGGCAATTGGCCTCAGCGGCCTAGCCCTGCTCTTGCAGTTCGCCGTAGGCCGCGTAGACCCCCTGCACGGTATACCAATTGAGAAAAATGCGGGCTAGTTCTAGGGCCAGGGCGGGGTTGCCCTGGTCAATTAACCAGCGCAGCAGCGGGGCCATGGTGTTTTCGTTGAGCCTGCCGCCTGCGGTCAGCAATCCCCAAAGCACTCGATGCAGCCAGGTCATTTGAATCATCATGCGCACTTCGCGGGTGGGGTGTTTTTTGTAGAAAATCGCCCCCATGCGGCCCCGCTGGATCTCCTGGTCAATCATCTTGGGAATCTGGTCGAGGGAGAAGGGGGCATGGTAGTGGTAGCCAACGGCGTCGGGCACCTTCACCATGGTGACGCCCAGATTTTTAAGCCGCACCCCCAGCTCCAGATCCTCCCAGCCATACTGGCTAAATTCGGTATCGAACAGACCGGCGGTCAGCAGCCAGTGACGGGCGATCGCCAGATTGGCCGTGTCAAAAAAGGCATTAGAAAAGTCCGTTACCTTGGCCGGTGCTGCGGTGGGCTGCTCGAAGTCACTGGTATTGATCAGATGCCCGGCGGTAAACACGCGATCGTCCCCCAGGCGCTGGTAGGCCTCGCTCAGCGCTTTGGCATGGGCCTGCATGCTCCCCGGCGGCATAATCACATCGCTGTCGACAAAGACAATGGTGTCGCCCTGGGCTACCTGCACGCCGTAGTTTCGTGCGGCCCCCGCCCCCCCGTGGTGGCGCTCGTGCAGCCGCACGTGGGGAAACTCAGCGGCACTTTGCCTTAGCCACTCCAGGGTGCCGTCGGTGGAACCATCGTCGACTACTACCAGCTCGTAACCCGTAATTAGAGCGGGGTCAAAAACCTGCTGCTCCAGGGCACGCAGGCACTTTTCGAGAATGGGCCTGCGGTTGTAGGTGGGGGTGACGACGCTGAAAAACACGGTGGGCCTCCAAATGGCCTTAATATCCTAGCGCCTCGACCGTCCCCCGGATGATGACAGTAGCCGTTCTGTCTTCAGCAAACCGTGGCATAATTCTGGTATATATGAACTTTAGTTCACCTGTATCTACATTAAAGTCACCGTGGTAAAGCACCCCAGGCATAGCAAGGGTTGGATGAAAAGCAGCGTGACTCGCCTTGGCCTCGGGGTGATCGCCCTAGGGCTGCTGGTCGGAGCGGGAGCCTGCTCTCGCTCCGGTGCCTCAGAGCCTGGCCCCCGCAATGTGACCCTGCACCAAAAGTGGGCTCTACAGCCGGGCGATCGCCTGGCCGGGTATCAGGTGCAGAGCGGCCTGGGCGATATTACGGTCGATATGCAGGGCAAGCGCGTGTTTATGCCCTTTGACGGCAAAATCCAGCCCGCTGAAGGCAACATTGACCTGTGCGTTATTTTGTCGAGTCCTGACGTGCCCGCCTACCTGTTTCGCATCTGCGGGCTGCGCCAGGTGCGGTTGGGCGATCGCGCCCAGGGAGAGCCCATCGGCAGCGGCGACATCGTGGCCTTTGCCACCCTCAGGCGTCAGGCCGATGGTTCTTGGGCTATGGTTGAACCCGCCAAAGAAATGATCGCCCAGTTTTTAGATCGCCCATAGCATCAGCTAGCCGCTAGTTCGACCCAATCAGGGTTTGTGGCGTAGGTTTGAGTCACGCTCACATTTTTAGGAAATCTTGCGGCAGAAGAATAGGGATTCCTGAGAATTCCTTTAGCACTAGCAAATCGCGATCGCCCGCTACAACTGCCTCAGCATCACCAACAACCCTTATCCAGCAGATTCTGCCTCAGTCTGAATCTGTTGCCGTACGTCTTTAACCAGAGTGCTAATTTCCTCCAGACTCATTTCGTTGGGGCCTGGCCCCAAGGCATCGATTTTTTGCTGCAGTTGGTCGAACTGAAGAGGTTTCTGGATTTTTTGGAAGGTAATGACATCATCAGTTACGGAAATCAGGTACTCGTCCCCCGGGTTCAACTGTTCTTGAATCTCGGGAGGGATCTTTAGTTGCCGGTCGGTGGTCACGCTTATGATGGTAGCTTTGCGCATGAGGCTTTTTACTGCCGCTGTTTAGGAGGTTTTACAAAATCCTAACTCCGCCGCCCAAAGAGCGGTCTCTAGCATGGTAGTACTCTATGAGTCCGAGATCATCCCCTTTATTTTGGAGATCACTGAGATAACCGAATGAAGATTGTACTTCCCAATGAGCAAGCGGTCATTCAAGACGCCCTGCGTATTCTGAATCAGACGATGGCCTCGTCTCAGGTAGTGGTTTTGATTAGCCGCTTGTGGTCCGATGGTGGAGATTACCCGCAGCAGCGGGATGAGCTGTTTGCTGACGAAACTGTAGACAGCCTGGCCGAGAAGATTCAGGCGTTTGAACAATCCGGTGATGGTAGAGGGGAGTAAGCCTCACAGCTATTTCCTAGTTAGCCTAACTTCTGGGAGACGCCTACATATAGGGTGGCGTCTCCCACTCGGTCATACCGAAACGTCACTGCCACGAAAACGAGATGTTATACGAAATCCGATTTGGGAAACCCCGATTCATAATCAGGAACCTCGTAGGGGCATAGCATGCTATGCCCCTACGAACCGGGGGTATGCAGGCAGGATTTGGTATTACCCTGTCCGAATCGTGGTGAACCATTTAGAAAACAGCAAAGCCCGCTCATCTCGGGCATTAGAAAGAATCCGATCGGGGCCGAAAGGGTTTCAGCCAGTTGGTCAAGATAGTCCGGCAGAGTTCCGGGGTGTGTATCCGCAATGAAATTAGCTTCCAGGAACTCTTTTCCAAATACATCACACTATCAATAGGACAGATGAAGAACTACTTCGATAGCTTTTTCTGAACAAACGTTTACGGCGGGGCATTGGTTTAGAAATTAACTCATCATATTCGACGGCAGAAGCTTTAATAGCTTTCTTATTACCATTATCACTATTTCAGTCTTCTAGATTCTTTCAAGCGAACCGGAGACAATGTTCTGAGAAATTTTACGATGCAGGAAACCAGGTCGCATAGCGTTTGACTTGGAGTGCTAAGGTCGCTGGATACCTGAGCTCAGTGGATGGCGCTATTCCTCCTCAGATAGGTCGGCACCGGGCAAACCTGCCTCTCCTTCGTTACCAGTCGCCCCGGTGGGAATGTCGAGGTCGAGCAGATCCGGCAGCGTTTCGACCTCGTCGGTGAGAGCATCCTGGCCCAGATCCCTCAAAATTGGGGCTGCCTCCTTGGGTTCCTCCGTGAAGACTGCCGACAGCACAGCGGGGAGGGTAGGCGCCATGGCAATGCGGTTTTTGTAGACCATGATCACCCGCGTCAGCGCGGGCAGCTGATTTTGCTCAGCCACCAGGTATAGCGGCTCCACGTAGATCAGTGATCGCTCAATCGGTATCACCAGCAGATTGCCCTGCTGCGCCCGCGAGCCCTGGGTATCCCACAGCGAAATGCGCTGGGAAATTTCGGGATCCTGGTTAATGCGGGCCTCGATCTGCTCGGGGCCAAAGACCAGCTCCTGCTTGGGAAAGCGGTAGAGCAAGCGCAGCCCATAGCGATCGCCATCGGATCGTGCCGCTAGCCAGGCAATTAAGTTGTTGCGCTGGGCGGGGGTAAACAGCCGCAGCAAAATAAACTCCTCGCTAGTTTCCTGGGGCAGCCGCATGATCAAGTAGTAGGGCTCGACCCGCTGGGTCTCGCTGGCGTAGATCTCGGTGGGAGCCCGCCACTGGTCTTCTCGGTTATAAAACACCTGGGGGTCGGTCATGTGGTAGGTCATCAGCGACTCCGCCTGCACCGAGAACAAATCTTGGGGGTAGCGAATGTGCGCCCGCAGCTTATCTGGCATATCTTCTAGGGTTTCAAACATGCCCGGTAACAGCCGACTCCAGGTTTGAATAATCGGGTCGTTGGGCTCAGACACAAAGAAGCTGACTGACCCGTTGAAGGCGTCCACCACCACCTTGACCGAGTTGCGAATGTAGTTAAAGTCGTTTTCGCCCGGGTCAGAGTAAGGGTAGCGACCGCTGACGGTGTAGGCGTCAATCACCCAGTAGAGGTAGTTCTCACCGGCCTGGGTGTTGAAATTGTCTAAGGTGATATTGGGGTCGCGCTCTAAAAAGTCTCTAAAGCTAACGCTATCTGGCGAGCGGCTGCCGTGCCGAGGGCCAGTCCCCCACTGGCTGGAGGCATCGTCGATATCGACGGTGACCAGGTAGGGGTCGGTGTCAAACCGCAAAAATGGGGCGATCGCCTGCACCCGGTCGGCAATATTGCGGCGAAACAGCAGCCGCGTGTCGTCGGTAAAGTCTTCGGTAAACAGCATCCGCCAGTCGAGCAAACGCCGGGCAAACAGCAGCCGTCGCCAGCCGCTCTCCAAGTTGATGCCGCCTCGCCCCAGATAGGTGGTGTAGACATTCTCGTTGCCGCTGGGGTAATCGAGCTCAAGCACCTGGGTATTCGTCATCACGTAGGTGTCGGTCAGCTCCCCAAAGTACAGGCGCGGGTCGCCAATGGGAATACTCTGACGCACCTCATCGCTGCTGGGAATATTGTCGATACCACGTACAAAGTAGGTGGGCAACCCATCGGGGCCAGCGGTATTGACCGGGCTCATGGTAAAGCCATAGCCGTGGGTGTAAACCAGATGTTCGTTGACCCAGGTTTTGGCAATCTCAGGCACCCGTTCGTAGTTGAGTTCTCGGGCTGAGACCATCACCTGGCGACGCTCCGAGCTCCGCTGCTGGTTGAGAATGTTGTAGCGATCGAAGTCGGCGTCTTTGAACTCGTAATAGAGCCGAATTTGCTGGAGCTGACGGTTACTCTCCAGCAGCGGCCGCGTGTCCCACAGGCGAATATTTTCTAGGGTCAGGTCGTTGTTCTCTAGATCTGCGGCAGTGAGTTCGCCGCTGGGGTCAAAGGGTTCTGACTCGATCTCGTCGAGCTCAAAGGCCGCCCGGGTGAGTGCGATCGAGTTGATGATGTAGGGCCGCTCCCGCTGGAGCTCATTGGGCTGCACGACCAGTCGCTGCACCAAGACAGGTGCTACTACCAGACCCAGCAGAGTCAACACCAGATAGCCGCAGATGCCCTTGGCTAGCAGTCGGGTGCGCCCAAACCCCTTCCACCAATCCAGTACAGCGGCAGCCTTTGCGGGCACTTGCCCTCCCAGTTTACGAATAGGATTTGGGTAACTCGCAGGTCTTAGACGACCGCGAAACAGAAAGATCAGACCTAGAACTAGGGTGAACACGGCCAGGGCCCAGTTGACGGGGAGCTGCACGTGGATGTGGGTGTAGCCAGCGCCATATACCACTCCCTCTTGCGAGTAGAGCACCTCGTATCGCCGTAGCCAGTGGCTGAAGCTAGTGGCTAAAAACAACAGCCCGGCCAGGGTATAGAGGTGCTGCTGCTGGGGCGGCGAAAAGCCATAGAAGCGGCCCTGGCTGAGGGTGTTGCTAGCCAGCAAGTAAACCAGGTAAACGCTTACCAGGGTAAAAAACAGCGTGCCGACGACCCAAAATTCCAGCAGGCTCAGCACCGGCAAACGAAAAATATAAAAGCCAATGTCCTGCTTGAACAGTGGGTCTACAGCGTTGTAGGGCACCGGGTTGAGGGACAGCAGTATCGTCGGCCACTGCTTAGCCAAAATCAGCCCATAGCCCAGGCTCATCAGAACTGCGGCCAAGCGCCCCAGCTGCCTGGGGTAGAGCAAAAACGCTACGGTGCTAATGCCCAAAGCCAACAGCAACCAGGGCTGAGCAATGAGAATTTGCCCAATGACGGTGATCGACTGCAGCTTGGGCCAGAGGGGCAGCGGTGTGCTGGAGTCGTAGAGGCTGGTGGTCTGGCGCCAAAAGTTCTGGGCAATCTGCCCCTGGTAAACCAGCTGCACCCCCACCAAGAAGCTCAGGGTGCCCCCCATCAGCAGTAGACCGCTGAGGCTTAAACTGCGCACCCGAGCCGGGCGATCGCTCGGTGCATCAATCGGTTTAGCCCGATCTGCCAGGGTGAGATTGCCCCAGGTAAACCCCAGGGTCAGCAAAACGGGCACAATGCCCAGAAGCAGCTGCGATCGCAGCTGTAGCCAAAACACATCGAGGTAGTTGACCTCAGCAAACCAGAGGCGCTCCGCCTCCAAATTGACCAGGGCATCTAAAAACATCAGGGTTAGCAGCCCTAACCCCAAGCTCAGCCACCCCCATCGGGGTAGGCCCTTGGCAAATGTCTTAGATATCATTGGTCTGACCAACAGACAGCTACCCTAGCGGTGCCTCGATTGTAGCGTCGTTGGGCCGAGCCGCTATGAGCAGGTCTTATTGGCAAAATCACACTGGTAAATAAACGGCTCCTGCCACTGCAGCGGAATTTCGAGTAGGTCGCGCACGCCGGTCACCCCCTGACTGATAAACAGCAGCACCGCCACGGTGTTAAGCGCAGCGTGAATTAGCCGCCACCGCTTAGATTTATAGATTTCGGGCAGGGTAGCCAGGGCGAAAATCATCAGCATGGCCGCCACCATCCCAAAATAAAAGTGGGAGAGGTGCCACTCATAACCGCGCCGAAAGACCCCTGGCTGCATACCCAATAGCCACAGCCCCATGCCGGTCAACGTAGCAAAGGTGCCGCGCCACAGCTGACTACTAGCGCGGTAGAGCAGCACCAGGGAGGCGATGGTAAAGACATACATAGCCACCGCAAAGACGCCCCGAAACGGATCTTCGGCCCAGACATTCTCGCGACCGATGGTTTTGAAAATCGGGTGGGCCAAACCCAGTAACACCAGCGCGACCACCGCGCCAGCTAGCCACTGACCGACGCGAACATGCTCTCGACCGACCACGGGGGCAATCGTGGTCTTGGTTTTGCTGGCCACAGCCAACCGCCGCTGGCGGGTTTGGGCCGCAAAATAGACGGCAACGCCGATCAGCGGCATCACCACCGTCACGGCCATAAACGGGTGCAACATTCTCAGTAAATCGGGAGTATCTAACATGGCAAGTCTCCTGGGGGGGAAAGCGTACTGGGAGGTGCTAATCGGTGCGGCCTCTACTGTGGACACGGTCTGGCGTAAGTGCCGATGACACCAAATCCTAGGCGATCGCCCTAGGGCCAAAGATTAAAGCGAGATAAATGTTGTTCTAGGGCCTTGGGAAGCTGCTTAGCCAGGTCAGCCCTAGCTTTGAAGGTGAGTCGATTTTGAGCCGGTAGGTCAAAGGGGTATTGCCCTGCAATATCAGGGCGATCCATCTGGGCCAGCAAAATTTGCTCCGCAGGCTTGGCCTGCAGCGCGTAGCCCATCTCAACGCAGACGTGGGGGCTAGGCACTAACAGGGTAGTATTGCTCTCCACCGCTACAATCGGGGTGCCGTCAGCTACAAATAGCAGCGACTTGCGAATTTTGCGCGTCAGCGCGCTGTTGAGCCGAGCGGGGCCGTCGCTAAGGCGGTGCGACACCTCCAAGGTGAGAGCCACCCGCGATTTTTTATTGAGGTTCTCCACCGCATCGGTCAATACCTGGTGCAGCACCTCTGCCGACGGACTGTATTCGGGCTGATAGCAGAAGTAGATCATCGGCTCCAGGTGGGCCATCACCTCTAGCTTAGTAAAGTAGATCTCGTGGCTAATCAGGTCAATATTGGCGATCGCATAGCCGCCGCTGCCCTCAATATAAAACTCCACCGTTTCGCCATCGAGATACCGCTGAAACCAGGCCGACTGCTTGACGTCGTCACTGTCGTCCAAAAAATCGGCCCGCAACGCCGACTTTAGCAGACTATTTTTGCTCAGTCGCAGATCGTGAGGGCGCTTTTCTAGCTCCCTCACCGGCTCGTAAGCTTCGAGATACCAGGCTTTGAGGGCAATAATGGCCATAGGACGTCATCCTCGGGGGCTGGGCAATGGACTGAGCAGCACAAACATTGGGAGTCAGAATTGGGAGTCAGAATTGGGAGTCAGAAATTATCGCTTGATTCTAAAGCCAGATAGCCCATATCAAGGGAACAAAATCGAAAGAAATATTGCGCCCTGCCCTCCGGTACTGGGCTCGAATATCGAGCCAGTATTCAAACCCGACCCCCTGCCCCGCGCTGAACCATGGCCCACCGCAGCCACTATCCCTGTGCCTAAGGCTTTGTAAAGACCCCGAAAAAACACTTAAAAAGCGATGAACTTCATGGCTCCACTCCAGTTTTTTCGACGGGCCTGTGCCACCATCGAAACTATCCCAGGAGACGCCCAAGGGGGATGGCCACCATCCCCTACCCTGACATCCATCTGACATCGTCACTCAACAGCCTTTGCACCATACATAGTAGGTGACATAGTAGGTGCGTTCGGGTTGCTTTACCCCCTTTCTTTACGGCGGAGGTAGCGACCCCAGTGCATACATCGACGAATGAACAGACAGCCTCCCTTTCGCTTGCCTCGGTTGAGCTCAGCTAAGACGAGTCAACCATCCGTTGCGCCAGCAGAGGTTAAAGGAGGTACCCCGGCAGCCGCTGCTTTTTGATACCAAGACTACCGTAAACAATTATTGGAACCTGTAGGTTGATATGACCGTAGCTCAAAACCGCACTAAACAATCTAAATCTGGCCCTCAGCAAGACTTCTCGGCCCAGACCCCACCACAAAATTACCCTATAAATAAACTCGATATTGTCCCCGACCACCCACCGTTAAGCCGCGTGACCAATAACATCAAACCCCTACTCGAGAAGGTCTACCCAGTAGAAACCGCCGAACGGTTGACCACCGAAATCTTTGCCCTAGTCAAAGATACGCTCTGCCCCTCAGGCCGTGAAGACCTCAAAAAATGGAACCACAATAACGTTCTGTTGATTACCTATGGCGACAGCATCGTCGATGGTCAGCGGGCGCCCCTATCGGTGCTGGCTGGCTTTCTCGAAACCCACCTCCAGGACACCATTACGGGTGTTCATATCCTGCCTTTTTTCCCCTATAGCTCCGACGACGGCTTTGCCATCATTGACTACCTCAAGGTCAACCCCGAGTTGGGTAACTGGGACGATGTCAAGCGCATCGCCACCCACTTCAATCTGATGGTTGACCTGGTTGTCAACCATATTTCCAGCAAACACGAATGGTTTGAGCAGTTTAAGCAAAACCAGCAGCCCGGCTGCGACTACTTCATCACCGCCGACCCCAGCGAAGACCTCTCTCAAGTGGTGCGCCCCCGCAGTTCGCCCTTGCTCACCCCGGTAGCCACCGCCGCAGGCGAACAGCACGTGTGGACGACCTTCAGCGCTGACCAGGTTGATGTCAACTTTGAAAACCCCGACGTGCTGATTGAATACATCAAAATTATTCTTTTCTATGTGGAGGCGGGGGCGCGCTATATCCGCCTCGACGCGGTGGGATTTTTGTGGAAAAAGCAGCATACCGACTGCATCCACCTACCCGAAACCCACGCCATGGTGCGACTATTTCGCGAAATTTTGCAGCTGGTCGATCCGGGTATTGCCCTGATTACCGAAACCAATGTGCCCAACCGCGAAAACCTGAGCTACTTCGGCAACCGCAACGAAGCGCACATGATCTACAACTTCAGCCTGCCGCCGCTGCTGCTGAATGCGCTCATGCAGGGCCGCTCTGAGCACCTCAAAACCTGGATGATGAGTATGCCCCCGGCCCCCATTGGCTGCGCCTACTTTAACTTCACCGCCTCCCACGACGGCATTGGCATGCGCCCCGCCGAAGGGCTTCTCACCGGCGATGAGTATGCCCAGTTGATCACCGCCATGCGCAATTTTGGCGGCAAAATCAGCATGCGCAGCCGCCCCGATGGCACTGAATCCCCCTACGAAATCAACATTTCGCTGTTTGATGCCCTCAAGGGCACGGTCAAGGGCGAAGACGAGTGGCAGGTAGAGCGCTTCCTCTGCTCCCAGACCATCATGATGGCGCTAGAAGGTATTCCAGCCTTCTATATTCACAGCCTGCTGGGCACCCACAACTACACCGAAGGGGTCGAAAAAACGGGGCACAACCGTACCATCAACCGCTACAAGTGGGATCTTGAGGCGCTGGAAACAGCCCTGGCAGACCCCACCACCTCCCATGCCAAGGTGCTGAACGAACTAAAGCGGTTGATCAAGATTCGTCGCCAGCAGACGGCGTTTCACCCCAATGCCACCCAATACACTCTGCACCCCATGAATCCGGCCCTGTTTGCCTTTTGGCGGCAGAGCCTGACCCGTGATCAGAGCATTTTCTCGGTACACAATCTGAGCGATCAGCCCCAGGAACTGCGTTTGAGTGATCTCAATCTGGTCAGTACCGACGACTGGTATGACCTGATTAGCGATGACAAATTCCCTGACCTGGATATGGTCTGTGTTTTGAGGCCCTACCAGTCGGTGTGGATGACTAACAAGCCCAACTCGGCCCACGACGACACCATGCCGACTCTGTTGTAAGAAAAACCCTGTAGGGGCTCAGCATGCTGAGCCCCTACAGGGTTTCATCAAGATTTCAGTTAACCGCAGAGATTAAGGTGATGAGCGGTTCGCGACTACCCAAATGCTTCGCGCCTAGTCTAAAAAGTTGCGCTCGTCGTCGAGGCAGGCATCCCAGCTCGCCGAGAGGGCATCGGCAACCATTGTCTCTAGAGCAGCCGCGTTGACCGATCGCGTAATGTTGTCGTGCATCGGGTCTGATAGCGGCATCAGACGCAGTCGGCGATTGTCTTGCACCAGGTCAAAATAGTGGCCGTCGGACTCAGTTTTGCCGAGCTCTAGGCAATCAAAACTAAAAACGTTGATATAAAGTGTATGATTAGCCACAAGCGTTGCCTGCTGCCCATCAGCAAAGACCTCCATGACCAATCCCTGGTCTTCGGCAAGGACAACGTTGTCTTGAAGGTGGCGATATCGAACCTGCCCCAGGTCTTGCAAAAGCCTAAGCATGTCAGTTTTGTTGACAATGATCCCGCTATCGATTAAACAAGGAGCAGGAACACTCAGATCGCTGGCACGCTCACGATTCATGGGGATTTAACCACGCTACGTTGGCTGACAGAGCAAAGCTTCTCGCTATCGCTCCTGTGAATCTATATCCACGATACTCGATATTGCTGGGAATGATCTGTCCTGGAATTTCGGATATTTGTGGAAATTTCTGATCTAATTTTGCCAAATGCCCGGTGGCTAAGACTTCCGCTAGACAGCTGAAGTCTCCGTAAGATGGCTGAAATATTTTTTCGCATCGTAGAGATGGATCCGTGAACCAAATATCTCCGGCGCCAACGACTGAGAAATTTCCCCGGCCCGGCTGGTTTTCTCGGCTGGGAGGATCTATTTTGTTCTACACGCGATTGCCTCTTCCCTTTGGATGGGTGCCCAGCTTTGAAGGAATTGCTGTTTTTGCTCCGGTGGTGGGGCTGGGGTTGGCGACTGGGTTGGGCGGTGTCGATTGGGCCTGTGGGCAGCTGGGCATGCCTGAGTTCACCCGCAGTGCTGTGGTGATAGCGCTATGGATGTGGCTGACGGGGGGACTCCATCTCGATGGCGCGATGGATACTGCTGATGGGCTGGCGGTGATGGAGCCTGAACGGCGGCTGGCGGTGATGGCCGACAGCCGCGCCGGAGCCTTTGGGGTGATGGCCGCGATCGCAATTCTCGGCCTTAAGACCCTGGCCTTAGCTGAACTCAGTAGTGGACGCGCCTGGGTGCTAGCGGCAGCGCTGGTGTGGGGACGCTGGGGGCAGGTGGTGGCGATCGCCCGCTATCCCTACCTGCGGCCCGAGGGCAAAGGGGCGCTGCATCGAGAGCATCTGCGATCGCCCCAAGACTGGCTGCTAGGGCTGGCGCTAGGGGTTGGCCTACACGGAGCTTGGCTCTGGCTCTACCCCACCCAGTACCGCCTGGTCGCCGTTAGTCTGGTCGCGGGCCTGCTGTTGTCTATAGCGTTAGGAGCCTGGTTTAATCGCCGTCTGGGAGGTCATACGGGCGATACCTACGGGGCCACCGTGGAATGGACCGAAACCCTGCTGCTGTGCCTGGCCACCTTGGCTGGGTAGGCAGCCATTAATGCAAACGCTGGGGAGCCAAGGAGCTAGAGGACTGGCTGCTGAGCGTTTGGGCATTGCATTTTTGATGCATACCCGTATCCATCAATCCCAGCGCTTAGAGTAATCGCTATAGCCTGCCTCGGTAGCTGAATGTTAGCGAATTGCGCCCAGGGTGTTTTTCCAGCTCAGTTCTTTGGCCAGCACCGTCAGCGCCTTTTGGTCAGCACCGTTGAATAGATCGCTCTTCACCAGTTCAGCCAGCACCTGCTGAGCTAGCTGGGCCGCAAACATGCCTCCAGAGCGCAACAGATGGCTGTAGTAGCTAAACTGGGTCTGCCCCTGGTCATTGCAGTGAAAACGGTGAATCTGCTCGGGCAGCATTTTGTAGACCGAGGTGTTAGCGGGTACTACCACCTGAGGAATACCCTGCTTGCCGCAGGCCTGATCATCATCAGTCTTCTCCATCGCGCCTACCAGCACTACCCCCAGCAGAGTGCGCGTTTCTTGCACCAGATCGGGGGTGAAGAGGGGGTCGGGTTCGCTCGATAGGCGCGGCCCGGTGTTCAAAAACAGCGGGTTAAATAGCTGAGAGTTATAGATCAACCCTACCGCCCAGTGGCGATCGCTATCGAAGCTGACAAACTGGCCAAACCCACAGTCTTCGGGCGACGGTGGTGAGCTAACATCCTGGGCGTCATCGACCTGCACCACGTAGTCGCAGTGGGAATTGGACTTCACCACTTTGCCCAGGCGACAGCGAGTAGAGACTGAATTAGACAAAGCCATAGCACGCTCTAGGGTGGAACATGGGTACTTATTGTAGAGCGTCTCTGGCTGAACGATGCAACCGTCTAGCCTGGCAGCACCACGTCTAGCGCGGCTGCTAAAGCGGAAAGCTTTGGTCGAAGTCGCTCCGGGTCATGGGCTGACTCACTTCTAGGCCTTCGCCTCCCAGCAGCGTCAGCGGCTTACCATCCACTGAAATCCACACTGGGGCGGCGGGGTCGAAGGCGGTGGCGGTGTAGATCACCTGGCCCAAACGCCCCATCATGGCCGCGCTACCGCCTCCAGTTTGAAAGTCGCTGGACAAATCCACATGCACCCCGTCGGCCTCAACCTCAGCTTTGATCAGCTGAGTCTGCTCCGGGATGGTTGTAAAAGCTTCCTGGCTGGGGTCACCCGCTTTAGAGAGCAGATCGCTAAAGGCAGCCGTTACTTTTTCTGAGGGAGAGGCCTCTGCCGCTACTGATATTGTTTGGGCCACGAGCTTAAAGCCAGTACCGGTATCAGCCAGCCAGTAAATCTGACCCGTAGAGGTGACTGGGGCGGGCTGCTCGGCTGGATCCTTAGGGGTGATGTCTTCTGTTTTAGGAATCTCTGCCGGGTTAGTTGCCTCCGGTGCTCTGAGTATGGGTTCGGGGTCAATCTCCAGGTTGGGGAACTCTGCCACCGGAGGTTTGGGGTTGAGGGTACGCCAGGTAAACCAGGCCACTGACCCGCCCGAGGTCAACACCAGGGCCATGAGCCCAACCAAAATACCGAGGGGAATACGCCGTAGTTTGTCTTTGTAGTCCATGGTGGGTTCCAAACGGAGTTGTAGTGTCAGCCTAGATCATCTCCAATAACCCTAGGGCGCTGGGGGGACAGCTTGTAAAGTTGGCTGCTGACTCAGCAGAGGAGAGGTCGGTTCTATTCTGGCAAAGATAGCGATATCTAGCGCATTGTCATGCACTTTAAAGTCAATCACTCGGGTAAGCACTCCTAATGCCTCTAGCCGCCTGAGGGTGAGCTGGTCTTGGGCACCCTGCACAAACGACTCCAGCAGTTCGGGAGGTGTCTCTGCCCCATCAACGGTAATGATGGGATCGACGAGGGTAAACCGATGGCCGTTGACAACGGTCAGTCCCAAATCCACTACGATGGCGACGTTTTCCTGAGTGACCTGGTCTTGCAGATCGACCATAATACGAAAGCGATCGCCCTCTAAAAACTCCAGGGACGGATTGGCCAGGCCGTAGCGGTTTTGCACCCGCGCATTGGCTTCGCCTGGAAGACTAAATTGCAGAGTGTCAAGCCAGCCCTGCACCAGGGGTGACTGAAAAAAGGCATTTAAATCACTGTCTTTGAGGCGCAGACGTAGGGCCGCTTGGGCCGGCTCATCCAGGTATAGCTTGCCCTGCTGCAGACGGCCCAGGTCGACGTCTACGACATCGGTCTCTAGATCAATCGAGTCGATGCGCAGGCCGGGCAGCTGCCGGGTCTCTACTCCCCGAGCGGCCACGCGGACATGGTCGATGCGGCCACTCACAACTTGATAGTTGGGAGCGTTGTCGATACGGACTTGCAGGTCTTCTGCCCCGGCGATCTGGTCCCGCAGAGCGGTTTCAGCCAAGGTGTCGAGCACCACGCCCCCGGTGCCAACTACGCCCATCAGGGCTGAGAGAAAAATGGTAATCAGTTCCATGGCCTGGGCCTGCTATAGGGCTGGACTAGCGAATGGCCAGCAGTTCTTCGTCGATCCAGCCCTTGACCAGGGCCACTACATCGGTCAGGGCCACTTCTTGGGTAATGCCCGTGGCCCGCTCAACTACCTCCACTTTGCCGTCACCCAGGGCGCGCCCGGTGACAATGCGGTAGGGAATACCGATCAGGTCAGCGTCTTTGAATTTAACCCCGGCCCGCTCGTCGCGATCGTCGAGCAGGGCTTCGACCCCGATGGCCAACAGCTCTTTATAGATGGCTTTGGCCGCTTCTACTTGACGATCGTCACCCATGTTGGGAATCACCACAATCACCTGGTAGGGCGCAATGGAGACGGGCCAGATGATGCCATTTTTATCGTAGGACTGCTCGACGGCGGCCTGGGCCAGGCGCGACACACCGACCCCATAGCAGCCCATCATCAGCGGCAGTTCCTCTCCGGTTTCGCTAGTAAAGGTAGCCCCAAGCGCCTTAGAGTATTTGGTACCGAGCTGAAAAATATGGCCAATCTCAATGCCACGAGCGGTTTGCAGGGTTTGGCTGGGGTTGTGCAGGGCGTGATCGCCCGCGGTTGCCTTGCGCACATCTACCACCTGTTTGGGGAGCACAAATTCCTTGCCCCAGTTAGCGCCAACGACGTGGTATCCCGCTTCGTTTGAGCCAGTGACGAAATTTTTGAGGTCAAGGGCGGTGCGATCGCACAACCTCAAAAACTTAGGCTCCAGGTCTTTGCCACCATTGATATAGTCATCCTCCAGGCCGGGATTGATATAGCCCAAGGGCAGAGGCTTAGCCGCCCACTGGCGCTGGGCCTCTGCATCAGGCACCGCCAGGGCCAGCATGGTGGTGCCCCCGTAGTGGGTGGCCAGCTTGGTCAGCTCATTGGTGAGCTTCACCTCGTTAACATCCTGGTCGCCGCGAATACTCACCAGCACCAGCACCTGTCGACCGTTGTCAAATACGGCTTGATACAGCACATTCTTGACGATTTGGGTGGGCGAGCACTTGAGGAACTGGGCCAGCGATTCAATCGTAGGAGTGTTGGGTGTATCCAGCTTTTCAAACTGCGTGAAGGTCGAAGGCACTGCCTCCACCGGCAGAGATACCGCTTTCTCAACGTTGGCGGCATAGTTACCGTCTTCGGTGTAGAGCACCTCGTCTTCGCCTGCGGCAGCCAGCACCATAAACTCGGTTGAGCCCGACCCACCGATCGCCCCCGAGTCGGCATCCACGGCCCTAAACTCCAGCCCGCAGCGACGCAGAATATTGCTGTAGGCCGTATACATCTCTTCGTACGTGGCCTTGAGACTGGTCTCGTCGGTGTGAAACGAATAGCCATCCTTCATAATGAACTCGCGCCCGCGCAGCAGCCCAAAACGGGGCCGAATCTCGTCGCGAAACTTGGTCTGAATTTGGTACAGATGCAGCGGCAACTGCCGGTAGGAGCGAATCATATCGCGGGCGATGGCCGTGATCACCTCCTCGTGGGTGGGGCCGAGGCTGACCTCCTGCTGACGGCGATCGGTCAGCGCAAACATAATGCCCTCGGCTTTGGTGTAGGTATCCCACCGGCCCGACTCCCGCCAGAGCTCGGCGGGCTGAAGCTGGGGCAGCAGACACTCCTGAGCCCCCGTGGCATTCATCTCGTCGCGGACAATATCCGAGATTTTGTTCAGCACCCGCCACAGTAGCGGCAGGTAGGCATAGACCCCGCTGGCAATGCGGCGCATATACCCGGCCCGCAGCAGCAGCTTGTGGCTGGGGACCTCAGCCTCTGCCGGATCTTCCCGCAGGGTGACAAACAGCATTTGGGATAGACGCATGAAAGGCTCCAGGGAGTGACGGAAAAGGCCTATAGGCCATAGTAAACGAGGACGTGCAACCCTGACCTAGCTCAGCCCCCCTGCTTAGCAAGGGTCTACATTTGACGTCAAATCGGGAATGGGAAAGAAATCCGCTACAGTGTCTAAACAGCCATTCTAGGATTGCTGCCGGGAGATTACCCCTGCGTTGTCCAGAATTGTTGTGTTGCAAAGGAGACGGCATCTACCTACCGTTCCTGAAAATAGCCCACCTAGAGACCGCCGCTCCAATAGCAGGCCGGCATCAGCATCTCTGGGATAGGCACACTGCCACCTTATTGTTCAACTATGAAAAAAGTTTTCGTCCTCGATACCAACGTATTGCTTCACGACCCCACGGCAATGTTCAGGTTTGAGGACAACGATGTGGTACTGCCCATTACCATTATCGAAGAGCTCGATCGCTTCAAGAAAGGCACCGCCGATACGGGCCGCAATGCCCGCTACGTATCGCGCACCCTCGACGACCTGCGTCAGCAGGGCTCTCTAGTACAGGGCATTCCCCTGGCGCAAGGGGGCACCCTGAAAGTTGCCCTGTGCCACCGCGACACCTTGCGTCAGCTGCCTGCTGAGCTAGAGGGCGACCAGGGCGACAACGCCATTTTGGCCGTGGCGATGGAGTACAGGCACCAGCATGATTTGCCAGTAGTGCTGGTGAGCAAAGACACCAATCTGCGGATTAAGGCCGATGCCGTAGGGCTGGTGGCCGAAGACTATGAAACCGACAAGATCGACATCGATGACCTCTACACCGGGGCGCTAGAAGTCATGACCACCGCCGAAGCCATGAGCCAGCTGTTTGGCGACGGGCACCTCAAACTAGATATGCCCCTGTATCCCAACCAGGCGGTGACGCTGGTAGATGAGGCCAACCCGACCCATACGGCCCTGGCCCTGGTGCAGGGCAGCAGCGGCAAACTGGTGCCCCTGGGCAAGTTACCCCATGCCGGGGTGTCGCGGGTGCAACCCCGCAACCGCGAACAGCGGTTTGCCTTTGAGCTATTGCTGCAAGATTCAATTTCCCTGGTGACGCTGGTGGGCAAGGCGGGAACGGGGAAGACGCTGCTGGCGATCGCCGCCGGGGTGCAAAAGGTCGCCGACGAACGGCTCTACTCGCGCCTGCTGATCGCCCGCCCGATCGTGCCCCTGGGGCGCGATATTGGCTACCTGCCCGGCGATATTCGCGAAAAGCTGAACCCCTGGATGCAGCCCCTCTACGACAACTTTGACCTGATTTTTGGCACCCAGGATATGCGCGGTCGCCCTGAGCACTGGCGACGGGGTCACGAAGAAATGATCGATCAGGGACTCTTGCAGATAGAGCCGCTGACCTACATTCGCGGGCGATCAATTCCCAAACAGTTTTTGGTCGTGGACGAAGCCCAAAACCTCACTCCCCACGAGGTCAAAACGATTCTGACTCGGGCCGGGGAGGGCACCAAAATCATTCTCACAGGCGACCCTGAGCAAATCGACAACCCCTATGTCGATGCCTCTAGCAATGGCCTCACCTACGTGGTAGAGCGCTTTAAAGATGAGTCCTTAGCTGGCCACATCACCCTGACCAAAGGTGAGCGATCGAGCCTGGCCGAGCGAGCCGCCCTGTTGCTGTAAGTAGCTGGGCTCATTCAAATGTAGGATGGGTTAGCGATAGCGTAACCCATGCGGGAGTTGGGTTTCGTTCCTCAACCGCAACCTACAGTGTCTTACATTTAATTGGAACTTCCTACTTAGCGGCGCGCGATCGCAGCTAATAGTCGAGTTCTTCTTCGTACTCGGTGACCTTTTTCTTCTGGGGAATGTTGAGGGGCTTGGCCTCGTAGGGCTGGCCGTCGTCTTCCTCGGTCCAGACATCTTCGGTCACGTCTTGAAAGTCGGCGTCGTAGGCCTTGTAGCTGCTCTGGTCGTCGAGGGTAGCGGCCTGGTAACGTTCGGCGGGCTGCTGGGCCTGAATTGGTTCTTCAAGGCGCTCGGGTTCACCCCAGTCGTCGTCGCTCCAGCGCTCTTCGGCGGCGGCGGGGCGGGCTTTGCTAAACTCGGCGGGTACCTGCACCCCAGAGGGCAGTTGGTTGGCGGTCGATACCGGCATGATGTATTCGCTGTCGTCGTTGCGATCCCACGGGGCGCTGCCAATGCCCAGGCGCTCGAGCAGGCCGACGCTGAGCTGCACCATTTTTTCTTCGGCCCCCTCAAATACAATCAGGCGATCGGGGCCGCTGCTGACGACTTCATCGATGGAAAGCTCGTAGGTGCTGATCACCTGGTCGGGAATTTGGGGTAACCCAAAGGAAGCAATCACGATAGTTTCGATGCGACCGTTGGTGACATCGAACTTAAAGCCCCGCACCTTGCCCAACGGCTCACCGGTTTCGGTAATGACTTCGCAGTTGACCAGGGTGCTGTAGGGCGCCACACCCATTTCGTCTTCGAGCACGGTCTCATCATCGACCAGAATGACATCGCCAATTTGGCGAATGCTGGTGATGGGCATGACCTGCTGGGTACTCGACACCAGCCCCGACATAATATTCTCCCGCAGGCCGATGGCCACCACTTCGCGCTGATCGACATCGACCCAAACCTGGCTCACCACTCCCAGACGCTGGCCAGAGTTGCGGGTAATGACTTGGGTACCCAAGAAGTCAGAGCGGAGACGATATTTGTCTAAGGTCATGTTTAGTGCATCTCGTGGGCCGAGACAAAAGAGCGCTAGGTTAAGGAGCAGGCCTTGGGCAAACCGCATTACCCGAGGCAACACGGCACTCTAAACCTGAATAGCTATCTTAACCAGAATCGTCTAATTCTACAGGAGGGACGACCGAACCACCAGACAACGGCTATCAGCCTGTCACTACGTGCTCAATCGATCGCGGATTAGCTATTCGCTTTGAGGCATCTAAAATCTCAAGACCTACGATATTTCCAGCCTCGTCATAGTCCAGTATGGTGCCGGGTTTTTCTTCGTCGCTTTCATCCACAGCCGCATCACTAAACAAAATACGCAAAACATCTACTTCGGCGTCGTAGACCACCTTCATGGCTCAGCCCTCCAATATTTTGAAATCCGACTGGTTCGGTACACCGTAACCATCACTGTGGGTTCAGTGTCCCCATCAACAATAGCTCTCACCAGATAAATCTTGCCATTGGCAAACTCAAGCTGCGACTGGTAAGCCCGTCTACCGTCTCGCTCATCCACAACTTGCTGTGGATTTTGGAGCACGCGAGCCAAATAATCCCTTGGAATATCTCGGCGGACTAATTCTTGCTCGGCATGGGGAGATAAGTAGAAGTCCATGGCATTGGCACAATAGCTAAGACCTTACCCCTCGCTATTATCAGCGTCTGGTTTAGCGATTAAGGAAGCCTGCGATGCACCGTCGCCAAAATTCTGTAAGGCCTGGGCCAGATCTAACCCTGTCGCCTGCTTCAGCTGCTCCATAAACGCGGCCAGCTTGGTGGCATTGCCGCCGCGCCCCGGATCGATCACGGTAATGCTCTCGACCTCTACATCGGGTACGGTGGCAACCAGGTTGGCCAACAGCGACTCTAGCTTTTGGAACAGAAAGATCTCGCGGGCGTGATTGCCTGCGGCCTGCCAGGTGGTGGCCAGTTCGCGAATGCCCTCGGCGCGGGCACGGCCATCTTCGACGATGCTGGCGGCATCGCCTTTAGCCCGGGCCTGGGCCTGCTGGCAGGCGGCGATCGCTGGGGCAATCACATCGGCCTGGAGCTGCTGCTCAACCTGGTTGCGGCGCTCGCGCTGGACGGCGAAGGCGGCCTCGGTGCGGGCGACTTCGGCGGCGATTTCAGATTCGGCTTCGGAGATGGCGGCCTGGCGCTGGCTGAGGGCGTTTTGCAGGCGGCGATCGGCGTCGGCGCGGGTGGTTTCTATTTTGGCTTCGATCTGGCGCAGAGAGGTGCGTTTGAGGTTTTCGGCGGCCTGGAGAGCCGACTGGGCCTTGGCCTCGGCCTCAGCAATCCGGGCATCGCGCAGCAGGTCGGCCCGCTGTTTGCGCCCGATGGAGTTGAGATAGCCGACATCATCGGAGATGTTTTGAATTTGCAGGTTGTCGAGAATCAGGCCCAGTTGGGCCAGGTCGTCGTCGGCTTCGTCGAGCAGGTTGCGCACAAAGGCCATTTTGTCTTCGTTCACCTGTTCGGGGGTGAGGGTAGCCAGCACGCCGCGCAGGTTACCTTCCAGGGTTTCGCGGGCGATTTTCTCGATTTCCTCCCGGCTTTTGCCCAGCAGTCGCTCGATCGCATTGTGGATGGCGGGTTCTTCGCCCGCAATTTTGATATTGGCCACGCCATCGACATTGAGGGGAATACCGCCCCGAGAATAGGCACTGGCCACCTTCAATTCAATGATCATGTTGGTCAGTTCCATGCGGAACGTCTTTTCGAGCAGGGGTTTGCGAATGCTGCTGCCGCCCTTGACCAGCCGATAGCCCACCCGACGGCCATCGCTGACGGTGCGGCGATCGCCTGCAAAAATCAGCACCTCGCTGGGCTGACAGATGTAGTAGAGATTTTTAATGATCAACAGCAGGCTGCCGGTGGCCCCAAACATGACCACCAGTAGGGCAAAAATCAGGCTCATGGGGTGTTCTCCGAAGGTGGAATGAGGGGGGATGAGGGAGATGAGGGAGTTGGCGGAGCGGGAGGCTGCCCAATGGGAGACGAAAGCGCCGCTAGGGGAATACCGAGGATATCCTCGGACTGGTGCAGAAACTGCTTCACCATTTCGGGGTAGGCGTTAAGCAGCGATGCGATCGCCTTGCCGTCGCCGTTGTCGATCACATTCACGTGGCCCAGATGCAGTCGCCCGGGAATGCGCCCCGCCTCTTTTAGTACCATTTCGAGCTGCTGCACCAGAAAGATTTGGGAGGCATCGACGCCAGTGTCTTGCCACACCTGCACCAGCATTTGGCTGGCCTGGGCCGAGGCCTTGGCATTTTCTTCGAGGGTGGCAGAGGCCCCCCGCGCCTGGAATTCCTGGGCCCGCTGCTGGGCTCGAGCAGGCAGCACCTGTTCTACCTCCAGACGAGCTTGCTCTAGCTGGGCACGAATAGCCTGGAGTTCGCGCTGGGCACGGGCGCGAGCCTCAGCGGCAGCGGCATCGGTACGCTCCTCTTCGATGCGAGCCTGTTTTTCCACGTCGGCGGTAATGCGGCGCAGCTCGTTTTCTTTTTCTTGAATCACGGTGCGCGCCTGGGTTTGGGCGACTTCTGCCTGTTTGGTGCTGTCGGCCTCAGTTTGCTCAGCTTCGGCCACGGCGTTGGATTCGGCGATTTCGGCATCGCGCACCACGTTGGCAATCTGCCGCCGCCCAATGGAATTGAGGTAGTCAACGTCATCGGAGACGCTCTGAATTTTGAGGGTGTCGAGGTGCAGCCCCAGCTTGACCAGGTCGTTGCGCACGTCGCTGGCGATGCGCTCGGCAAATTCCAGCCGGTCTTCGTTCAGCTGCTCGGGGGTGAGGGTAGCGACCACACCGCGCAGGTTGCCCTCCAGGGTTTCCCGCGCTACGCGAGCAATTTCCTCGGCTCCCCGCCCCAAAAAGCGCTCGATCGCATTGCCCACCAGGGCCTCGTCGCGGGCAATTTTGACATTGGCGATCGCCTGAATATCCAGCGGGGTGCCGCCCTTGGAATAGGCATTGGTGACCTCAATCGGCACCGGCATGGTGGTCAAATCCATGGTTTTGACCGTTTCCAGAATGGGAATCCGGAAGGTGCGCCCGCCATAGATCACGCGGTAGCCTAGGGTCTGGCCATCGGCACGGCGGTACTTACGCCCGGAGATGATCAAGATTTTGTTGGGGTCGCAGATCTGCACCAGGGCATTGACGCCCCAAATAGTGATCAGGATGGCAAAGATCAGGACTGCGATCGCCCCACCTCCAAGAGCCCGTCCCCCACTTTGCCCAATCACGGGAGGAGATGTCGGTACCAATGCCACCATTCCTGACTCTGTTCGGCTGATTCCATCCGCCATGCCTAATGCGCTCCTTTAGACCCCATGGATCTCGTCCTAGTTGAAAACTTTGAATCTTGCATTTTGAACTTTGAATTCAAAATGCAAAATTCAAAATGCTACCTACCCCTCCACCCCTCTACCCC
>NZ_JADEWX010000090.1 GCF_015207395.1 Nodosilinea sp. LEGE 07088
CCCTAGCTCCTCCGCTCCCCCGCTCCCCCGCTCCCCTGCAGCGACCGCGATACCGATGCAGGCTAATTTGATTCCGAGGACCGTTGGTGACCAGAAGCCATTCGCGATCGTTGACCTGTTCGATATCGAGCGCGCGAAGTGGAATATCGGGGTAATGGGCGATTTGGATACTGTCAGCCAGGATTTTTTCGCCGGACTCTCCGGAGATTAAAGGCCACAACCGTAGCCGACCACCGTTGTCGGCGGTTGCCAGGTAGCAGCCATTGTCGGGCAGGGCGATCGCACGGATACCCTGTCCGTCGGGATGGATAAGTGTACTTGACGGAGGAGCCTGCGCCTGCTCTTGTGGGCAAGGGATGGGCCGAAATGGGTTGGGCTGGGAGGAAGATGGGGCGTTGGGCCGCTGGTTGAGACATTTGGAGAGGGTCTCCTGTCGCCACAGGCTGACGTAACCTCGATTGTCAGCAACTGCCAGCAGGCGGCTGTCTTTGGTGGTGGCCAAGCCGGTGATGTAGTTGGCCTGACTCTGCACCTCTGTCGTTGTGCCAGAGGGACTATGTTCGAGTTGGTAAGCTTGACCGCTTTCTAAGTTCCACAGCAGCAGAGTGTTGTACTGGCCGCCGATCGCAACCACAGACTGCCCATCTATTTGCAGCACGGCTATTGTCGAGATCGCAATACCAGTTGCCAGTTGGCGCTTCAGGCTAGACTCAGCATTTTGCAGATTCCACTCGCGAACCAGGCCGCTGCCGTGGCCGCTGAAGAGATAGTGGGCATCGGGGGTAAAGGCAAGGTCAAAAACGCGATCGCTGCCCTCAAAAATCTTGTGTAACTGTTGCGGCGGCGACACGTCCCACAGCTCAATGTCGCCACTCTCTAAACCAACGGCAAGCTGGCTATCACGAAAAGGGCTGGCCTGAATGACCTGAATAGACTTATCAGTCTCAGCGATCAGCTCTCGGTGCAAAAGCCGCGTTCTTAAAGCCTGCCAGGGAGCTTCGACCACGTCCCAACGGCGCAGGGTCTGGTCACTAGAGCCGCTGACAACCGTTGTTGCATTACCGATTAGCTGCACCGAATTCACTGGGGCCAAATGGTGACTATTCGGCGTCAGCCACCAGGCCGCCGCCACCCCTACCAAACTCGCTAAAGCCCCTGCTATCTGGAGCCATCTAGGCAGAATAGGCGGTACATCCAGCATCAGCGCCTGCTGCTGCGGTACGGCTTGAACGGGTGCGCTAGCAACGCCCGCTGGAGCGACCGATAATGTTGTAGTGGCGTTGTAATGGTATCGACGCCCTCTAAACCACCGTCGAGCGTATCGAACCGACAGCGAGATTGTCGCATAACCACCGGGCAAGAGTTGCCTAATAGTTTCTCGGGCTACCAGTTTGACTTTGCTCTGCTGCTCAGATGAGTCTGTGGCCATCTGAACGGTTGGCTGAGCCGCCGTTGAATTCTCAACGTCTGAGGGATTGACCGGGGTATTGTCCCCAAATACAGAGTCCTCTACGTCAATCCCAGCACTTTCGGCTAGATGTTGTCGGCTGTCTTGAGTCGTACTATTTTCGGTGACCTTATCGGTGGGCTCACCCCCATCGTTTTTAAACCTCGCTTCAGAAATAGCAACATCGTCTGACCTAGTCAAAGCCTTGGTCTGGATAGAAGGTTCTTGTGCAGAGTTAGGCTCTCCATTGGCCTCGATAGTGATTTCTACCTGCTGGGCCAGGTTGCTGTTGTTGGTAATATCGAAAGTAAACTCAGCTGATCCAGACTGACCTCTCCAGCTCACCCCGACTATGTCTTGTAGGGGGTTTTTCTGTAGAGGTTTTTTACACACAACTTCTACACTGCCGTAGGGCAACACCTCAACGACATGATTTTTACCCGAAAACTCTAGAACCTGCTCGCCAACGATCGCCTGTAGGTTGAACCAGTAAGGCTGACTGTCAGGAATATTCCCCTTTGATGCAGGTGGGCAGCAGTAAAAATCCACTACTTTAGAGCTACCAGGGGGTACAATCACCCGTTTTTCCAGGGCATCTTCAAACCACTCGGGCTGAATGTAAGCTATTGCTATCGCTTGCTCTGAGGTCAATTCTAAAGTAGATACTGCTGACGCAGATTCGCCGATTAAACTCAGCTTGACATCAATAACCTCTGATGTCAGATTTATGGCAATTACCGGAATCTTCAAGCGATCGCCCGGATAAACTCTCAAGTCCTCAAAGGGAAACTCAACCTTGATAGGATTTTGAGGTTGGCAAAGTTTCAGCTGTAGAGATTTTTTGGCTCGTAGATCCTCATACTCTACAGAAAAAACATTGACCTGAAGGGGTAAGATCTGCCCAAATTCTGGAACTGGTGCTTTATCAAGCAGAACTTTAAACGTTGTTTCTGAGCCAGGGGGTTTTTTAGCACAAACTTCAGGTTCTACTCGATACCATCGGGGTAGACTTCTATCTCCAGTCATTCCCTCCAGGCTCAGTTCAACTTGAAAGCTGGCAAATCGCTGGCTACAGTTTTTTACTGTCAAATCGAAGCTCGATTCAATCTTTTCCTGCTCAACGTTTTCACCAAAACTTGCTCTCCTTACTAATTCTAGATGAGTCGGCAAACCATCTATCTTGATTAATTTAGTCATGGACTAATCTCCATATTCAAGACTTAGCTGAGCAGGTTGGTGCTTTGGATTTACTAACTGCCAGTGAAATCTGCGCTGAGAGAGGTAAGCTGACGTTTCCGTCCCATCAAATGCAACAGATTAATGCCCAATTCCTGGGCAGCGCGGATATCATCTCGCTTTAAGTCACCCTCTCCGCTCCATAGAGCCGATAGGGCACCTGAAATCCAGATAAATTGTTCGCCAATAGAGACTTGTAACACTTGCCCATGGTTCATGGGGGGAGCACCAAAGACAAAGGGTTCGCGTAAAATTGGGTGTTTTTGAGCCTTTAAAGTTTGCCAGTTTGCCAGGCTGGGTTGGCAAAATAGCTCAGCTTCAATAGCGTTTTTTACAGAATCGGTTACTATTTCCGTTGCTGTATCTAACAGAATTCGACCCCCGGCTTTTATATAGCTTTGTAGCCGCTGGCCTGTTTCTCGTAGCCTTAATCTTATTTTTTCTGCTTGGTCCTTCTCTGAGCTAGGCAAAGCAGGCAAATTCTTTATCTGACTAGATCTGAGGAAATAGACAAAATCCAGGCATAGCAGATCGTAGGTTGATGCCATTGAATCGTGAATATCATCCTCTGGCACAAGTTCGACCTGGGTACGCATGTCTGGATATAGCGAAGATATACAAGAACTGAGATCCTCTAAATTTTGATATAGCGGTAAGTTACTATAATCTTCTACATAGTTTTGATCAATCAAAACACCAATTCTAATCATCTGGCTTGGTGCTACTTTGACTGGTTTTCGATGAGTTAAGTCAAGTTCATTGAATTGAGGTAAAAAGGCGTTTTTGGGCAAGTAATTGCCTGCTCTATTCGTTTCAATAGAACCATATTCAGTTAATTCAATATTTGTTTTCTTGATTTTAATACGGCATAACTCTATTTGATTAGCGCAGGGTGGTGTAGTTATCTGGTCGATTCTAAACTGCTCCTCAAGGATATCTCCCGTAAATTCTTGTTCACGGACAGGTTCCACAAAGCTGAGCACAATATAAATGGTAGTCAAGCCAAGATCCGGAGGATTAATTTCAATAGGAAAGGTGCGATCGGCACCGGGATGAAGAATAATTGGATTTCCCTGTTGGTCGATAGCAATTCCAGGCTGAATTTCAATCCAGCAGCGAGACTGGCGATATTCAGCCTGAGCTAGCTCAGGCGGGCTGATGAGTTGAACGCCAAGCCCATAAACTATTCCTGATTCAAAAAGCGCCTGAAAGTGCAGATTTTGACGTCGCCTGTGGTAAGTATGGTCAATTGCCCATCGACGAGCATTTATGCCCAAGCCGTCGTAAACATTTAATCGCTGAAGAGGGCTAGATAGATTTTGACAAAGTAACTCAGAGTCAACCATATAAATAGACCTGCTCCTTATGATCAATCAAAACGTCATAGGTTAAATTAAAAACCTAGGCAGCTGGCAAAAGTTATGACCGAGGTAGGTTTTACTTTTTTAGCTATGTCAACCTGATTGAGTTATATCATTTGTGCCTGTGCCGAAAAGTCGGGTCGATGTCCTATTGAAGTCCGACAATTGAGATGAATCACTGGCACGACTACATTTGTGTACAAAGTTGAGGATTTACTACTACACTGCTAGGCATCAGTTGAATGAGTAACGTGTTTGGAATAGTCCCTTGATTGCACAGGAGCTAGCTGGCCATGCTTTTATCAAAGTGGTGCCGTGACTATCGATTCCATAGAGCAGTATTCATACTTGGACTGTTCGGAATGTTACCTGCGCCTAGTTCAGTAGCACAGATCAGACCGGATGCCACTCTGGGGGAAGAGGCTTCAACGGTGGTTCAAGATACCGTGATCAGAGGCCAGCAAGCAGACCTAATCGACGGTGGTGCACTGCGGGACAGTAATCTATTCCACAGTTTTTCAGAATTTAACGTAGGAGAAAGCCAGCGAGTCTACTTTGCCAATCCTACCGGTGTTGAGAATATCTTTAGTCGCATCACTGGTACCAATGGTTCCAACCTGATGGGCACGCTAGGAGTAGAGGGAGGTGCCAACCTATTCGTGCTCAACCCCAACGGCATCCTTTTTGGCCCCAACGCTCAACTGGATGTCAGCGGTTCGTTTGTAGTCAGCACTGCCGAAGGATTCATCTTTTCAGACGGCAGCGAGTTCAGCGCAACAAATCCTCAGGGGCCTGAACTCCTGAGTGTCAATGTCAATTTAGGCGTTCAATGGGGGCCAGGTCAGGCGGGTCCGCTGACGAACAATGCCGATTTAGCGGTCTCTGAAGGCCAAACCCTAACTCTGTTTGGCGGCAAAGTCACCCATGCAGGCTCTCTCACTGCCCCGGGCGGCACAGTGGAAGTTTTAGGCAACAACCTATCGCTGGTAGACAACGCTTCTATTGATGTATCTGGTTCGACAGGCGGCACGGTCTTAATTGGCGGCGACTATCAGGGGCAGGGCACAACCCCTAGAGCCATCAGCACTACCGTTGGCCCGGAGGTAACGATTAATGCCGATGCCATGACTAGTGGTGATGGGGGCACCGTCATTGTTTGGGCCGATGGCGCTACCCGTTTTTATGGTGCTGTCACTGCCAGAGGTGGCAGTGACAGCGGCAATGGTGGATTTGTAGAGGTTTCGAGCCCTGAAAGGCTGGTTTTTGAAGGGAGAGTAAACACTACAGCTCCACATGGAGCGACTGGCAATCTTTTAATTGATCCTACGAATATTACGATTGTGGCTGGAGGTCTAAACGGTCTGAATAACCTTCCGGTTGAAGGGGATGTCTTTATTGATCCGGCGATTATTAATAATTCTGCAAGTAATATAGTACTTCAGGCGTCGAATAATATAACGTTTGATTCTCCAATTAATGTAGCGGGAGAGACGATTGGAATAACTGCTGAAGCAAGAAATGCTATTGAGATCAACCGCGACATCATTACCAACAGAGGAAGTATAACTTTTAGAGCTGACACTGTCACGGTAAATGGCAGTGAAGTCCTTGCTAGTACTAATAACGAAAATCCTAGCGGAAACATAGAAATCAATGCACGAGAAATCAGTATCGTAAGTGGACGAGTTTTCTCGAATACAACTAGCTCCGGTTCAGGCGGTACAGTGACCATCGGAAACTCT
Source organism: Nodosilinea sp. LEGE 07088 (assembly GCF_015207395.1). Lineage (GTDB taxonomy): Bacteria > Cyanobacteriota > Cyanobacteriia > Phormidesmidales > Phormidesmidaceae > Nodosilinea. Next base: position 5,787 of record NZ_JADEWX010000090.1, read on the forward strand.
GGTGGGAGTGCTGATATTGTTACAGTCTCTGATGGAAGTGTTCTAGGTTCTCGAAGCGGATTCGGAACTGTAGGTGGATCAGTTACTGGATCAGCCGGATCAATGACTATTGATACACGAGAGTTGATTATTGTACGGGGGGGAGTTGTTACGACGAGCACATTTCGTCAGGGTATGGGTGGAAATCTAACGGTTCGGAATGCTGAAAGAATTAGCGTATCGGGTTTTTCTGATCCAGATCCTTCTGGCAAGCGTATTCAGAGTTTCTTAGGCTCTGTAACTAATTCACGTGAACTAGACGCTGAATCTGCAATGGCTGGAATTACGACAATCATTACCAGACAGCTAATTATTGATGGTGGAGCCAGAGTGGCAGCCAGTACATCTGGCGTCGGAGATGGAGGAAATCTTAACATTCAAAATGCCGAGTTAATTCAAGTCTCAGGAGTAGATCCTGTTAGCGGAGAGCGGAGTTTCTTGGGTGCAAAAACTGAGCTTGTATCAGAGTCCTCAGGAATCGAATCAGGAGATGCAGGTCTCGCCACGATCTCAACTCGTCAATTATTGGTTGAGGCTGGCGGTGAGGTTTCAGTCGGCACATCGGGAACTGGAGATGGAGGCTCTTTAGAGATTTTGAATGCTGATACAGTAACAGTTCGAGGTGCTCCTCAAGGAATTAGAAGCTTCTTGGGCTCTCAAAGTGGTGGTAGTGCAGAGGGTACAGCAGGTTCAACAACTATTAACGCTCGCCAATTAATCGTTGAGGATGGAGGGCTTGTCTCTGCTCAAGCACTTGACCGCGGTGCTGCGGGCAGTCTTACTGTAAACGGGGAGCAAATTCAATTCACCGAAGGAGGAGAGCTAACGGTCAGCAGTATGCGTAATCAGGCTGGGAATTTAAATATAAATGCGAGCTCACTAAGTTTAAACAACAGCACTCTTCGAGCTGTATCTGACAGCGGAGAAAACAGTGGAAATATCAATATTAACCTGTCTGGACCTCTGCTGCGCCTTGAAAATGGAAGCAGAATTACAGCAGAAGCAGGCACCAGAGCCAACGGGGGCAATGTCACTATCGTTTTTTCAAACGAGGGATTTATTCTGGCACGCCCCAGTGGAGACAGCGATATTCTGGCTAGCGCAAGGGCAGGTCAGGGAGGAAATATCAATGTAACCGCAGCTGCTATTTTTGGGATTGATGAACGTAATCCTACGACTGATTTCAGTGATTTTAATGCGAGTTCAGAATTTAGTGTTGATGGCGAAATTATATTGACAACATTGGGCATAGATCCGAGTCGAGGGCTACTAGAACTGCCGGTTGAAACTGTCGATGTGGGTAGCCTGGTTGCCACTGGCTGCGTAGGGGATAATCGCGCCGGGGTTGAAGAGCAGGGAGAATATACCGTTACGGGCAGAGGCGGTATTGCCCAGAGCCCTACCCAAGCATTATCACCAGGGGAGGGAGTTGCAAATTTGGCGACTCTGGATGACGAAGAAAATTTATCGAATCCCGCTGCCTCTGTAACGGAGATAGAGGAGGTTGAAACGTTTGTGGAGGCGCAGGGGTTGACCTACAACGCTAGCGGCAAGGTCGTTATCGGCGACTCCACTGCCCCATCAAACAGTTCGGCCTGGCTGAGTAGCGCTTGCCGCGAGCTTTAGGAGCTGAGTCATGGGCATCTACCGCCTGCCAAGGTTGCTGATTCTGTCGCTGATTGCTTACTCGACCAGCTCGCCGTTGCACACTCAGGCGAGGGCAGCTGAAATCAGCCGCCTGGAACACTCGAATTCCGCGCAGCCAGAGGTTGCTAACAGGTCCGATTCATTTGACCTACCAACCCTTAAGAGCTCATTGTCACCAGCGGCATCAGAGTCTCCGACGGTGCCGATCGCTCAAGCACCTCCAGAGGGGATTCCCGATCGCACACCTCCGGAAAACTTAGTACCGCGAGATCTGCCGCCCTCAGAACAGCCCTTGCCCCTCCCCGAACCAGAGCCCCTGCCGCCCCTTGAAGAGTTACTAGAACCAACAGCTCCGCTGGAGCCGCTACAGCCCGGCGGTGAGCCGGAAGCAGCACCCCAAACCATTTTTGTCGAGCGATTTGAAGTCGTCGATAGTACTGTCTTCAATGCCGATGTTCTGGCTGAAGTTGCCAAAAAAGCCCCACAGTTCATGGCTGAGGAGTGCTCAGAGATCCCCAACATCCAGACCATTGACGGCACCGATGTCCTGGTCAATCGAGAGTTAACCTTTGCAGAACTGCAACAGGCTCGGACAGCCATTACCCGAGTTTATATCTGCGAAGGGTTTATTACGTCTGGCGCAATTGTGCCGCCCCAGGAGCCAGAAGATAACGTAGTCAGGCTGCAGGTGATTGAGGGCAGTCTGGAAGATATCGAGGTGCTGGGCACCCAGCGGCTCAACCCCGGCTATGTTGAAAGCCGTTTAGCGCTGGTGACGACCCCACCTCTAAACCAGCAACGGCTCCTGGAGGGGCTGCAGCTGCTCCAGCTCGATCCCCTAATTCGGCGGATTACCGCTGAGCTGCAGGCGGGACCTCGTCCATCGACGAATATTTTAGAAGTCACGGTTGCCGAAGCAGATCCCTTCAGCGTTGATTTTATTGCCAATAACAACAGCTCGCCCAGCATTGGTTCCTTTAGCCGGGGGGTACAGCTTAACCATCTCAACGTATGGGGGTTAGGGGATGGGCTGAGCATGGCATACAGCAATACTGACGGCAGCAATGAGGTCGATGTCAGCTATGTTATTCCGCTCAACCCGCGTAACGGAACGCTGCAGCTGTCCTACGGCAACACCAACAGCTGGGTGATTGAACCACCCTTCGACATTCTGGATATTCAGTCCGAATCCAGCTACTACGAGGCGACCTATCGCCAACCGCTCTATCAGAGCCCCACTGAAGAGTTTGCTCTGGCGCTCACTTTTTCTCGTCAAGAGAGCCAGACTCGGATTGGGTTTGCCGATATCGGTCCTTTCCCTATCTCACCGGGGGCAGACGAAAACGGTCGGACGGAGATCTCTGCGATTCGGTTTACTCAAGAATGGTTCAAGCGGAGTGGTCAACAGGTTCTGGCAGCGCGTTCTCAATTTAGCCTGGGGGTTGATTGGTTTGGCGCAACGACTAATCCCGTAGGGCCGGACGGCCAGTTTTTTGCCTGGCGGGGGCAGGCCCAGTGGGTGCGGCTGCTCAGGGAGGACACGCCCTTGATTCTACGTGCCGATGTGCAGCTCACGCCCAACCCGCTGCTGCCGCTGGAGCAATTTGGCCTGGGCGGTCAGGATACCATTCGCGGCTACCGGCAGGATGCGCTGCTGACCGACAGCGGCGTGCTGGCCTCGGCGGAGGTGCGACTACCGATTTTGCAGGTAGCTGATGTCCAGGGTATTTTGCAGCTGACGCCGTTTATCGACATTGGCGCTGGGTGGAATGTGGCCTCTAAAACCCCCGATCCGAATGTGCTGGCGGGTACAGGACTGGGGCTCCTGTGGCGGCAGGGTAATGATCTTACGGTTCGGCTGGACTGGGGTATTCCCCTGATCGCTAACAACACGAGGAGACAGACATGGCAAGAATCTGGCGTGTATTTTTCAGTCGTGTTCAACACGTTTTGATGCGACCGACGAGGTGGCGTTTTAACAATCGACAGTTTGCGCGGTGGCGGTCTCGGGGGGGGTATGGCTTGCTGATAGCGGCGATCGCCTTGCTTTGCTTCTTCAGATCGCCGGTCCAGGCCTTGGTTTCCCCAGTCACCATCCCTGCGACCTGGATCGCCCAGGATGGATGGATCTCTGAGACCGAAGCTCAACGGTTAGAGCGGGCCGGGCAGGGCCATTACGCTGCTGGAGAGTTTCAGGAGGCCGCCCTGAGCTTTCAACAGGCGGCCCAGGCCTACGCGGCTCAGGGCGATCCAGTGCGACAGGCGATTAATCTGGCAAATCTATCGTTAACTTATCAAGGCATGGGGCAGTGGGCTGCGGCCAACCAGGCAATCGATCAGAGCCTTGCTCTACTGCCGCTAGACACAGACATCGCTCGCTCTGCAGTGGGACAGTCTGCCCTGGCCCAGGTATGGGATATAGAGGGGCATCTGCAGCTCGCCGAGGGTAAACCTGAGCAGGCTCTGGCGACCTGGGAGAAAACGGCTGACCTGTACGAACAGCTCAGTAACTCGCGCCGCTGGGCCACCAGCCTGATCAACCAGGCCCAGGCGCTGCGTCAGCTGGGACTGTATCAGCGGGCCGAAGTGGTGTTGCAGAAGGTGGTGCAGCCGCCATCGCTGGGTGTTTTGCTCTTAGGGGAGTTAGGGGGAGACCCCCTTAGCGAATTAGAGCGCCGACTGCTGCTCCTTCCGGTTGAGGCTGCGACGGCGAATGCATTGCGGAGTCTGGGGGAGACGCTGCAGATTGCGGGTGATCTGGAGCAGGCTCAGGCGCTGGTGCACCACAGTTTGAGGCTGGCGGAGGACTTGGGACAGGAGGATGCGATCGCCCGTGCCCACCTCAGCCTGGGCAACCTGATTCAAACCCAGGCTCTAGATCAGCTCCGAGCCCAAAATCTGTCTCCCGCAGCGACCCTATCCCAGCTGCGGCAGGAGCGAGACCTGATCGAGACAGTTCTGGACTGGCGTTTGCTAGAGACCGCTCGAAGGTTTGCGCAGCAGCTAGATGCCGCCCTCGACCACTACCAGAATGCCGCTCGGGGAACCCCTACCACTGCCGTTCAGGCCCAGCTCAACCAGCTGCAGCTGTTTTTGATCACCCACCAGTGGACAGACGCCGAAAGCTCAGCTAAAACCGCCCTTCCTCTACTTGAGGCGCTACCACCGGCACCGGCTACCCAGGCAGCCTACATTAACTTGGCCGACAGCCTGATGACGCTAGCCCAAGAGTCCCAGGGCAATCAGTCAAACGGCTGGCGAAGTACTGCCGATCGCCTGCTCGGAACCGCCCATCAGCAGGCGATTGCGCTGGGCGATCCAAGAGCCGAATCCTATGCCCTGGGCATGCTTGGCACCCTATACGAGCAGTCTCAACGGTATGCCGAAGCCGAAGTCGCCACGAACCGGGCTCTCCAAACAATACGCTCGTCTACCGCCGAAATTGCCCAAAACGTCAATGACGCTGAGGTTATCTACCGCTGGCACTGGCAGATGGGTCGTATTCACAGGGCCCAGGGAGACTACGAAGCAGCTATTGCTGCCTACAACAGCGCCATCGAGACGCTAACCCAGCTGCGCCGGGATATTGTTACCAGCAACTTGCCCTACCGGTTTTCGTTTCGAAATTCCGTTGAAGAGCCCGTCTACATCGAATGTCTTGACCTGCTGTTGGCTTCAGCCAGCCCCAGCCAGGAAAAACTGACGCGATCGCGCGAGATTGTCTCGTTACTAAACCAGGCCGAGCTAACTAACTTTTTGCAGGAGCCCTGCGAAGCGGTAACCCCTCAGCAGACCGATCGGGTGGTAGACACCGCCCAAACAACAGCTGTTTTTTATCCCATTCTTCTGCCCGATCGCCTCGACGTGATCCTAAAGCTTCCCCAGCGGTCAACCCTGCTGCACTACAGCAGCGCGATCGCTCAAGATGAGCTAGCTCAAACCATTGAGACTCTTCAACGCGACCTTGAAGAAGACTACACCTTTAAGGCGGTTGAAGAGAACGCTCAGAAACTCTACGACTGGATTGTCGCCCCCGCCCAGCCTGAGTTAGATACCGGCATTGATACCTTCGTTTTTGCCTTGACCGGAGCGCTGCAAACCATTCCCATGGCGGTGCTCTACGACGGAGAGCGGTATTTAATTGAGCGGGTTGCCGTTGCCGAAATCCTTGGCCTACAGCTTGAAAATCCTGCTCCTCTGGAACTCGACAGCATCAACATCCTGGCGGCAGGGCTGGCCGAGGTGCCTGAGAGCCTGCCCGAGAGTATCCGGGTCAAATTTGCGCCGATTCCCAACGTAGTCGATGAGCTAGGGGTGATTGAGGCGCTGGCTCTCCCCGCCAAAACCATCAGCGGAGAAAGCTTCACCCAGCAAAATTTCAATGCTCTGATGAATACAGAGCAGTTCTCCACCATTCACCTGGCCACCCACGGGCAGTTTAGCTCCAACCCTCAAGACACCTTTCTCCTGGTTTCCCCTAGCGGGGACAACAGCGGCAAAATCGCGGCCTCAGACCTAGCGCTCCTGTTTCGAGTGCGAGGACGCATTCAGCCAGAACCGCTGGAGCTACTGGTGCTCAGCGCCTGTGAAACCGCCGCCGGAGATGAGCTAGCTACCCTGGGCATCGCCGGAACCGCCTACCGGGCAGGCGCTCGCAGCGTGATTGCTTCGCTATGGACCCTAGATGATGCTCCGACCGTTGGGTTTGCGGCTCACTTCTACCAAAACCTGGGACAACCTGCGGTCAGCAAAGCCAAGGCCCTACAGCACGCTCAGCTCGCCTTATTGAAAACCCCCCGGTTTGCCCACCCTCGCTACTGGGCCACCTACGTTCTGGCGGGAAACTGGCTCTGAAAGCGTGGGTCATCTTTGACGGCAATCGGTTCTGTACCAGTAAAGTCAATGGTTTGGTCAGTCGCCAGTCCAAAGTAGTCGAGCATGTCTTCCCAATCCTCGAAGGGTTGATTGAGATTGGGAGATCGACGCCGGGTTTCAATCAGACTAGAGACAGCCTCAAGCCAAACATCGTTTTCAATGTAGACCACATGTCTTTGATCTGGCTGGGTCTTGGCTAACGCAGCCGTCAATTCGGCGCTTGGCTCCACTCGGGCAATCCAACCCCGGACCACAGGATTGCGCGACGGTTTTTCGGGTTCACAGATAATTGAGAAATACCAGCCATAAACCTTACTGGTTTCTAAGGCAAAGGGCAGGTGAAAAGGCACTACCTGGGGGCGTTCTGACAGGGCGATTGCCATTAAATGAGACGACACCAGGGACTTATCTTCATCAAGCAGCACAAATTGCCCCACTCGAACGTTGGCCGCCCTGACAGTGTTGACCTGAGAAGCGGCATCCCCCTGGGTAATAGTGGCCCCGCCATCAACAACGTAGGGGACATAAAACCAGAATGTGGGCTGAGCCGAAACAGTGTAACCGCCTACGTAGGTCTGTTCTACGGCTTGATTGGGACTGGGCTCAGTGAGAGAATTTTCGCCATTGCTCAAGACAACATTGTCGCCAAGTTCGCTATCTACGGCGGGCTCAATTACAGGCATTAGCGCCACGAGCGATCTGACGCGATCGCTCGTCTCCTCGGCAGCGATCGCACAAATGGGGCCTCGACCCGCACCGCCTGCACCTCTGCCCGCTGGTACTGATGCAGTTGGCAAGCCCCTCAACTGCCTAATCAGCAGCTGAAACCGCGACACCGCCGGAGCCTTAGCAATGACCCCAAAAATAAGGCAGCCAGTCACCAGTGAAGACAGCACAACGGCAACTATTCGCTTCCACCAGGGTCGTCTATGCTGGCTCATGATCGGTGCTTACTCAGCTTATGTTTACGAATTCGGTAAAGTTCCAATCGACCCGAATCCATCAGCCAATTGCTCAAGGGCGCAGCTGCCAATACAAAAGCGGCTGGCACAAATGGCAGCCACCCAGAAAATATCTGAAAGGTGACGTAGCAAATTCCATAGACTACACCAACGGCCAGAGAAAGGGCCCCCATCCGCAGGGGAGGCAGGTGTAATCGCCAGACAACAACACCGCCCACCGAGGACCACAATAGTATCCATAACCACTCGCCCCACAGCGGCATAACCCAGATAAGTGGCCGTTTTTCTTGGGCTGCATCTAGAAGTTGACTGACCATCTGAGCCTGAAGCATTACTCCTGGCATCTGGGCACTTGTTTTAAGATTATAGGGGGTATTCCAATATTCTCTATAGCCATCCGTTCTGACAACACCGACTAAGACAATGGTATTGCTGAGATCACGACCTTCAAGACTACCTTCTAAGACCTGTTGTACTGTGAACATCTCAGCGGGTTGCCAACCCCTGTGATCAATTCGATACTTCAGGAGGACCTGACACCCACCAGCAGCTCTTGTGTCTCCCTGGTATCCTCCGGTGAAGGGCTGAAGGCTTTGTAATACTCTGCCGCCGGGAAATTCTATACTACAGATTTGATTAGGCAACTTGTTCAACTGAATAGCATCCAGGTTCTGAGCTTTGAGGTATTGATTGACCAGCTTTAAACTGAATGACTCATTAGCATGACAATCTTTTTCACCTCTTATCTCTTCAGCAAACCCTCCCAATAGATGGCGACGGACTACCGTATCCTTATCCACAGAGACGTCAGAGAATCCAATCTGATTCTCTGGAATGTCTGAAGCAGGTGGAACTGACAGGGTTACGGTTCGATCCGTTTGATTGATGCCGCCTTCCTCAATCTCTGGTAATTTGCAAACACCAAAAACATTGCTGCGACCAAAAATCTCTTGCAGTCTCTTGTCTTCATCTATGGCGCTGTTCAGTGGGTTCTCGCGATAGATGTCAAGGCCGATGGCAGCGGGTCCAAGCGACTGTAAGCTACCGAGAAGATTGGCCAGGGTTGTGTTAGAGAAAGATCCAACGACTGCTTCACCTCTTTCTTGCTGTAGTCGGATATCGCCATTAGTAGCCTGAACGATTAAGATTCGATCGTCGCGCGGATTCGACCAGGAAGATTGCAGGTAGTCTAAAAACCCCAACTCGATACCTTGCAACCCCCCAAAGAGACGGATTAAAATCACAAATAGTGCCGAAGTAAAACTACTTAACATAATCCAGCGTGGCTCATAGTAAGGCAAAGGCTGGATTTTAGGATTTAAGAGGCTAACGGGCAATGACGGATCGGAGATTTGGCTTCTAGCTTTCTCAAAAGCCGATGTGACTGAGCTTCCCGTTCCCAGGGCCAGGTAAAAGTATGTTGAGAACTTGATAGCATCCTCGTCTAAAATCTTCTGATTCATGCCAATCACAAAGCGAACATGTTCGCCAATCTTTTTGGCAGTTTCTTCGGAGAAACAGCTATTGAGAACGACACATTCGACAGGGCAATCTAAACCTTGAAATAAGCTGGCTATTCGTTCTGAAGAGACTAGCTCGCCTTCTCCGTTCTCACCCTCAAACACCAGCCCTCCTTTACGTTCGGCAGATGATTTTCTATCTTTTTTCTTGGTTTTTGAAGTTGCTCGTGTGTTAGCATCATCGTCTGTTTTGCCAGTTTCAGGCGGTTTTCTTTCCTCAAAGAAATTCTCACCCGATGCCAAAACAGATTTTTCACCGTGTCCCGAAAAATGGACGATTCTCGGCTTGTACTCCAGCAGCTCTGCGGCAAAATCCTTAACCCGTACTGCTCCAAGCTGGTTCACATCAATGCGATTTTGGTTTTTAGAACCCCTGAGAGCCTCTTTGACTTCCCGAATTTCTCTATTAACACGCAGGTGTGTCTCTGTTTCTGGATTGGCCTCCAGAAACAGAACTTTAATAAAAGGGGTAAGATTGCTCATGATAACGAGCCTCCTAAAAATCAAGAATGCTTTTTTAGCCAGCCATTAGAGGACCATGAGCCCTGCCTTGTGCTGATGAATCTGTTGCTAATGAGCTATACTTAATCGTCTCAATTTTTATCCTGAAATAGTGCGAGGTCTCACGAAGGTAAGGGTGGTTTGGTTAGCAACCCATTCGGGATTTTCCTCTCTAGGCTGGTGGCTTGCTTTACGATCGATCATTTGCGTCATCCGATGCCTCAGGCTGACTAATTCGCACAGGTCTGAGGCGGGCTTGGCTAGAGTCTCCTCTAACTCTTGCTGGTTTAGTAGGGTCGGCTCAAAGTCTGTCGTACAAGCTATAACTTTGTAAACATCCTTACACAGAGTTACGCCCCGTTCCCAGAGTTCGTCGGGAACAATGCCATAGACTGGATCTCCGTCATTGAGCCACATCTCCTGTCCTGGTGCCAGTCGAACAGTTCCAGTTTCCAGCAAAGAGTCGATAGCAAAACTTTCCACAGCAAGATCAAATAGGGCAAAGAAGAGAGGTATTGGGCTGTTGTTGATCAACTTAACTCGAAACGCGGGTTCCTCCCATTCCTGCGCAGCTGAATCATACTGATATTTAAATTCGTAGGGCTCTTTAATTTGAGCTGTGGAGCGATTATCTCCTGCCCCTGAAAATAGTTGTATATGAATATCCTTTGGTCGAAGTCGGTGGCTCTCGGCGTTGAATTCTGCCAGGCTAGTCCAGCGGGTGATGTAGTCCAACATCTCTACGAGCTTCTTAGCATTACTGAGGCTATCCTCATTTTTTGCTACGAAGGCTGCCGTTAACGCATCAGCCCAGAGCCTCTGTTTGGCAAAATAGGCAGAGCGATCCGCAATAATCTCTTCAGCTGCCGTATTTTTGGTTTTTGAAACAGCTTCTAGCTCGCTCAGATCTGCTGAAATGCGATCGCGCTCTACGGCGTCTAGCACCCGAAAGATAATGTCCTCAGCAATGAGGTCAGGCTGCTTGTACAGCTCCCATTCATAGCTACGCCCCGCCTGCAAAGGCTCACCGGCATAGGCTACGCACCGATCGTCCTTTGATACCGACTGGCTCCAGAGCAGGTCTCCTGTGGTTGCGTCACGGATCTGAACCTGCGCGATCGCACCTTCCCAAATCAGCAGCGGCCGCTCGTGCCAGATTTGATTCATGCCCTCTCGCTCGGCAGGGGCGATCGCAACGACATCGCCGCTACGAGACCCACCCGGTCCCGAACCCCCTGGCGGCGGCGGCGGTATACGGAGAGCTATGTTGGTGATCTCTGCCTCAGGGCTCGTTTGGAGTAAAGCTGCATAGGTAGGATTTGTCGAGGCCAGAACGGCGATCGCAGAGCCAATAACCACTGACCAACTTTGCTGCTTCATACTGTTCTCCCGGATGGTAAGCATAGGATTTAGAGATGCTTTCAATTAATAGTCCTTAAGTAAGCGCAGATTATGCATTGGCTAAGCGAGTCCTTTGCTCTTCGGCCTTCAGACTGTTCACTGCAGGTAGGGCATAGATCCAGACCGTTAAAGAGGGCAGTAACCAGGGCATCAAGATGGCCGCAGAAACATACATTTGCAGACTCAGCACCCCGTAGGCTGCCGTCGCCCCGATTAGAAGCAAGTAGCCCTGCCGATGGGTCATAGCGGTACGCTGCAAAGCTATGGCCGTACCCTGACCCAAAATGGCAGCCAGCCCAACCATCCACAAGTCAGGAATAGGGACTACCAGGTGTCTGGTGAGCAGGTGGTGCACCATGTAGGCGTGCAGTTCTCCACCCGTGATGGTTTGTAGGGAAACCGCAGGGTTATCTTGCCAAAATCGCCAGTGGCGTACAGCGGCGGGTAGTGGCCAATTGTCTTGCCCTGGCAATACACCGGCCTCTCCATAGCCGCCAGCCGCCAGGATGACCACATGATTCTCTAAGTTCAGCTCAGGGGTAGAGTCTTCTAACAGTTGCCAGGCAGGCAGGGTTTGATAGACCTGAGCAGGCGGTATTGAAAAATCAATTACGGGCTGTAGCCACCATTGCCCCACCCAGTACCCCAGCACGGTCATAAGGTGATGGCGCGATCGCTTCGAAAAGAGGTCTGTGTAAGCTTGCCCTTGGGCGTCTAGATACTCCACCACCTGAGTGATCAGCGGCGACGAATTCTGCGGAGTAGGGCGGGGAACGGTAGCGGCAGGTTCATTGTTCAGCTCTGCTCCGAGGGCTAATAGATAGGCAAACGGTAGCGGCTCCTGCGTGGGGTCTTCCCAGGGGTTAAGCACTGACAGATAGGACTGATTCACCCAAATGTCTCCCGCTAGGCTCCAGCGGGGTGGGGGTGATGGAAAGGTCGCCTCTGGCAGTATCGGCGACCACTCGCCCTGGGCTGTGGACATCGTCGCCAGCACTAGCCAGGTTCCCTGGGCGGCCGCGCGCCCCAGCGCGGCCGCGATCGCCTGATCTTCTGTAGCCTGGATGGGCCGATCGAGGAGGTAGTCAACCCCAATGACTCGACCCTGCCGCTGGCTGATCTGGTCGAGCAGTTCCGCCAGGTAGGCTCGATTCATGGGCACAGGTTCTGAGATACCTGCCTTGACTAGAGACGTTTCGTCAATCTGGATCACGGTAACGGGATGGGGCGAAACGACCCCAGCCGTTTGCCCGCTCAATCGTCGGTAGACCGCCTGGCTCCAGAGCCGCTGCTCCAAAAGAGCACCCTGCACGGGCAACCAAACGCTGAGACCAGCTACACCAAAGAGGGCCAGGGCCTGCCGTCGGGTAGGCCGAAGCTGCCGCAGCCATTCTCGCCAGCCAAATTTACGAAAGCGAAACAGCGGCTGCCCCGGGCGGCAAAATAAAGATGGCACCAGGGCGGATGAGGGAAAGGTGAGGTTTTTTTCGAGCTTGAGAGCTTGGCCGGCGGTGATCAGCGCCTCATGGACATCTTTATGCTGGGCCATACCGCGCAGAAACTGGACTAAAAACTCTTGGGCCACCTGGTTATGAATCGGCTCTCGCAGAATAGCCACCTGGTTAAACCCTAGGTCGATTAACGACCTGGCAAGGCCTAGGCCACTACACGAGTTGAATAGGGCAAACTGCAGCCCATGCTGTCGGGCCACCACTAGACTGGGGGCCAACTCATGCACTGAGAGAGTCAGATTGGGAGCAATCGCCAATTCACCTCCACCGGTCGCGGCTTCGTTGCTGTGTCCGGCAAACAGCAGCATATCCCACCCTCGACTGTCGGTAATGGCCTCGGTAATGTCAGTCAAAAGCGCCGTAGGGTCTTGGCCTGGCTGCCAACCCATGAAGCGAATATCTGCGATCGCAGACAACCCCTGTACGGCCTCACGATCGGCCTTAAAGTCCAGGCCGGTATCGTCACCCAGAATCACTAACACTCGGTTGCGTCCCTGGCGAGTCGCTTTCACCGGCTTAGCGCGAATTTGATCGGGGGTACGAGCCAGGCGGATGGCTGTCACAGTACCCAATTCTTTACCAATTTCCCAGGCTTCCCAAGGCAGACGCTCAAGTTCGATGGGATAACAGGTCAGAAAAATGGTGAGACTAGGCGTTGGCCCTGATTGGGTCGCCGCCTGCAAAGAGCATTCCTTCGCCAGATGAGCAATTTGCTGGCGAAGGTCACTCAGCTTGGGGCTTCGCAACCACTGGTGAAATTCGCTCAGCAGATCGGCCTCAGCTTTTACCAACTGGGCGCGGCGATCGTCTACCTCGGTCAGGTGGCCCACGCCGACGACCCGGCCGCGAAAGGCACGATAGAAATTTAGGTAGGTCCTTTGCCACTCCTGATAGGCCTCCATCAGCACGATAGGTTGAGGCAGGGGGATTGGCAGTAGCTGCTGCCCATCCCCCCAGGTCAACCGAAATTCGCAGCTCTGGAGCTGTTGCCGAACGTCTAAACGCACCGTCATACCAATTCACTCCGGGGGAACATGAACGCTGGCAGAGTCATTGTTTCTCCGGTAGCGGCGGTGAGGGTAACCAGAAACGCGTCATCCCAGTTACCCACTACCTGGGCGTAGATCGAACAGGGTTCGGTATCAGAGGTAAGCTGGTACTCAGCCAGTAGGGTGGTTTGGTCTTTAACGGCCAGTGTAATGGGGGAACCAGGGCCGTCTACTGAGAGACCCTTGAGCACCAGCAAAAGCACCCATTCCACTGGCTGGTCCGCCTCATCACGCAGCAGCCAGGTCATAGCGTAGAGCCCCAGGGGGGTCTCGTTTAGACTCAATGCCTTATAAGCACAGCGAGCATCAGCAGGGATTGGAGTACCTGCTCGACTAAACTGCTTGCGAATTAGCTCCAGGTCTTCAACAACAGGCTGAAGATCCGGTGACTCAGCGGAAGAGAGAGATGGGATTGTTCGCAACTCTGCCAAAGGCGGCAGCAGGGCCCAACCCAGAGCCTGAGCCATATCATCCAGTTCATTACGCAGCCACGTTCCCGCATTGAGAATGGGTTGTAGCAGCGGCGCAGATGCCTCTGGTTTTAGAGTGAGCGCGCGCTGCCCTGTTTGTACTTCATACAGCCAATCGAGTAGAAGCGGCGTGGTGAGCACCTTTACCCCCTCCTCCCAGGTGAGCAGCTGCCACAGCGGCGTTTCTACCGATTCGGCCTGGGCAAATTTCTCAATCAGGTTTTGCTGAAGGCTGGCCCAATCTGTCGTCGGCTCAGGGGTCGTGGCTACAGGAAGAGCAGCTTGAGGCTCCAAGCATTGGAGTTGCAGCAGTAGGCGATAAAGATCGTCATCAAACCATTGGATGGGTACCTGATAGCTCCAGTCTGGCCCAGCATGAAGGGGGCTAGCCTGCTGATAGGCTAGCCATTGATTGTGGCGCAGAAAGCTGAGCACCTGCGCCTGACCCTGTTCTTCTAAAACCCGAACGATAATGTAGATGTGCGACCTAAAGTCGTCCAAATCTACCACTGCCCTGGGCAATCTGACCAACGAGTCAGTGGCACTGCCGGTAGAGACGACACACAGCTTGAACGTGTTAATACGCAGGTCGTAGGCGGCTTCGATGAGGTTGGCGTACTGGGGCTTCAAGAGAGAGCACCGTTGCCAGTCGAGCGCCACATTCGGGAAATGTTCAGCAAACCACTCCTGAAACCCAAATACCGCTAGGGCATTGAGATAAGTTTGCCATTGTCGCGGTTCGCCTACGACGCGATCGCTAATGGCAACGGCCTGCTCATAGTGCCGCTGGCTCAGCGGCACCGCTTGTATAGGCAATGCTTCAAAATCCATCAATATCGGTTCTGAGTTGGCTAAAGACTCTTTCATCGCATGTCTCCCTGTATTTAGTCTGGCATAGGTGTCGAGTCGTCTATTTCTTATCGGTCTCTTCTGTGACATAGACATTCACAGAGGGGATGCTAAAGCTGTTGAATAACATTACAAAGACACTGAAGGAAAAAGCTATTAGAGGTGCTATTCCCGGAGGCGTTGGCTCTGGGTTTCTTGATCAAAGGCGCAAGATGATTCTCATCTAGGTTTTGCAGGCGATCGGCACAACGATAGTCATGGAATAGTTCCTTCCTATGAGACAAACCTGAAAAACGATCCTTTAACTGCCTTAGGAGCTGGCGACGAATATTGGCCAAAAAATCATCAACCTTAAGCAAGCGAGTCACCTGAAATTGAGCATCTAGATTCAGTTCTGGCACCATTTCCGCCATCGTTCTATGCTCACAGTAATAAAGCTTAAGGGCGAGCCTGTATTGTTCAGCCTTGGGGGATGCTCGCTCTTTCAAATAGTGGTAACGTTGGTCAATGACGGTTCTGATGGCCTGCTCTAAGCATTCGTTAACTAGCTCATAGAGCAGTTGGATTATTTCATCAGACTCAGAATCACTAGCGTTATCGTCTGAACTAGTTGCCGGTTCAACCCCAGAGCCATGCGCTGGATCGTCCATTGATATGGAAGGCAGCACGCCTTTGCTGAGCAGCTGATATCGGCGCAGATAATCAGCAATTTCGACCAACTTCTCTATTACTGCTGCTGCTGATACAGGGAGGGCTGCTCGTCTCTGAATTTCATTAATCTGGGTCTCAGTCGGGGGCTGGCATTTACCTCGCCTGCCGCGGCGATCGCGGCGATATACCGCATGGTAGCCGCTCAGCAATTTGCAGGCCTGCTCAATCTCTGAAGCTGGGAGGTTGAATGTGTCTGAAAAAATTCGCTGCAGATCATCGGGGGTTTTCTCATTCAGCAAAGCCCAGTTGCTTTGTTGCAGAATGCCGTGCTCTAGCAAAAAGTTGTTTAAGTCATTGTGCTGTCGGGTTAACATCCTGGCCCAGGCGGATAAACTACCCACTTGGGGTTTAAAGGTCGTGATGATATCGGCGGCAAACGGACGGTAGCCACTCTCCACGGAGACAAGCAGCGATCGGGTGAGATCTACATCGTTGAGCACAATCCTCAGCACGTCATCGCGGGAAAACCCATGCTCCTGCCCAAATTTGGTCTGAAGATCGATGCACGCATACAAAATCTGGTGAGAGATATAGCACCGGAGACAGTACTCAGCCAGCAGTCGAGTCTCCAGCCCTGCCGAATTATCCGTCAACAATGCCATCAACCGCCGCTGAATGCGTTTGTCCACTTCAGATTCAAGACTGTCACAGCCCAGGAGGTCTGCAAACTGTTGCTGAAAGAACAATTGATTTGAAGGGAACGCTTGGCTTCTATAGCCACCTGAGGCTTTGAGTAGAATTAGGGTCCAATACCACGATGTGCTGGCCATAATGCTTCCTGCGGGGATGGTTGACCGTAGACAACTGTGAAAAGAGTGCTGAATAGATGTAGTGTGCTGGTTGGGCCGGTTTATGCAGGCAAGCCACTCTGATAATCGGCACTGCCTCCCAGAAAGAACCGGTCTGGGGGTTTCGTGGCCCGATACATAAAGGGTATACAGACCAGCTGCGGTTGGATTTAGACTCAACCGCGAGCCTATGGAGCGGTCAAGTCACATTATTCTACTCAGCCCAGTTTGGGGCGTATAGTCGTGCCATATCCATCTACCTATCAGTCAATCCCAATACTGCCAACTCGCGGCGATAACTACGATTGGATGAGGCCGTGGCTATCAGCTCTGGTTGATCGACCTCAGAGTTAGAGTCTGTACGGACCGTACAAATCAGCAGGGTCAATGTGCTGCCAAGAAATCCGGCGAAGACCATCAGTGTCAAGGTTTGCCAGGGCTCTGTTAGAGGTAGCACTGCTGTGGTTTGAGCCATCCAACTCCTGATTGTCTTTAACACTGCAGAGATTTGGGACAGAGGCTGTTCGTTTCCTGAGGGTGGCTTTCCTGGTTCGCCCAGGGAGATAGCAGGACTTGAAGACGCTTCCGAATGCTGAGGAGGGATAGGTAGCTCGGGCATAACCTGTTGATCTGAGGCCAATGGCCCAATCTGAAGAGGAGCCAATTCAGGCCTCTCATATAGGGGCCGCACCGGAGCTTCTGTCTTGGGTGGCGGTGTAATCAGAGGTAATATTCTTTCTTCCCTCAGTGGCGTTGCCCTTCTGGTGCTGGTGCAAGTAGTCATCCGAGGAAAAGCTCTATCCACTGCATGCAAAAAGGCTTCAAGTTCCCGTAAACATCCCCTGTAGAGGGCAACATCTTCCAGCTTGTAGCGAAAATTTAGATTGGTAGGATCAAGCCACACGGCATCTTGGAGCTGTTTCCAGGCAAGTTGATCTTGCAGGCGCTGAAGCAATTCCAAGGCTGTACCGTATGCTGCATTGGCTTTGGCGCAACGCTCGGGTTGGGAAAGGTTACTGATCCAAACTGGGGGATGAAATTGGTTCGAGGTGACCTCAGCTTTGTCAGTTTTATCGTGAAATCCTTCGGGACGTTGTTGCACGCACTCTAGCGCTGCTTGATAGGCCTGGTTAAGAAGGTTAAATTTTTCTGCTGCCTTCGGGTCGTTGTGGTTAAGGTCAGGGTGGCATTGGCGAGCCAGGATCCGGTAGGCCACCTTAATCTCTGACTCGGTTGCACTAGTGGGCAGCTTTAGAAGCTGAAAGCAAAAAGTAGGGTCTGAAGAGATATTTTTCATCGTCTACAACCAAATGGAGCTCTAGTAGCATCTAGTTAGAGCTACTAGATGAGTATGCAGTGGGCTCGGTTGTGTTCCCAGTAAGCCAGTATCTTTGACAACACAAAGCAAAAAGGTGTGTCTTCGGAGACATTCCCGATGAAGAGTTTGTGACGGGCCGCCTCTAGATGGTTGCGACGGCCACTAAAGCAATCTCTGGCTTGGCGAAATTTTTCTCGCAACATTTAAATCCAGCCATCCTTGGCGTGTGTATGCCTAGTAAGCACACATTGAGCCAACTGATTTCGAGGGGTTGCATAAACCTGCCTGAGCCTCTTGCTATCAGCATTCAGAGTAAAACTGCTGACCTTTGCATATTCAGCTCAGGTTCAAGACTAGCTAGTTTTGCAGGCTATGCAGACTTTCAAAACCCTGACCTGACATAAGTGGGTGGGTAGTACATTTTAGTAAAGGACAGAGGAAAAGATGGACTCTTCCCGTTCTGCCAACTTCTGTCTGACTTGGCGATTGTAGTCATGGATGAACATCCAGATCGCACCGATGTGATTCTCTAGCTTCT
>NZ_JADEWX010000338.1 GCF_015207395.1 Nodosilinea sp. LEGE 07088
CTCTTCCCCCCCTTCCCTCTCACCCTGAACGCGGAGACGATTAATGGTCATTTATCTAGACAACAACGCGACCACCCGAGTTGACCCCGACGCGCTGGCGGCGATGCTGCCCTACCTGAGTGAGCTATACGGCAACCCCTCGTCAATGCACAGTTTTGGCGGCCAGGTGGGGGCAGCGGTGCAGGATGCCCGAGAAAAAGTGGCGGCGCTGCTGGGGGCTGAAGACACCGAAATTATCTTCAACAGCTGCGGTAGCGAGGGCAACAACACCGCCATCCAGGCCGCCCTGGCCGCCCAGCCCGAGAAGCGCCACATTGTCACCACGGCAGTCGAGCACCCGGCCATTCTCAGCGTCTGCAAGTTTTTGGAAAAGAAAGGCTACTCTGTCACCTACCTGTCGGTGGACGGGCGCGGTCAGCTTGACCTGATGGAAGTGGAGGCCGCCATCACGGGTGGCACCGCCCTGGTCACCACCATGTATGCCAACAACGAAACCGGGGTGATTTTTCCGGTGGAGCAGGTGGGGGCGATCGCAAAAGAAGCCGGTGCCACCTTCCACGTCGATGCCGTGCAAGCTGTCGGCAAAGTACCCATCGACCTCAGCACCAGCACCATCGACTTGCTCACCCTCTCGGGCCACAAGCTCCACGCTCCCAAGGGGGTCGGTGTCCTCTACGTCCGCAAGGGCTTCCGGTTCCGGCCCTTCTTGCTGGGCGGTCACCAGGAGCGGGGCCGCCGGGCTGGCACCCAAAACGTGGCCAGCATTGTCGCCCTGGGCAAAGCCGCCGAGCTGGCTCAGGTTCACCTGGCCAACGTCAAGCGCGAGGCCGAGCTGCGCGACATGCTGGAGTACGGCATTCTCACCACCATCCCCGACACCTCGGTCAACGGCGGCGGCACCACCCGCCTGCCCAACACCACCAACATCGGCTTTAAGTACATCGAAGGGGAAGCCATCTTGTTCATGCTCAACAAGCACGGCATCTGTGCGTCCTCTGGTTCGGCCTGCACCTCGGGCTCTTTGGACCCCTCCCACGTGCTGACCGCGATGGGTCTGCCCTACACCATCCTGCACGGCTCGATTCGCTTCAGCCTGTCCCGGTTCACCACCGAGGCCGATGTGCGCGAGGTCTTGACTGTGATGCCCGAGA
This sequence comes from Nodosilinea sp. LEGE 07088, assembly GCF_015207395.1. Lineage (GTDB taxonomy): Bacteria > Cyanobacteriota > Cyanobacteriia > Phormidesmidales > Phormidesmidaceae > Nodosilinea. The sequence continues at coordinate 1,152 of NZ_JADEWX010000338.1, forward strand.
TCGTCGAGCGCCTGCGGGCCATGTCGCCCTTTAACAGCGACCAGGCCGGTTGGTTGCAAAGCCGAGATGTAGCTGTCATGGCTTAGGGAATAGGGAACAGGGAACAGGCACGACCTCTAATCCCTCTCATCTAATCCCTAATCCCTCTCATCTAATCCCTAATCCCTCTCATCTAATCCCTAATCCCTCTCATCTAATCCCTAATCCCTATCTCCTTCCCTTTCCTCCTGACTCCTCACCCATTACTCCTTACCCCCGGAAACCGCCATGTGGGAATACACCGACAAAGTCCTCGACCTGTTCTACAACCCCGTCAACCAGGGGGCGATCGAAGCTCCTGAGGAACCCGGCGTGGCCGTGGTGTTTGGGGAAGTGGGCAGCATTGCCTGCGGCGACGCTCTGCGGCTGCACCTGAAGATTCAGGAAGACCTGGAAAAGATTCTGGATGCCCGGTTTCAGACCTTTGGCTGCACCAGTGCGATCGCATCGTCTTCGGCCCTGACCGAAATCATCAAGGGCAAGACCCTGGATGAGGCGCTGAACATCTCTAACAAAGACATCGCCGACTACCTGGGCGGCCTGCCCGAGGCCAAAATGCACTGCTCGGTGATGGGCCAGGAAGCCCTGGAAGCCGCCATCTACAAGTATCGCGGTATCGAAGTGGCCCACGACGATGACGACGACGAAGGCACCCTGGTCTGCAAGTGCTACGGCGTCACCGAGCCCCGCATTAAGCGGGTGATTCGCGAGAACAGCCTGACCACCGTGGAGCAGGTGACCAACTATGTCAAGGCGGGCGGCGGCTGTAGCTCTTGCCTGGCCGACATCGAAGACCTGATTGCTGAGGTACAGCAGGAGCAGCTAGCGGTTGCCGTGGCCACCGACATCGCCATCCAAAACAGCGCCGCCGACCAGGTGCCCGACTCCCTGCCGGTGCTCACCAACATCCAAAAGATCACCCTGATTCAGCAGGTGCTCGACAGTGAAGTGCGCCCCATGCTGATCGCCGACGGCGGCGATGTGCAGCTCCATGACGTTGAGGGCGATCGCGTGCTGGTCAAGCTGCAAGGGGCCTGCGGCTCCTGCGCCAGCAGCACCGCCACGCTCAAGTATGCGATCGAGGCCAAGCTCAAAGATCTCGTGCTGCCCACCCTGACCGTTGAAGAGGTTACGGCGTAGAACACTTTAGGCCGGTGGGCAATGCCCACCCTACGAC
>NZ_JADEWX010000091.1 GCF_015207395.1 Nodosilinea sp. LEGE 07088
GGTCAATCTTTGCATCCCCGTCAAGCCTCAGATTTTTGTCGATCCAACCAACGCGTTAACCCCATGGCCTACAACCTGCTTGAAAACGCCACCATGGCAATTAAAACCCTGGGGGCCAACCGGCTCCGTAGCGGCTTGACGATGCTGGGCATGATCATCGGCAATGCCTCGGTGATTGCTATGGTGGCCGCCGGGCAGGCGGCCCAGGGCTATGTTACCCGCCAATTTGAGTCATTGGGTACCAATGTCTTGTTTGTCACCCCAGGGGATGCCCAGCGGGGGCCGGGGGCCGGGGTGAGCCGGGCCGATACCCTGACCCTGGCCGATGCCGAGGCGATCGCCGCTGAGGTGCTGGCGGTCAGTGCGGTTTCCCCCGAAAAAAGCCAGCGGCTACGGGTGACCCAGGGAGCTGCCGAAACCCAGGCCAACGTGATTGGCACCACCCCCGACTATTTGACCGTGCGCCAGATAACCCTGGCCCAGGGCCGGTTTCTTAGCCCTGTGGATACCCAGAGTAATTTGCAGGTGGCGGTTTTAGGCAGTGAAGCGGCCCGCACCCTATTTGGCAGCCAAGATCCTATCAATCAAGGCATTCGCGTCGATAACGTCAGGTTTACGGTGGTGGGGGTGGTGGCGCCGAGGGGGTCATCTTTTGGCCAAAATCAGGATGAGGCGGTTTATATTCCGATCTGGGTAATGGCAAACCAGATCACCGGTCAAGAGGTGGGCAAAACCAGCCCTACGGTGCAGACCATTGCCGTGTCGGCCCGGGATGGGGCTGAGTCGAGCGCCGCCCAGTACCAGATTACCAACCTGCTGCGGCTGCGCCACGGCCTCTTGCACAAAGAAGACGACTTTACCGTGCAGAGCCAGCAGGATTTGCTCTCCACGGCGGCCAGCATTACCGACATTTTGGTGCTGGTGTTAGGGTTTACCGCTGGCATTTCGCTGCTGGTGGGGGGCGTCGGGATTATGAATATCATGCTGGTGTCGGTGACTGAGCGCACCCAGGAAATTGGTCTGCGCAAAGCGATTGGGGCCAGGGGTAGCGATATTTCGGCGCAGTTCACCATCGAAGCCGTCATCCTCGCCGTCATTGGTGGACTGATTGGCACGGGGTTGGGCATCGCCAGCATTGTGATCATGACCCTGACCACACCTTTGAGCGCGGGCGTTAGTCTGTGGGCGATCGCAATCTCGTTCACGGTGTCAGGCAGCACGGGCCTGATTTTTGGCCTTTTGCCCGCCCGCCGAGCGGCCCAACTTGACCCAATTGTGGCGTTACGGAGTTAGGTGTATGCCCCTGATCGAACTTCAGCACATCAGCAAAACCTACGGCGTGGGTGACCTCGCCGTGCAGGCCTTGAACAATGTCAGCTTGACCATTGACCCCGGCGAATACTGCGCCATTATGGGGCCGTCGGGGTCGGGGAAATCGACAGCTATGGGCATCATTGGCTGTCTTGATCGACCAACCCAGGGACGTTATTGGTTAGACGGCATTGCGGTTAGTGGTCTAGGGGCCGATGCCCTGGCCGATATTCGCAACCGCAAAATTGGCTTTATTTTTCAGCACTTTTACCTGCTGGCCCAGCTCACGGCGGTGGAAAACGTCATGCTGCCCATGGTATACGCCAATGTGCCCAGACCCAAGCGAGAGGCGCGGGCCATTAAGGTGCTAAAAAAAGTGGGCCTGGGTCATCGCCTCCACAATCGACCCCATCAGCTTTCGGGGGGGCAACAGCAGCGAGTAGCCATTGCCAGAGCCATTGTCAACCGTCCTAAACTGCTACTGGCCGATGAGCCGACCGGGGCACTAGATTCCCAAACCAGCCAGAGCATTCTGGATATTTTTGCCGATCTCAACCGCGGCGGTATGGCCCTGGTTGTGGTCACCCACGATGGGGAGGTGGCGCGGCGCTGCGATCGCGTCATTGAGTTCTGTGATGGCCAGGTACTGAAGGATAATTCCAGGCCTCAATCGATCCCCATAAAATCCCAGGGATGATCGGCCAAGAACGGTCTGCAAAAACTGAGGGGCTGGATTTTTCTTAGGCGAAGATAGTGAGGTCTAACCTCAGTCGGGCTCATTTTCTCTATAGTATTCTGAAGCTTAGCGCCCGACCCTTACCCCTTACCCATGCCGTTCTGATGCAGACCCCAGGCTTTCTCCGCAATGCGCAGCAGTGGGTTTTTCGTACCCCTGAACGGGCTCTCAATCAAGCTTACGAAGCCGCCCAGATGATAGAAGCCATAGAGCGAGAATATTTTGGGGGCAACCCTATTTCATCCCGCTATGGCAACTACGGCGATAGCGCCATGGACTATTTTCAGGGCGATCTGAAAAAATATCTGAGTTTGATCAAGGTGCGCATGGCGGTGTTTCGCGCCAGTCGGTCAGTGGTGCGGGGCAGCGAGCCTCGGGTGATGGAGGTGCAGATGCCCGCCTCTGAGACCAGCGATTTGTCGGTAAACATGATCGACCAGCAGGCGGTCTTTTTTCGCAAACTCCAGGTGATCGATGGGGTGCTGGCCCGCTATGCCAACTCAGACAGCAATCCTGAGCGGGTGATTACGCTCGACAACGGGGCTGGTGCTGAGCTGACGCCCTCGACCCAGGTGCTGCGATCGCGGGCCGACCAGGCCAAAGCCGGGGCAACTGGGGGCAGCCCAGCTGGCCCCCTGGCCGCCAATGCGGCTACCCCCGACAGTAAGCGCGATGCAGGGTTGTCTGACCGGGTCAATGTGCTGCCGCGCTCTATCCTGCGCACGGTCGATCGCATTCGCCAAGACCTCGACCCCAACGCCGAGCAGGAAGTGGTGCGCGAGTTTCGCAGCTCTAAAACCAAAACCACTGCCGCCATTCGGTTTTTGCTGCTGCTGATTATCGTGCCGCTGCTGACCCAGCAGTTTACCAAAACGTTTTTGGTCGGGCCGATTGTCGATCGGGTGCGGGCCGGGGGCGAAGAGGCCGATGTCTTTCTCAACATCGAAATGGAGGAAGAAGCCCTGCACGAACTCCAGCAGTTTGAAGAGCGGCTGCGGTTTGAGGTGCTGATTGGCAAAGCCCCACCATTATCAGAGCTGAATATTGAGCAGCGGGTGCGCACCAAAGCCACCGAAATTGAGGACGACTACCGCGATCGCAGCTCCAGCGCCGTCAAAAACGTCTTCTCTGACCTGCTGGCTGCGATCGCCTTTGCCCTGCTGTTGATCACCCGCAAGCAAGATGTGGCCACCCTGAAATCGTTCATGGACGAAATCGTCTACGGCCTTAGCGACAGCGCCAAAGCGTTTATTATCATTCTGTTTACCGATATCTTTGTGGGGTTTCACTCGCCCCACGGCTGGGAAATTTTGCTAGAGGGGCTGTCGCGGCACCTGGGCTTTCCGGCCAACCGCGACTTTATCTTCCTCTTCATCGCCACCTTTCCGGTGATTCTCGACACCATCTTCAAGTACTGGATTTTCCGCTACCTCAACCGCATCTCGCCCTCGGCGGTGGCCACCTACAAAAACATGAATGAGTGACGCTACCCTGACTTAGCCTGACCCTCGGCGAGAGACAATCCTGCTCTCGTCGAGGATTAATATTTCATAAAATAATAGTGGATCCCAATTTGCTGGTGCGAGAATCGCCCCAGTTTGGTGATTGACCTGGCGATTGGTAGCTGGAATACCTACCCTGTAGAGGACGGCTTGCTATGCTCAGGCTAACTGCCACTGTCTTCTGTCTGCTCGACTGGCAATGGCTGGCTAGCCAGCGGTTGCCCCCTTGCTAATCGCGCCAAAACGTTACCTTTAGGACATTCAACGTGTTTGAGTACCTGCCCCCACTCAACGATCACAACCTTCCCTACCCCGACACCATTCACCCCATCGTGGTGCATTTTGTCATCGCCATGGCCCTGTTCGCCTTTGTGTGCGACGTGATTGGCTACTTCACCAAAAACCCGCGCTACTTTGAGGTGAGCTGGTGGAACATGTGCTTTGCCACCGTGTCGATCTTTATTGCCGTGATTTTTGGCCAGGTAGAAGCGGGTCTAGCCATGCCCTACGTACCTGCGGTCGAGTCTACCCTCAACCTGCACACCATTTTGGGCTGGTCGATGTCGGGCATTATTGCGGCGATTACCGGCTGGCGCTACGTGCTGCGAATGAAGGATGCCCAAACTATTCCCATCGCCTATCTCGGCGCCGGTGCGGTGTTGACTGGACTGGTTTTTTTTCAGACCTATCTGGGCGACAAACTGGTGTGGATCTACGGCCTGCACACCACTGAGGTGGTCAATGCAATTCGTGACGGAGTGCTGTAATGACTGCCGCTGTGATCGATCAACTCGCGCACCAGATGGGGCCCAACGGGTTGCCCTATGCCCTGCCCATTCATCCCAATCTGGTGCATTTGACGCTGGGTCTGTTTATCGTTGCCATCAGCTTTGATATTGTGGGGGCGCTATTTCCCCTAGAGAAGCGGGTGTTCAAGTTTTTGGCTATTCCCGCCAGTCGTTCCAACTTTTTTGATGTGGGCTGGTTCAACATCGTGGCGGCGGCGATCGTCACCTTTCCCACGGTGGCGACAGGGTTCTACGAGATCTTGCTGGCTCAGCCCCCCAGCGACGAGGTCAGCGCCTGGGGCCTAGGCGGGCTAGAGACGATGCTTTGGCACGGGGTCGGCGGTGTCGTGCTGCTGACACTGATGGTGGGTATGGCGATTTGGCGAGGGTTTCAGCGTTACCTATGGCGTCAGGATCGGGCCCGGCAGGTGCAGTGGTCTTATTTGCTCACTGGCCTGGGAGTGTTTGCCCTGATGTTTGCCCACGGTACCCTGGGCGCGCACCTGGCGGGAGAGTTTGGGGTTCACATCAGTGCCGATATGCTGCTGCGGGCCGGAGAAGATTTGACTACGCTGAACGTGATATTGCCGCAGGGATTCTAGAACAATGAGTAGTCGAGTAATACTGAGACTGTTAGCGTTGGCGGGCATTATGACCCCCATCAGCCTCTGGGTGGGGCAACAGGCCTACGGCTGGATGCCGGAGCCCGCCTCTGAGGAAGCCCTGCTGGTCGACAATCTGTTTAGCTTTCTCACCACCCTCGGTACCTTTATCTTTTTAGGGGTGGCGGGTACGCTGCTCTATGCGGTTTTGTTTCAGCGGGCGGCTAAGTATGACGAGGGCGATGGCCCTCCCCTTGAGGGCAACCTCCAGCTGGAAATTATCTGGACGGCTATTCCCCTGGTGCTGGTGTTCTGGATTGCGGGCTACAGCTACCGCATCTATGACCAGATGAATATTTTGGGGCCGATGGAGCACATGCACAGGGGCGAGGCGATCGCCGCTCCCCTGGTGGCCCAGACCCCAGAATCAACTGACCCGATCGAAGTCCACGCCCGTCAGTGGGTCTGGGAGTTTTATTACCCCGAGGCGGGGGTCACCAGCACGGAGCTGCACCTGCCCAACCATACCCGCGCTAAACTGGCTCTTACCTCTGAGGATGTGCTCCACGGCTTCTACGTTCCGGCCTTTCGGGTCAAGCAAGACATCATCCCCGGACGCCGCATTGACTTTGAGTTCACCCCCATTCGCGAGGGCACCTACCGCCTGCGCGACTCGGAGTACAGCGGCACCTACTTTGCTGCCATGCAGGCCAATGTTGTGGTCGAGTCAGCCGCTGCCTATCAGCAGTGGCTGACCGATGCCGCCGCGCGATCGCCCCAGCCCGGGCTGAGCCCCTCCTACACCGAATATCAGCTAAAGGTAGAAAATCGCGATCATCGTCCGGGTTGGAAAACCGTAGAGCCTGCCCCCTACCCCCTGGTTAACTACCCCGGCTCTCCCGAGTTGCCGGAGCCCAAACTCTAGCGATCGGAGGTTGGGTGTAGCGGTAGCAAAAGCCAACAGCAAGACCTACCCATTGGTCTTGAAAGGTAATTTTTACTGCAAAACTCAACCGTCAAAACCTCTCTCCCACTGCCCCTCTCCCCACTGCCCCCTTGCCCATGACTGACCTCACCCTCGAAACCGCTCTCAATCGAGACCAGCCCACCCCCGGTGAACCGGAAAACTGGCGGCGGTTCTTTAGCTTCAGCACCGACCACAAGGTGATTGGCATTCAGTACATCGTGGTCGCCTTTGTATTTTTTCTGATCGGCGGCTTCCTGGCCATGGTGATGCGCGGTGAGTTGATTACCCCCGAGGCCGACCTGGTCGATCGCACCGTCTACAATGCCCTGTTCACCATGCACGGCACCATCATGCTGTTTATGTGGACTTTTCCGGTGCTCAATGGCCTGGCCAACTACCTGGTGCCCCTGCAAATCGGCGCTCGCGACATGGCCTTTCCCCGGCTCAACGCGGTGGCATTTTGGCTGGTGCCAATTTTTGGGATTATCCTGATGGCCAGCTTTTTGGTGCCCGGTGGGCCTTCCCAATCGGGCTGGTGGGCCTACCCGCCGGTGAGCCTACAAAACCCCACCGGCAACCTGATCAATGGCCAGTTTTTGTGGATTTTGGCGGTGGCCCTCTCCGGCATCTCCTCCATCATGGGGGCGGTGAATATGGTCACCACCATCATCCGCATGCGGGCCCCGGGCATGACCTTTTTCAAAATGCCAGCCTTCTGCTGGACGGTGGCGGCGGCGCAGACCATTCAGCTGTTTGGTCTGCCTGCTCTGACGGCGGGGGCGGTGATGCTGCTGTTTGACCTCACCGTGGGCACCAGCTTCTTTACCCCTGAAACCGGTGGCGACCCGGTGCTGTATCAGCACTTTTTCTGGTTCTATTCCCATCCGGCGGTGTACGTGATTATTCTGCCGGTGTTTGGGGTGTTTTCAGAGCTGTTTCCGGTGTATGCCCGCAAGCCGCTGTTTGGCTACAAGTTTGTAGTGGTGTCGTCCTTTGTGATTACAGGGTTGAGTGCGATCGTCTGGGTGCATCACATGTATGCCAGCGGCACCCCCAGCTGGATGCGGATGCTGTTTATGGCCAGCACCATGCTGATTTCGGTGCCCACCGGGGTCAAGATTTTTGCCTGGGTGGCCACGATCTGGGGCGGCAAGCTTAAGCTCAGCACCCCGATGCTGTTTGCCCTGGGCGGCCTGGTGAACTTCTTGTTTGCAGGCATTACCGGCATTATGCTGGCCTCGGTGCCCTTCGATGTCCACGTCAACAACACCTACTTTGTGGTGGGGCACTTTCACTATGTCATCTATGGCGCGGCGGTTATGGGCATTTACGCTGCCATCTACCACTGGTTCCCCAAGATGACCGGGCGGATGTACTACGAAGGCCTGGGCAAGCTGCACTTTGTGCTGACCTTCATTGGCGTCAACCTCAACTTTTTGCCGATGCATCCCCTGGGGCTGATGGGGATGCCGAGGCGGGTGGCCTCCTACGATCCTGAGTTTGCCTTCTGGAATGTGCTGGCCAGCCTGGGTGGCTTTTTGCTGGGGGTCTCGGTCTTGCCCTTTTTGCTGAATATGATCAGCTCCTGGATTCTGGGCGAAAAGGCCCCGGCAAACCCCTGGCGGGCGATCGGCCTGGAGTGGCTGGTGGCCTCGCCGCCCCCCCACGAAAATTTTGCTGAGATTCCGACGGTGGTAGCTGAACCCTACGGCTATGGCAAAAACGAACCTTTGATTGCATCGCAAATGACGTCTACGGAGTTGGTTTAGTGAGCTCAGTTAATCTCGATCAAACCCTCAATACGGCGGCAGTGGCCCACGCCACCGAGCACCACGACGAAGGCGAACACCGGATGTTTGGCTTCATTGTCTTTCTGCTGTCAGAAAGCGTGATTTTCCTCAGCTTCTTTGCGGGCTATATCGTCTACAAAACCACTACCCCCGCCTGGCTGCCTGCTGGGATAGACGGGCTAGAGGTGCGCGAACCCCTGATCAACACCATCGTGCTGGTATCGAGCAGCTTTGTGATTTATTTTGCTGAGCGGTTTTTGCATAGAGAAAACCTCTGGGGCTTTCGGGCCTTTTGGCTGTTGACCATGGCCATGGGCAGTTTCTTTCTCTATGGTCAGGCGGTGGAGTGGGCGGGGCTACCCTTTGGCTTTACCGATGGCCTGTTTGGCGGCACGTTTTACCTGCTCACTGGCTTCCACGGCCTGCATGTGCTCACTGGGGTGTTGATGCAGGGGATCATGCTGGGGCGATCGTTTATTCCGGGCAACTATGACGACGGCGAAGTTGGGGTGGCAGCAACCTCCCTCTTTTGGCACTTCGTCGATGTGATCTGGATTATTTTGTTTATCTTGATCTATGTCTGGCAGTAGGCCTTCTCCCAGATCCCAGGGTTCTTTTGATGAACTGTAGGCGGACTAAGAAAGTGTGGAAGAACTCTGGGATCTTTTCAAGCGAAGTTTTAAAGAGCCACTATGCCCGCTAAGGATATCTATCATAATGCCGTCAAAAATGCTCTGGTTAAGGATGGATAGACAATTGCTCAGGATCCATTGAGCCTACGTATAGGCAAAAAAGATCTGTTTATTGACCTAGGTGCTGAAAAGCTGCTTGCTGCGGAGAAAGGTTCTGACAAGATTGCTGTTGAGATCAAGAGTTTTGTTGGTTCCTCAGAAATCCGTGATTTAGAAAATGCCCTCGGTCAGTTTGTTCTCTATCAAAATGCTCTGAGCTTGACGGAACCAGACCGCACATTATATTTAGCGATTCGAGAGGCTGTTTACCTCGATCTGTTTGAAGAAGAAATTGGCAAAATGCTTCTAGAGCGGAACGTAATTAAGCTTGTATCATTTAATCCTGAGCAGGAGGTAATCACACGATGGATACCTTAGAGGGCTATCGCCAAATCATTCGAAACACGCTAATGCCCTATACCCGCATTGCCTACGCTAATGTGGATGTTCGCAATCTTGCGGCCTTTGATGCTGACAGCGACCAATACGTCATTCTCTCTGAGGGTTGGAATGATCAGCGCCACCACCATGGTTGTTTGATTCATGTTGAAATTCGCGACGGCAAAGTTTGGGTGCAACGCGACGGCACTGAGGATGGCATTGCCAATGAACTGGTGGCAGCGGGCATTCCGGAAACAGATATTGTGCATGGTTTTCAGGAACCTTCAGTTAGGCCCCACACAGGGTTTGCAGTAGCTTAGCAGCAGTTTATTTAACACCTGATTAACCCTGCTGAATCAGACTGATAAGTTGACCTTCTCCCAGCCCCCCAGCGAGTAACCCGCCATGATTATTGATGACCAGCACTACGACGTGATTATTGTCGGCACCGGGGCCGGGGGCGGCACGCTGGCCCGCAAGCTGGCTCCGTCAGGGAAGCGCATTCTGCTGCTGGAGCGGGGCGACGCCATGCCCCTCGACGAGCAAAATATCAGCGATGTGGATATCTTTCAAAAGCAGCGCTACCACGCTCCCGAGCAGTGGTATGACGAGGATGGCGAACCCTTTACCCCCCAGGCTAAATACACCATTGGCGGCAACACCAAAATCTACGGGGCGGCCCTCCAGCGCATGCGCGAAAAAGACTTTGAAACCGTGGCCCACCAGGACGGTATTTCGCCCGAGTGGTGCCTGAAGTACGCTGATTTTGAGCCCTACTACGCCGAGGCTGAAGCGCTGTACCAGGTACATGGCCAGAGTGGAGCAGACCCCACCGAACCCTCGCGCAGTGGTGAGTATCCTTACCCGGCAGTGGCCCACGACCCCACCATTCAGCCCGTGGTTGAGGGCATTGCCAAGCAGGGCTGCCATCCCTACCCGCTGCCCATGTCGCTATCGCTGCGGGAGGATGATCCCACCGGAGATGCTGAGGTGTTCGGCGTCAACCCAGCGCTCGATTTTGGCAACGTTGCCCTTAAAACCTCGGTCAAAGTGACGGGCATTCTCACCAATCCGACGGGCACCGTCGCTAAGGCAGTACAGGCGGAGGTGAATGGGCAGCCCTATATTTTTATGGCCGACATCATTGTGCTGGCCTGCGGGGCGATTAACTCGGCGGTGCTGCTGTTGCAGTCGGCCAACGAAAAGCACCCCACGGGTCTGGCCAATGGCTCTGATCAGGTGGGCCGCAACCTGATGAAGCTCACCATGAGTTCGGTGGTGGAGGTGACGGCCCAGCCGAACTCCGGCAAGTTTCCGCGATCGGTGGGCATCAATGACTACTACTGGGGCGATGGCCAGTTTAACTACCCCATGGGCCATATTCAAAACATGGGCGGGGTGTTGCAGGATGCGATCTTTGCCGAGTCGCCGCCGGTACTTTCGCTAATTACCAAGTTTATGCCCAACTTTGGGCTGAAACAACTGGCGACGCGATCGATCGCCTGGTGGGCCATGACCGAGGTCTTGCCTGACCCCAAAAATCGGGTTGAGGTCAAAAATGGCAAGCTCTATGTGTCGTATACGACTAACAACGCCGAGGCCCACGATCGCCTGGTGTATCGCTGGCTCGATGTGCTCAAGGCGGTGGAAAAAGACAGCAGCCTGTTTTCGCGATCGGGCATGCACCCCCGCGGCGAAGTGCCGCTGCCGGTGATGGCGAATCAGTGCGGCACCTGTCGCATGGGCACCGACCCGGCGACGTCGGTTTTAGACATTCATTGCCGTGCCCACGAGCTTGACAACCTCTACGTCGTGGACAGCAGCTTCTTTCCTTCCAGCTCTAGCGTAGGGCCTGCCCTGACCGTGATTGCCAATGCTCTACGGGTGGGCGACCATCTGCTAGAGCGCCTGGGGTAGCGCTATCTCTTGTAGACTACAGTCGAGATCGATAGCTCGGGAGATAGCTATGGCAACTGATGACTTTGGCGTGGGCGATCGCGTTTGCCTGATTGCGCTGCCCCCCTACTTTAAAACCGCTGACACGATGCCCATGCTGCGGCCCGCCGATACGCTCTCGGTCGGGGCTGAGGGGATAGTTATGAGCCGTCGCCCCGGCGGCTACTGGGGCATCAAGTTCGACAAGGGCTCATTTTTGGTAGATAGCCAGTTTCTACGACCCATATCTGCCCCGGCAGATCAAACTACCGAGGCGGCTGAGCCCTAGTGCTAGGCCTTCTGCCTCTAAGCTAGAACGCCGGTACAGAAACCCGGTTTCTCGGCCAGAATGCCAGTCATGCCGTTAGGGCAGTGACATAGAAACCGGGTTTTTAGCCATACTGTACCGATGCTCTAGGCGCAATCGTCGTTCCATTAAGCTGAAGTAGACTCGGTTTCCGGTGCAGCCGCTTCCGGTGCAGCCGCTTCCGGTGCAGCCGCTTCAGCTACGGGGTCGCCGGTTTCCTCAGCGGCAGCTTCGGCAGGCGGTTCCTCCGGGACTTCTTCCACGACAGCCTTGGGCTGGGGCTTGGGGCCACGCATGAGCGCTGGGGGAGTCTGGGGCTTGCGATCGCCTTCGTCTCGGCCACGGCCACCGCGTCGCCCTTTACCACCTGGGCGATCGCCGCCTTTGCCCTCGTCTTTTTTGATGTGGTCTGCTCCCACGGTAATGATTTTCTTTTTAGGCTTCTCAGGGGAAGTCTCTGGAGTGTCTGTCATGACTGTTGTTGAGTTAACGCCGTGGCGATCTTACCGTGAATCAGCTTTGGTTTTAGGCAAGTCCGCATGTCAGCCTATCGGCCCATGACACAACCCGTGCTGGCAGAGCCAGCTGTCAGGCCTAATGCCGCCCGCGTTATGCTCAAAGCACCGCCAATGAGTTGCCGCCATGGTCTCTGCCCCCGTTGCTACCCACCCGCTTCAGTTTGCCAGCGATAACTACTCGGGCATTTGCCCCGAGGCGCTGGAGTATATGCTCAACGCCAACTCGGGGGATGTACCGGCCTACGGCGACGACGACTGGACCCAGCGGGCGGCGGATACCTTTCGCACGACCTTTGAGACCGACTGCGAGGTCTTTTTTGTTTTTAACGGCACGGCAGCCAACTCGCTGACCCTGGCATCGCTGTGTCAGAGCTATCACAGTGTGATTTGCCATGAGCTGGCCCACATCGAAACCGACGAGTGCGGGGCACCGGAGTTTGCCAGCAACGGCTCTAAACTGCTGCTGGCCCAGGGCAGCCAGGGCAAGCTCGACCCCGCCGAGGTTGAGCGTCTGATCACCAAGCGCTCCGATATTCACTACCCCAAGCCCAAGGTCATTAGCCTCACCCAGTCCACGGAGGTGGGTACGGTATACACCGCCGACGAGCTGATCGCCCTCACCGGCTTAGCGCGCCGCTACGGACTCAAGGTACATATGGATGGCGCCCGCTTTGCCAATGCCCTGGTGGCGTCGGGCAAAACCCCAGCGGAATTGACCTGGAAAGCGGGCATTGACGTGCTCTGCTGCTGCGGCACCAAAAACGGCATGGGGTTAGGGGAGGCGATTCTCTTCTTTGATCGATCGCTGGCCGAAGACTTTGACTATCGCTGCAAGCAGGCGGGGCAGCTGTGCTCGAAGATGCGGTTTATTTCGGCCCCGTGGCTGGGCCTGCTGGAGACGGGGGCCTGGCTGCGCAACGCCGCCCACGCCAACCGCATGGCCGCCTACCTGGAGCAGCAGCTGCGGCAAATTCCAGGGCTAGACATCCTCTTTCCCCGCCAGGCCAACGGTGTGTTTGTGCAGATGCCCCCGCCGCTGATCGACGCGCTGCACCGCCGGGGCTGGCGGTTTTACACCTTTATTGGCAGCGGCGGGGTACGGCTGATGTGCGCCTGGAACACCACCCCCGAGGCGATTGATGCGCTGGTAGGGGATATCAAGGCGGCGATCGCAACCCTAGCCTAGGGCCAATTTACCCTGACATCGACAAACTCCTTTCCCGCCGTCTTTGTATAGTGGGGGCATGCTCCCTAGATTGCGAGGACATTATGGCTGGCCTGCCTCCTGGTTTGCTGATTCGCACCGCCAAGCGAGTTTGGACAACACTGTGGCAAACCATGATGGGGCAGATGGCCCCCAGCAGCACGGATGGTGACTATCAACGGCCAGAGAGTGAGTTCCGCCACTGGATTGAGCCTGAGGGTACCTATCCACCCGAGAAAAACCGCTACTGCCTGATCGTCGGCACGGGCTGCCCCTGGGCCCATCGCACGCTGGTGACGCGGGCGCTGAAGGGTCTGGAGGGAGCGATCGCCCTGGTGCCGGTAATCCCCTCCCCCGACGAAGGCTGCTGGGTGTTTGAGACCTCCTTTCGCGGCTGCCGCACCCTGCCCGAACTCTACCGCCAGGTGGGCTCTACCGGGCGGGCCACGGTGCCCGCCCTGTGGGATACCCAGACCGCCTCGATCGTCAACAATGAAAGTGCCGACATCATTGTGATTTTGAATCAGGCCTTTGACGAATGGGCCACCCAGCCTGAGGTCAACCTCTACCCCGATGCCCTCAAGGCCGACATCGATCGGTGGAACGATCGCACCTACCAGGCGGTGAACAACGGCGTCTATCGCTGCGGTTTTGCCCAAACCCAGGCCGCCTACGATCGTGCCGTCACCGAACTATTTGAGACCCTCGACGCGATCGACCAGGCCCTAGCCCAGACGCCTTTTCTCTGCGGCGACGCCGTTACCCTGGCGGATGTGCGGCTGTTTACCACCCTGTTTCGTTTCGACGTGGTCTACTACAGCCTGTTTAAGTGCAACCGCCGCCGCATTCGAGACTATGCCCATCTCGGCCCCTACCTGCGCAGACTGTATCAACTGCCGGGGGTGGCGGAAACCTGCGACCTTGAGGCGGTCAAGCGCGACTACTACGGCAACTTGTTTCCCCTCAACCCCGGCGGCATTATCCCCACCGGGCCAGATTTAGATTATCTGGAGGCTCCAGCGAAGGAATGGGTGGATCTGTAGCGAGGTGTGGTGTTGAGCTGCGATCGGAGGTCGGTGTTTGCTGAGCGCCTAGAGGGGTCGTTGGTGAAGGTGGGGTGAAAAGGCTTTATCAATTATTGAATTGGATGGGAATCAGCTTCGGAGAATTTATAGCTGGTGTTTCAAAAACACGGCACTGCCCAAGGGAGTCACAGCCGAAAGTCAAGACGTCGGGCATCCATCTGTCGTCATCAGCAGGGGCTCCAAACCTAAAGTGTAGAGTAACCAAAGTGTCGTTTGAGCAGTTCTTGATTTTGTGTGCTGTACGCCTGTCTACCAAGACGAGATCACCAGCCTTATACACTTGTGAATTAGCATCAAACTTCTTCTCCTCCCACCAACCCTGAATGCCCTCGAAGGGGATATTTTGATCGTGGGCTCTTTCCTCAGAGAGCTCCCAATGAGTCATCTCTCCTTGTACAACTCTGATGGCATCCAGTGAGTTGCCATGATGGTGCATTGGAACTTCGCGGCCGGGCCTCCAGCCAATCACGTAAACCGACAGTATCCAGTTTTGAAAGATGAGCCCTCTCTTATAGTTTTCTTCATCCAGATCTACATACTTATCAATAAAGCTTTGGTTTAGCCGTATTTTTTCTACACAGTCTATGAACTGCTTAGCACCCAGCTTATAAGCTGCATTAGGCATAACGATTAGCTCACTCTGACTGTGGACTAGCCTGTTAGTCAGGTTGCACAAAGTTAACCCACCTATCAGCGATTCGACATCGGGTATATCTATCCCCTTGTCTCTGAAGTCGTAGATAAGTTTGTCGGCCTGGTCGAGCCAGTAACGGAGCTGGAGGTCATTGATAGTTGCGTAGGAGGCAATTTTGGCAGACGACTTGTGGTCTTTTGCAAGGACGGCTTCACAATAATTTCTTACTGTATCAATATCTCGACCTGACAAGTCATAAACTTCAATATGCTGGCTTTCTTCCTCGGGCGCAAGGTCTTCTAAGGTGCAGTTGAGGGCACCACATAACTTGATTAAGTTACCGATCCACTTAGAAGCAGACCCTCGTTCCCAGTTAGCAATAGTATTTTCAGATACGCCCACGAGCTGGGCAAGCTCAGTCTGAGTTAGCCCAGCTTTTGTCCTCATCTGGGTAATAACTTGGTTCTTCTTAGAGTTCTTTCTCATCGAAACAAGATCCTGATTTAGCGCTCAAGAGAAATTACTGCGGTTCATTCTGCGCCGAGCAGCTCAAAAGAGTCATGTGTTTGGCATGAAGTGGTTGTATATACTCCGCTTGAGCCATGAAGGTAATGGTCGTTTGCCAGATAAATTTAGCACAGTTCCTCCTTAGTTAACTTACAGGGGCTTAACACTTTGTGGGAACTCAACATAATTACTGAGCAGTCCACTCTTGGCTTCACACGTCTTTAACCTGTATCTAGCGCTACTTTTACCCACAACTTTCTGTAGCCTTGCCAAGACGCTAATACCGAGACTTGCTCTAACTCATATTTAGCTGGCACCCCAAACCTCATTAACAGAACGTTTCAACGTCTACTCGGCATTGTTAAGTAGGTAAGCCTAATTAATTGTAAGAAAGGGTTTGGGGGCTGCGCCCCCAGGCAGGGGGTTTCACCCCCTCCACCCCCACCAGCATCTTGAGTTTAATTAGGCCCAGCTACTTACCGGCCTAGTCTGACTGCGCGATGAATCACTGGCCAATATAGTACCCATGGCCTATTACCAGGGGCATCCCTATCCTTGCCACAAAAACTTGTGGGTTAAATCCCTACTTTTAGAGTGTTGTTCCGACAATAAAGCTCTGATGTAGCACTCAAAAAGTTACGTATTACACCACAGGTCTGCTGAGTAATGTGTCAATGTCACGGAAACACAAGTTTTAGAGCGCGACAGCCATAGCGCCTAGGAAGCTCTCTTGCTAGAGCCACAATCTTACTTGGTGTCTGTCAAGCCGCTTACCTAGCAGGTGGCTCAGGTCTCCTGTCCTATCTATGAGGGTTTCCTATTATGAAGAGCATCTTTAGAACTATTTTAGAAATTCGTCGAAAACTTGGTCAAGAAAAGATGGAGTCTGTGCCATGCTTCACGATGCGACCGATTCTCCATGAAGAACACACCCCTGATTTTTTCAATAAGTCGCTAAGCGAACTCCAAGATATTCTGATAGACAAAGGATACCTTGATGTAAAGACTGACTGCTTTGATGCAAAAACAAAGGAAGCTGTAAAGTCCTTTCAATCCTCTAAAAGCCTTGTTGCAGATGGAATTGTAGGACCGCTAACTTGGGCAGCCCTCCTATTCCCAACTCTGTATATGGCCAACCAGGATAATTTAGAAGATGCTAAAAAACATGTTGCTAAGCTCCAGTCATTACTTAACAAAGAAGGGTACAAGATTAGAGTAGATGGGCGCTTCAGTCATCAGACTAAACGGGCATTAAAGAAGTTCCAAATAGCCCATGCTCTACTGGCTGACGGTGTATGCGGTCCACGAACTTGGAGCATCTTGTTGGGACAACGTCAGGTTTTAAGTCCAAGTCTTAGCAGAGACATCAGAGACTTCCTTGAGCGGGAATGGTTGATGATTGATCAACTCTTCATGGTTGCCTCAATCCAATTCGGTATCTTGTTTAACCCATTTGAAGATGGGCACAGATATCCTTTCTGGACGACGCTTGCAGTCTCATATGTTCTAGCCTATATTGGCCCTTTAATCCTAGAAAAGAAGATTTCCCTTCTGCTGGATCAATTAGAAGGAAAAAACTTCCAGGTGCTCCGATTTGCGCCCTATGTACTCATTGGGTTTTTATCAAGACAGATTCTCCATACCATTAGACTCGTCCTTATTCCCTAGCGTTTTCAAAAAACTATGATCTCAGAGTGCCTGATTTTATTAATAGAAATTCAATGGGTGTGTTCACTAAAAACTGCACTATCTAGTGGGGTGATTCCATGAACTTCTTTGGATCTCCAAGCTTAGAATTCTTTACTCCTCCAGGTGAGGGCATAGCGACTCAGTCTATTACTTCAAATAATGCTGGGAGAGTTGACGTTAATGCGGTCAGTTGGCCCGCAAAGCTGCACCTAAATGACAGGGTCTTAAATATCTCAAAAGGTCAGAAGGTCGTCATTATTGGTCGCCAGGGAAACACCCTACTGGTGGTCCCATTCCGTTAGTGGCATTAGTCATTAGTTGTATAAGCATGGTCTTGAAGACCAGCAGGGAAGTCACTCCTGCTTTACGACTGCCCAATCGCATCCACCTTCTCCTCCTCCGGCACATCCAGGTATCGCTGCAACGCCGCCATCGACGACTAGCCGCCCAGGTCTTGAATCGCCTTTAGCCTCATCCCCGCCGGATCCAACCGAGTCGCCCAGGTGCGCCGGTTGCTGTGGGTACTATATCTGTACAGGCCCAGCTACAACTGGGAAGTGTCAAAGTGGGCTAGTAGTCCAGGCTGCGATCGCCGCTTACTTGAGCAAGTCTGAGCCGGAGGCGGCTCATTACTTCCCAAATTACTGAAATAATCCACCTAGCCGCCTATCAGCTTGGGCAAGCTCAGAGATCCGTTCTCTGATAGCCTCAATGTCGTCTCGAAAAGGATATGGAATCGCCGCCCCCCCTTTTGACTGCATCACCTTAAGCTCATCCACTGCGGAGCTTATAACTAACTTTTGTTCATGGGGAGAAGACAGTTTCAATCGATCCAATGCCCCTAGCGCAACATAGTACGCGCCCAAGCTATTAGCTGTCATTTCGTTTGAAACCATAGCCTGAATCAGATTGGTCAATGCCTCCTGAGCTTGACCATATAGCTCATACAGCTTCTCTCGCTGCCAGCGTTTTCTCTCTCTACTCTCTTGAAGCCAGCTATTAAGGAGCACAGCGATTGCACTGATTAAAGCCCCTAACGAAGCCCCAAAGCCAACATCTCCGACCACATACCGGATCGACTCTATAGAGCTTAGAACAGAGTTCAGCATCTGCATTGACTACTAACTGCGCTGAGAAACTTAAGGTTTCACCACTCTACCCCCAACACCGAATCGATCATTCGCGGGCGATCGCTTCTGCAACCTCCCGCCGTCGAATCAGGTTAGCGGCCTCTACCTCAATTGCGGCCAATTGAAGGCGATCGCGCTTTGCTTAGACCCATAGATTGATTGACCTGGCCAGTGACACCGCCAGCGTCCGCCATCCAGCAGGGCCATGAAGACCCACCGCCCACCGCCCACGGCCACGCTTACAAGGGCCAGGGCGGCAGTAGCTCTGACCCAAGATACCCTCGGTAGAGTCGAAGTCAGGGAGCTGGGAACCCACCACCGCCAGGGCTAGGTACGTTAAATCGCTGATGCCAAGTAACAGACTCGTGCCAACGGCTGCGATCGCGACGTGGGTGATGGCCATCATGGGCAGGCAAAGTTCAATGCACTTACTATCAATTTGCCCAAATAGCGGTCATTGCAGAATTATGATTCTCCCTTGTCTTGGGAATCCCTGATGTCACGACCATGCATAGCAATATCATGAATAAGCCTTAACTTGGAGTCCAAAACCCTCAGCTCTTCCGGCACTTCTACATCAGCAAGAAATAGCCACAACTTGTGGGCCTCTTCTTCGATAGCCTTAAGCGCCTCGGCCATATTTTCTGGAGTGGTCATAAGAGTCCTTTACCAAGTGTGTTGTCCATACGCTAGCTTTGCTAGACAAATATAAATCTGGGACACACACACAATATAGCAGTGCCTTCACTGCCCCAGCCGCTTCCTCGCACCCCTGACATTGCCCAGCTGCTTAGCGTCATCCCAAACACCAGCGTGCCCCCACCCAGAATGTAGAGCCCCTGATTACTGGTGCCCAACCTAATAAGCCTTAGAACGAAGGCCATAGACACCGCTTTCAGCCAGGTCATCCAAACGCGCAGGTTGAAGCCAAGCAGGCTAAGCCACCCCTACTCCGCAAAGAACCCCAACAAGGCATCCCCCGCCGCCCGCTGCTCCAGGTTCAGGTAACTGGTCAACGATGCCAAACTTGCGTGGCCCGTAATCGCCATGATCTGCCGCAGGGGCACCCCCGCATCATAGAGGTGAGTGGCCAGCGATTCACCTCCGGCGAGGCTCCGCCAACGCCTAAAGGTATGCCTACTAACCCCCTCCAGCCCCAGCAGGTCACAGGCCCGCCGCAACGCCTTATCCCACCACTCGGGTGCTGAGTCGTCAGCCAAGGCAATTATGACAGGCTGGGTGCGGGCAAAGCCGTGCCAGTCGGGAGCGGGCACGGCAACTGGGAACTGTCAGTTGACCATCGCTCGTTGGGCATTGCGAGCCTCTTCCCAAGCAGAACAAGGGCAAAACCCTACTGCGATATGAACCCGGTGGCCAGTAGCGGCAGCAAAATCAGCGCTGTCAAAATCACCATCAACGTGGGCACGTCGATGGAGAGCACATTTTTTTCAGCAGCGGAGCGCTTTTGTTTTTGGGGGTTGGGGTCATCCATCGTCAACAACTCCAGTGAGAGTACCAGGGCCTAGATCTAGGGTATCACCCAGGGTTTTGCCCGTGTGATAGGCCGCTAGCAGCACGTCGCTGGTTTTACCCCAGGCAATTTCGCCCCGGTGGCTGAGGGCGATCGCCCCAAAATCCCGGCCATTTTCGGTCGCCTCGGCAAAGGATTTCTCAAAGGCTGCTGCGATCGAGAGGCCATCGCTCACCCGCACCACAAGGCGAGCCGCCAGACACTCGTCAATAATATGTTCGCCAATGCCTGTGCAGCTCACTGCCGCCAGGGCATTGGCGTAGGTGCCCGCTGGCGTCGCCGAATCACTCACCCGCCCCGGTCGCTCTAACCCTTTGCCGCCGGTAGAAGTCCCCACGGCCAGCTGTCCAGCCGCATCCAGCACGACCACACCAATCGTGCCGCGCCTGGCTTCAGCATCGACAGGTTCGTCTTCGGCCTCAGCCACCACCCCCGCCGCCTCCCGCTGAAAGTGGTTAGCCCGAGCCCGCAACCACTCCTGTAAACGCAGATCGGTCACCGGATCAAACGGCGGAATATTCAACTCGCGGGCCAGTTCGGCGGCCCCGAGGTCAGACAAAATGCGATCGCAGGCGGGCTGAAGATAGTCGGCCAGGTCAATCGGGTGCTGAACACGGGACACGTTGATAATGCCGCTAAACCGCTGGTGGCTGCCATCCATCAGCCCCGCACTCATGCGCACCTGCCCATCTGACTGGAGTACCGACCCCGTGCCCGCGTTGAAGCTGGGCGCATCCTCTAACAATCGGCAACCCAGCACCACGCAATCGCGGGCACCCGCGCCAGTTTCGGCTTTGTGGTAGACCTTTTCGGCAATGGTGCGCAGTTCTTCTCGCAGGGTGATTATTTTTTCTTGGTGCCCCAGAGAGCTACCAGCGCCCCCGTGAATGATGACCTTGGGTTGGACATGCGTCATAGTGAATTTCCTAACGGTGGCGGCGACAGCGATCGCTACAATACTTGACCTGATCCCAGCAGCTGGCCCACTTTTTACGCCAGGTGAAAGGGCGCTGACAGACTGGGCAGACCTTGGTGGGTAGGTCGGCCTTAGCACGTTGCTTCGGCACTCCTAGCTCTCCTTACTCCAGGCCGGGTGAGCCAGTAATGAGGCCATCATCCGCACGCCGCGCAGTTGATTCGACAGGGGCAGGTGGCCGTCGGGGGCACTCAAATCCCAGACAAAGCCGCCCGGGTAG
Source organism: Nodosilinea sp. LEGE 07088 (assembly GCF_015207395.1). Taxonomy (GTDB): domain Bacteria; phylum Cyanobacteriota; class Cyanobacteriia; order Phormidesmidales; family Phormidesmidaceae; genus Nodosilinea. The sequence continues at coordinate 20,545 of NZ_JADEWX010000091.1, forward strand.
CGGGTCCAAATATTGTCATCTTTCCAGGCCAGGCGAGGCCAGAGTTTATCCCAGTTTTGGCCCAGGCTGAGCCAGATGCGGCGCTGTACCGAAAAGCCAAATTTGCCCTCAGAATAGGCCAGCCACAACCGATCAATGGTCTGCAAATCGACCACCGGAAACTGCTCGACCTCGGTAAAATAAACCCACTTGCGTTTTTCGGCGGTTGGCCCCGCCAGCTCACAGAGTTTGGCCAGGGTGAGCCGATCGGCGGCCTCAAACTCTTGCTTGATTAACAGATCTTGTAGCAGTCCATAGTCGATGCCCTGGTCTGAGGGCATCTCCAGGCGTCCTTGGGGCCAATGCTGAGCCAGTAGATCCTGTAGATCTGCTTGCTCGGTGGCGTAGAGCACCTGAAAAATCTTGCCGTCTAAAATAGTGGCTGGCTCGGTTTTACGGGCTTTCAGGGTGGTGGTCAGCTCCTCAATTCCCACTTGCCCCAGGGCAAGCAGCTCGTGCACGGCCGAAAGCTGTTTTTTGAGTGAATCGCCCCGCAGCTGAGCGCGCAAATCTACCAGTGTGTCGCCGTCCGAAACCATAGATATCGCTAACATGCGCCATGAAAGTGCCCTTCTCAATGATATGGCATGTTTGGCAGCCTATTGGGCGAGTTGAGCAGATGGGGAGAATAGGAGACGTGACGATGTGGGGATGCAGCCTTGCACTCCTTACCTTCTCGACTCTTCGGGGAGCCGATAGCCCTGCTCAAAGGCAAAGCGCACCAGCTGCGAGCGATTCTCTAGGTTGAGCTTGGTCAGTATCTTGCTGAGATGAGTTTGTACCGTGCGGGGGCTCAAAAAGAGATGCTCGCCGACCTGTTTATTGGTGTAACCCTGCACCACTTCCCAGAAGACGCGCTCTTCGGCGGGGGTCAAGGGTAAGGGGTGGGGAGCTAGATTGGTTTGCTCAGCCATGCGCTCAAGGGCGCTGTGGAGCCGCTGCGATCGCGCGATCGCCCCCTTCACCTTGGCGACCAGCTCATTGGCGGAGAAGGGTTTGACCAGGTAGTCATCGGCCCCAATGAGATGGCCCTGCACCCGGTTATTCAGTTCCCCCAGGCCCGAGAGAAAGATAAACGGCACCATTTCGCCTTCGGGGCGCGATCGCAGCCGCTGACAAAACTCAAATCCATCCATCCCAGGCATCATCACGTCTGAAACCACCACATCAGCCGTGGTTGATCGCAATAAATCTAAGGCTTCCTGGCCTGAGGTCGCCCTGAGCACATCAAACCCCTGAGCCTGAAGCCGTCGGGTTAGGGCCATCTGCAAAATGGGATCATCGTCAACAATCAACACGGTGCTCATAATTACAGACCTATCCAAAACCGTCATCAAACCAGCAAGACTGTGGAGAGTTAAAGCGCACTAGGCGATAGGGCGTTTTATGAGTTGCAGGCAATGGGCAAGATGCCAGTAGATTCTGCCGCCGCAGGGGGTTGGTTATTTGCATCATCCCTAGCGGCGATGTGCCTGATGCACCTATCATTCCCTGCATCTATGGCAATGGAACGGGACTGGTGCACAATGGCTGGTGAGTTGCCTCACATCCTCAAAAATGTGGAGACATAGCTGTGTATAGCTACCCAATTAGTGAGTAGAGAATGAATAGGGCTTAAACAATTTAAGTGGAAATTAAGGTTCAGTGGCGCAAGGTGTTATGGGTAAAGCAATGTAGTGCTTGCCTATGGCTTTAATTCAGTTTTCCCTAACGCCTTCCTAGGCTCGCTACGCGGCTTCAAATATCTACAGATTTTCTAAGTTTAAAGACAACACCATGGCGATCTTGATTTCGGGTGTGGCAGGATTCATCGGCTTTTCCTTGGCTCAGCGACTTTTAGCAGAGGGGTTCTCAGTCTACGGCATTGATAACCTCAATGCCTACTACGCGGTCACGCTCAAGGGCGACCGCCTCCGGTTGCTGGAGAGCCACCCCAACTTCACGTTTCAAAAGCTAGATATCTACGATCGCCAGGGCATCGATACCCTATTTCAGCAGCAGGCCTTCGACTATGTGATTCACCTGGCCGCGCAGGCGGGGGTGCGCTATTCCTTAGAAAGCCCGCACACCTACGGCGATAGCAACCTGTCGGGGTTTCTCAATATTTTAGAGGCCTGTCGCCACCACGCCCCCAGGCATCTGGTTTTTGCTTCCTCCAGTTCGGTCTATGGTTCCAATCGCAAGGTGCCCTTCTCCACTCGTGATCCGGTAGATTATCCAATTTCTCTATACGCCGCCACCAAAAAAGCCAATGAACTCATGGCCCATGCCTACAGCCATCTCTACCAAATTCCGACTACCGGACTGCGCTTTTTCACGGTCTATGGCCCTTGGGGTAGGCCCGATATGGCCTACTTTAAATTTGTCAAAGCCATCTCCGAGGGCCGCCCTATTGATGTCTATAACCACGGCCAGATGAGGCGAGACTTTACGTATATTGACGATGTGGTAGAAGGCATTTTTCGGGTGATGCATTACCCCCCCAAGGGTTGCGACCAGCCAGCAGCGACGACCAGCCAGGCCCGCTATAAAATCTACAATCTGGGTAATCACCAACCGGTGACACTGATGCGTTTCATTGAAGTCATTGAGACAACCCTGGGTCAAAAGGCTGTCTTAAACCTGAAGCCGATGCAGCCCGGCGATGTGTTGGAGACCTACGCTGACACCACTGACTTAGCTCAGGATGTCGGCTTTTCGCCGGATACGCCATTAGAAGTGGGGATTGCCAAATTCGTAGACTGGTACAAAGACTATTATTCCAGCTGAGTCTTAGCTACGCAGGCTAGGTGGCGGGCGGTGAGCCTACCACCTGTAAACCGAGAATTGCTAACCCGGCCCCAGCGGCCTCTGCCACGGTGCCAACCAGTCGGTACAGGGCTACGGCGCTGAGTACTACTCCCATAGAGAGGGTGTCCTGTAGTAAGGTGACCGCGATCGCTTCAAATACCCCCATCCCCCCCGGCGCACCGGGAATCACCAACCCCGCCAGCCAGGCCAGGCTAAAC
>NZ_JADEWX010000092.1 GCF_015207395.1 Nodosilinea sp. LEGE 07088
AAAACTAGAGAACCACATCGGGGCTATCTGGCTGTTCATCCATGACTACAATCGCCAAATCAGACAGAAGCTGGCAGAGCAAGGCGACCTCGTTTTTTCCTCTGTCCTGCAATGAAATGTACTACCCATCCTGTGAACTTGGCCCTAGAGGGTGGTCGCCAACAGCCAGGGTAGGGCATTGTTTATTGAAGGCAGACATACTGCCCTTCCAACCTATAACAAAGCTCCTATAGACAAATCGCCCCTGGTGCACCGTGCACCAGGGGTTATTTAATGAGTAGTGGCCCAAAACACACCCCGGCGGTTGCCAGGGATAGGTTGCTGTATTGAGCATTTAACGGTAGATCTCAATGTTGGGGGCTGTGGGTGGGTTTAAGGCTGCGCCTGCAGCAGTCGATCTAGCCTGAATTGATCTTCGGTGTCCCACGAGCCGTTGCCGTTGAGATCGGGGTTTTCAACGAAAGGCCCACCGGGCTCTAGTTGTACCTCGTAAATATGGCGAGTTTTTCCGGCCACAGCAACATGCTCCGTGACGCTCACGTCGCCGTTGCCATCCAGATCGGCAGCGGTGATCATACAGCCCGCGACATTCTCGACATCTCTACAGGCCTCTAGCCGGGCCTTGCGCTCTGGATGCTGCGATGGCACCTCAATAGCCTGGTATCGAACAACGGGAGTGAACTCGGCACCCTCTGTAGGCTGTTCAACCTGGGCAACTGGGGCAAGTTCGGAGGCAACGACTGGGGATAGCGTGGGATTTACCCAGGAGGCCATGGGGAAAGTCAGATCCCCCACAACAACAGCCAAAATGACAGACGCAATAGGTAGTAAAGCGAAAAGGGCCAAGCGGTTCATAATGGGTACGTCCGTTTACTGTGTGGTTTGCGGACAAGCCCCTAGCAGGGCCTCGAAAACGCTGCTGGGGGCTTATCGTATTTGCGAAATCTGGGTTTATTGCAGCCGACAGAGCGCTAGGACACTTGCAAACCAAGTTCCTTGGCCTAGAAGGCTTTCCGGCAGCACGATGTCATAAGCCCTGGCTGCTTGAAGTAGTACACCTGATCTACTTTAGCAGGGGAGGCGAGTTTTGAGTCGATTAGCAGTATTACAGTCCAGGCAGTAGGGTACTAGAAGCTGATGCAGGTGCTCTTCTAGAGCATCGGTTCAGTATGGCTAGAAACCCGGTTTCTTCGTTGGTTTGCCTACGAGATTTGGTCGTTCCCAGGGTAGAAACGGGGTTTCTGTACCGGCGTTCTAGGGCCCACTGCTGGCCCTTAGTGGCTTACCCGGGCCTGGTTGGGGCGGGCCAGACATGGCTCACGATCGCAAATGTGGCATCTAGCGCCCTTTGGCTCAGGCCATGGTGCTAGGTCGATTGAGGTGCCTGTTCCAGGTGCGCTACAACACTATCAGCGCATTCCTATTGCGCATAGCCAACGGTCGGTTTGAAACAGCTCAATTTCTGGGTAGCCGCTTAATACCTATCCAGATGCGGCGAATATGGACGTAACTGGACTCGAACCAGTGGGCAAAGAGCTGTTGCATACCACCACCTGGCGACCTCGCTTCTGCCGACGGTCGAATAATGCTTTAGAAACGTCTGCAATTCAGTCTCCACCGCCTCAGCGATGATTTGGCGTGCCCTTGGTGAATCATTGCTGAGGCACGTCGCTGAACGTCTCCGTTGTCTCGCTTGCGAGCAATGCAATAATGATAATAATGTCGTCATTCACGATGTATTCCTCCACTGGTCATATTGCTTCATCCAGCAGAATACGCTTTCCCGTCTTTACTATTCATACAGTAGAAATCAACAAAACCCGTAGCGAGGTTTTTCTTGTTGATATGCACCCTCTATAGTTCTAAGCAGGTGGATATCGGCTATCTACAGGGCAATGGCAAAATCGGACTACTGGTTTAGTCGTTTTAACTGAAGCGCAGGGCCACCATTGTGGAAAACGCTCCCCTGATCCCTCTGATTGACTGGGGCGAGGCTCCAGATGTCTCGGTTTTCTTTGGGCGCGAGACAGAGATTGCCACCCTGACGCAGTGGGTGGTTGATGATAGCTGTCGCCTGGTGGCGGTGCTGGGGATGGGCGGTATGGGCAAAACCAGCTTAACGGCCAAGCTGGTAGAAACCTTAGTTGAAGCGCAGAGCTGTGCGTTTGAGCAGATTATCTGGCGATCGCTGCGTCATGCCCCAACCCTCGATGAGCTGCTCGAAGATCTGGTGGCATTTGTCTCTGGCCAGCGCGACACCCGTGGCACAGTCAAACAACTGCTCTATTGGCTGCGGCAGAGCCGGTGTCTGCTGATGCTCGACAACATGGAAACCCTTTTACACGAAGGGGAGCGGGCGGGCTATTTTGGCGATGGTTATGAAGACTACGGCGACCTGCTACAGCTCGTGGCAGAAACGCGCCACCAGAGCTGTGTGGTGTTGACGAGTCGAGAGAAGCCCGCCGTGGTGGGCACGTTGGAAGGCAGTGGCTTGCCGGTGCGATCGCAGCTACTGGCGGGTTCTCCAGAGGCCGCGATGGCACTGAGCGAGGCTAAAGGGCTGATCGGCTCAACCGCAGAAAAGCGCCTGCTGGCCGATCGCTACGGCAATAGCCCTCTGGCCTTAAAAATTGTCGCCACCTCCATACAGAGCCTATTCGATGGAGAAATAGCAGGGTTTCTAGCCGAAGACACCGTCATTTTTAACGGCCTACAGCGGCTTCTCGATCAGCAATTTCGGCGGCTGGCGGAGCTGGAGCGCACGGTCATGTATTGGCTCGCCATCAACCGCGATTGGACCTCAATTTCGGATCTAGTCGCCGATATTCAGCCTACGGTCTCGCGTACTCAGATATTGGAGGCTCTAGAAGCCCTGCGCTGGAGAAGCCTGATTGAGACCCGAGCGGGGCGCTATAGTCAGCAGCCCGTGGTGATGGAATACGTCAGCGATCGGCTGATTGAGCAGATTACCCGTGAATTGGCCAGTGCCGAGCTGGTGTTGTTTTTGCGCCACGCCCTGATCAAAACCACGGTCAACGACTATCTCCGCGACAGCCAGATGCGGCTAATGTTGCAGCCGATCGCCCGTCAGTTTAGCCAAACCTTTAGCGCCGAAGCGGCCCTGGAGCCGCAAATTCTGCTGCTGTTAACGGTTTTGCGCCGCGGCGAAGCTCAAATGCCGGGCTACGGGGGTGGCAATCTGATCAATCTCTGCGGCTATCTCGGCGTTGACCTGAGCGGCTACGATTTTTCTCACCTCAGCCTGCGCCACGCCTATTTGCCCCACGTCACCCTGCACCGGGTCGATTTTACCCAGGCCCATTTTATGCAGGCGGTCTTCAGTCAAACCTTTAGCAGCATTCTATCCATAGCCTATAGCCCAGACCACACCCTGCTGGCCGCTGGGGACAGCAGTGGGGATCTGCGGGTGTGGCGACTGACTGATGATCAGCTGCTTTTGACCAGATCAGGGCACACCGACTGGGTCAAAGCAATGGCCTTTAGCCCCGACGGGCAGTACCTGGCCAGCGGCGGCGATGATGCCATGATTCACCTCTGGGATGTCGCTACCGGCCAGCTGATGCAAACGCTCTCGGGCCACACTAACTATGTACAGGCGATCGCGTTTCACCCCCAGGGGTGGCTGGCCAGCGGTAGCCACGATGGCACTATTAAATTTTGGGATACCCACGCTGGCCAGGTTGTGCAAACCCTAACCGGGCATCGGTCGCCGGTACGGGCGGTGGCGTTTAGCCCCGACGGCCGCTATCTGGCCAGCGGCAGTTCTGATCGCACTGTGAAGCTGTGGGACTCGGCAACGGGAGCCTGTCTAGCGACCCTGGCGGGCCATGGCGATCGCGTTTGGACCCTGGCCTGGCACCCTGAGGGTAAAACCTTAGCCAGCGGTAGCTCAGATACAACCATTCGGCTGTGGGATGTAGCCACCCGCACCTGCTACCAGATTTTAACGGGTCATTCTCGCCCGGTTCTCGCCGTAGATTTCAACGCCGATGGCGATCTGTTGGCCAGCAGCAGCGCTGGTCAGACGATCAAACTGTGGCAGATATCCTCGGGCACCTGTCTGCGCACCCTGCGAGACCACCACGACTGGGTATGGGCTTTGGCCTTTAACCATCAGCAGTTGGCCAGCGGGGGCGACGACCAAACCCTCAAATTTTGGGATGTGCAGACCGGCCAGTGCCTCAAGACTCTGCGCGGCTTTACCAACCAAATCTTTTCGGTGGCCTTTCACCCCGATCAGCCGTGGCTGGTCAGCGGCAGCCTAGACGGCATGGTGCGCCTCTGGCACCGGCAAACTGGGGAAACCCTGGCTACGCTGGCGGGCCACCGTCTCTGGGTGCGCGCTACCCGATTCAGCCCCGATGGCCGCACCCTGGCCAGCAGCAGCACCGATAAAACCATTCGCCTGTGGGATGTGAGGGCAATCGCCCAGCCCCAGCGAGAAAGAACCCACCAAATCCTGCGGGGGCACACCGATTCTGTGCGGTCTCTGGCCTGGGAGCCGACCAGCCAACGGCTGGCCAGTGGCAGTGCCGACTACACCATTCGTCTGTGGCAGGTGGAGACCGGTCAATGCCTGCGGGTAATTTCGGGCCACACCAATAGGATTCGCTCGGTGGCCTGGAACCCTGTGCAGCCCTTGCTGGCCAGTGCCGGGGATGATGAAACCCTGAGGCTGTGGGATACCGAGACCGGTCAGCAGATGCGGCTGTTGCAGGGCCATGACAAGTGGTTGCTGAGCGTCGCCTGGCACCCCAACGGCCAGTGGTTGGCCAGCGGCAGTGCTGACCAGACGATTCGCCTGTGGGATAGCGCCAGTGGCGAACTATTGCAGATCTTTAGGGGCCACCGCAGCCAGGTTCAATCAGTGACCTTTAGCCCGGTAGAGCCGATTTTGGCCAGCGCCAGCGGCGACTCGACGATCAAACTCTGGCACATCGAAACCGGCACGTTGCTCCGCACCCTGAACGGCCATACCAACCAGGTGCAGTCCATTGCCTTTAGTGCTGACGGTCAAACGCTGGCCAGCAGCAGCAACGACGGCACGATCAAACTCTGGCGCTGCGCCACGGGGGAGGAGGTGCGATCGCTCCAGCCCGAGCGGCCCTACGAAGGTATGCTCATTACCGGAGTCCAGGGACTCACCGCCGGTCAACTGGCGGTGCTCAAGGAATTAGGAGCGGTCGATCGCGCCTCGCCCTCTGAAGCGCTGGCGGCACCGGCCCAACCGGCTGGGGGCCATTCGCCCTGGGAAACGGCCACCAACTTTCCCGGTCACCTCACCGGCTACGCCCCCACCCTGGGCTGGAGGGGGCCGATCTCCGAGCCCTCAATAATGGGCGCGGCCTTAACCCCTAGGCCATCAGACGTGGATGGGGTCGCCCCCAGTCTCTCTGGGCCCAGTCTACAGATACAGCTTTTCAATGGCTTCAGCCTTCGCTACGGAGGCGAGGCTGTGGCGGGTTTCACCAATGAGCGATCGCAGGCCCTGCTGGCCTATTTGGTGCTGCACCGCCAGAGCCCCCGCCGCCGTCAGCAGATGGTCGACGACCTATACCCAGATATGGTTGAGGCCCAGGCCCGTGCGGCGCTGCGCAAAGATCTCTACAACCTGCGACAGGCATTGCCTGAGCCAGAGTCGTTTTTGCATATTGAGGCCCAGCAGGTGCAGTGGAGACAAGGGGCCAATGTCAGCCTCGATGTGGCCACCTTTGAATCCGCCTTAGATCGTGCCGAGGCCGCCCCCCCCGAGGACAGGGCTAGTCAGCAACAGAACCTGGAACAGGCGATCGCCCCCTATACCGGTGCCCTACTGCCACGGCTGGACTATGAATGGCTAACGCAGATCCGAGAACGACTCCACCAGCGCTACCTGGAGGCGCTAGATCGGCTGATTGATGTGCTCCAGCAACAGCAGCGGTACCCTCAAGCTATTCGCTACGGCCAACTGCTGCTGCAAACCGACCCCCTACGCGAATCGACCTACCAAATACTGATGCAACTCCATGGTCAGAGCGGCGATCGCGCCACGGCCATTCAGATCTATCACCAGTGCATGCAGATCCTACAGGATGAGTTGGGCCTTGACCCCAGCGCTAAAACCCAGCAAATATACCAAGCCCTGCTGCAATAACTAAACCAAAACGGTGAGGGGGGCATTAGGCGTCAGACTTGACTCGTTGTTAGCGATCGCCCCTCACGCAGAGCAACACCATGGCCCAGCCCCAGGCCATCTGCCAGAGCGGATGGAGTTGAGGGATTGCAGGAGTCATGATGATCTCGCTGGATAGAACCCAACCAACTTAATCAGCGCCGCGTTCACCAAGCGTTCTGAAAGCGTTCTGAAGGGGGGATGGCGCAAGCTCATCCTGGTCGTTTACCCCCTGCTCACCCCAGCGGAACGCTGTAGGAACGCCCTGGAACGATTTAGTAACGCCTCGTTTATTAGGGTAGAACCAACCTGATAGATGACTCAGTTCGATAGCCACACCTGAACTGATTTACTTACCCCTTAGGAGTCAAACCTATGAAACGTTTTGCACTGTCTATACTGGCTACCTCTGTTGCTGCGATCGCGATTATTCCCGCAGCCTATGCAGTCGACTTTGATCAGCTACGCCGGGAAAACCTCGAGAAATCCAACGCGGTTGACTTTGATCAGCTACGCCGGGAAAACCTCGAGAAAGGTGCGGTTGATTTTGATCGCCTCCGTCGCGAAAACCTAGAGAAGTCCAACGTAGTCAATTTCGATCGACTGCGGCAGGAAAACCTTGAAAAAAGCACCGTCAATTTTTATGGACTGCAGCGAGGAAATCTAAGACTCGTCTTCACTTACTAATACGAGATCCGATTTTGAAAACCCCGATTCACGATTATGAACCTCGTAGGGGCATAGCATGCTATGCCCCTAGCAACCGGGGGTATGTAACCAGGATTCGGTATAAGTCGTGGTTCTGTAGATGACCCATGGCCCAAGCAGCGCCTCCACCTCCTGGCTGGGGGCACTGCTCACCGCCAACCTGACCGCGTAAGTTCAGAACGAGTATTTCAACGAGTATTTCAAAGAACTCGGTACCAGAACCCCCAAACAACACTGTACGGCAACAACTATTCAGGAGAACTATCCGATGAAGAACACGAACTCTGAATTTAAAATCATGGGTCTGAACCATGTCGCGCTGGTATGCAAAGACATGCAGCGCACGGTCGATTTTTACACCCAGGTGCTGGGCATGAGACTTGCAGTAGCTTTTGACCTTCCGGCAGGCATGGGACAGCACTTTTTCTTTGACATGGGCGAAAACGAATACCTGGCATTTTTTTGGTTTACCGAAGCCGCTGAACGACAAGCCGGGATTTCAAATCCTCGCGGAAACCTCAGCCTAGAAACTGCTTTGAACGATCCCATCTCCGTAACGTCATCCCACGGTTCGATGAATCATTTTGCCTTCAACATTCCCGTAGAGAAGATCGAAGAATATCGGCAAAAGCTGATTGAAAAGGGCGTTGAAGTTAGCCCAGTTATGCACCATGACAACTCGCCGATGCAGACATCGGAAGAGATCAATGAACACACCTGGATTAGCTCTATTTATTTTAAAGATCCAGACGGCATCATGCTTGAATTCGCCGGCTGGCATCGAGATCTAGACCCGATGTATGGGGATACCGCAGATTGCAAGGCTGCCACCCCAGCGCAGATTGAAACCTATCGAGCCGTAGGTAGAGCCTTTGCAAAACAGATGGAAGCAGCAAAAACGGCCTAACAAGTAACCTCCGCTGAGGGCGTATCTAGAGTTCGGGGAATATCCCATTTTCTGCGTGCGCACCCAACATTGATGACTTTTCACTCATACAACAGGGAGATTTGATCATGGCCCTTATTACTGGAAGCAATGCCAGCGACTTTGGCTCGTCTGGCCTGGGCAATCTGCTCGGCACTGATGAGGCCGACACAATTTTTGGATTAGATGGGGACGACCTGATCGCCAGCCTCGACGGTACCGATACGCTGGTGGCTGGTGCCGGTGATGACTCGGTTTTCGGCGGCGATGGCGACGACCTAGCCTTTTTGGGCGATGGTGATGACCTCTTTGGTTGGAACCCCGGCGAAGACAACGACACCATCGACGGCGGCGGCGGCTACGACACCATGCTCTTCAACGGAGCCAATGTCGATGAGCAGATTGACCTGTCTGCCGTGGGCGAGCGACTGCGCTTTTTCCGCGACGTGGCCGCCGTGCTGATGGATACGAACGATCTGGAGCGGGTTGACTTCAACGCCTTTGGCGGAGCCGACACCATTACCGTTAACGACCTGACCGGCACCGATGTCAAGCAGATCAACCTGAGTCTGGCCGCCTTTGGCTCTGCCGCAGGGGATGGTCAGACCGATACGGTCATCCTTAACGGGGCGGGCCAGGGTAGCACAGTCAGCATCAGCGGCGGTGCCGGTAAAACCACGGTTACTGGCCTGGCAGCTCAGGTTGACATTACCGGCGGCGACGCCGATCACGACATTCTGGCTATCAACACCTTCTCAGGTTTAGATGACATCACGATTAACGACCTGACCGGGGCCGGGTTGCAGACCGTCGAAATTAATCTGGCGGCCTCGCCTAGCTCGACGTCCTCCGGAGATGGCAGCCCCGACCTGACTACCCTCAACGCCTCTAAGCGAGCTGACGTTTTAAACATTAGCGGGGTACCGGGCAATGTCACGGTGTCGGGGCTGGGGGCCGAAGTTGACATTCTGGGAGCCGACCTGGATCGCGATCCACTGGTGGTGAATGGCCTGGCGGGTGGCGATTCTATTGATGCCACCAACCTCTCGGCGGGGTCAATGCGGCTCTTGCTGGACGGCGGCAAAGGCGATGACCTGCTGATTGGCGGCGCTGAAGACGATACGCTGATCGGCGGCGAAGGCGATGATTTTGTGGTGGGAGGCCGGGGCGACGATACGGCTTTTCTGGGAGCCGGTAAAGATGCGTTTCTCTGGAACCCCGGAGAAGGCAACGACATCATCGACGGCGGCGGCGGCTACGACACCATGCTCTTCAATGGGGCCGGGGTCAACGAAGTCATTGACATGTCGGCCAACGGCGAGCGGTTCACCTTCTTTCGGGATGTCGCCGCCGTGCTGATGGATACTATCAACTTGGAGCAGGTAGACTTTCTGGCCCTGGGCGGCACTGACACGATTAACATCAATGACCTCACCGGCACGGATATTAAGCAGATCAACCTGAATCTGGGCATTTTGGGCACCGCTGGCGGCGATGGCGAAGTCGATGCCATTAACACTGTCGGCACTAGCGGTAACGATGTCATCCGCATTGCCAGCCCAGGCAGTAACGTGGTGGTGTCTGGACTGGCGGCTAACGTCTCGATCTTTCGCGCCGATGCCAGCGATCGCCTGCTGATATCCGGAGGGGACGGCAACGATCAGATTAACGCCTTCCACCTTGCCCCTGACCGCATTCAGCTCACCCTCGACGGTGGCGCAGGCCATGATCACCTTGTCGGCAGCGCTGGCGACGACACCCTGGTGGGCGGGTTGGGCAACGATACGCTAGTGGGCGGTCTGGGTGCCGACAACCTGACCGGCGGCGAGGGGCAAGACACCTTCCGCTTTAACAATCTGGATCAGGGCGGCGACACCATTGTTGATTTTGTCGCCGCTGACGATCGCATTGTGATCCGCGCCGGGGGCTTTGGCGGCGGGCTAACGGCGGGTTCCCCCATCTCTGCAAACCAGTTCGTGCTGGGCGCAGGGGCGGCGGATGCCAGCGATCGCTTTATCTACAACAACACCTCCGGGGAGTTGTACTTTGACCGCGACGGTACTGGGGGTCAGGCGCAGGTTCTGCTAGCCACGCTAAGCGGTGCGCCATCCATCAGCAACACCGACATTGTGGTGATTTAAGCCGCGATCAAGAAAAATCTCTTTGCCAAAACTAATCTGCAAACCCTCGATTATGGAGGAAATTAACCATGGCAACAACCTATGTTCAGCTAGGCAAGCAAGGCCCCTATGTTTTAGGGCCTAAGGCAAGTTGGCACTACTGGTTCTACTACGAAAAAAACTTTTATCCCTATGACGGTGTCATGGCAGATCATCGCATACTCTACCTGACGCCGCGACCAAGAACCGACATCCCAGAGTGGAATATTGTGCCGGTTCATACCCGGCTGGTACTGGAGCGACAAGGGAATGGATTTCGATATGGCTATCGGGCTTTAGTCGAGAATCCAACTGATTTCTACATCCAGTTTGATTTCATCATTACATCATTTTTTTCGGTTGGCTAATCACGGAGATAAGCTCATGAAGATTCACGTTTTCTTAAATGATGGTGGTCAGGTGGTAGCCATTTCCCCTGCCCCGACATCGCCCACCATTTCTAAGTTGCCCGCAGGAGAGGCAGAGATTACATTCGATCGTTCAGAGCCTGCCCAAACCATGTCTAGACTAAGGCGCTATGAGCTTGACTCAGACGCTGATCTGTCAATTGATTTGAACCAGTTTGAGGCGGCTCAAATTCAGCAGCAGGCTGCGGATGTAATTAAATCACGACCTAATTTGAGGCCGGTGGAGTTTTGATTAGCTTCGAGAATTGATTGGCTTTAGTGGGTGAGGTATAGCCTACGGGCAGGGCTTGAATTGTTTTGATTTAAGCAAAAATGTGGCGGCTGAATTCAACCTTGCATGAGGTTAAGTCCAATAACCCAACGGAACAAGGCGAATTTTGAAACAACGACGCGGTCGCTTCTCTAAAAATTTTCATCACGATAGGCGACTGTCCTAAACGATCAAGCTCTACAGCAAAACAACAAGGAGAAATATCATGGCTAGCGATATCAAGCTCAACGATAGTAGTGTTATTCTTGAGGGCAATGTTGGCGTTGGCACCAACAATCCGGCTCGCCCTCTGCATGTTGAAGGGAACGAAATCCACAGTGGTGGTGCTGGTGCAGGATTCTCTTTTAGCGATCGCAATAATTCTGTTTTTGTTAATAACCCATCATCAACTAAGGGTGAGAGATGGGTTTGGTACGCTACTGAAAAAACAGCGCGGCTCTGGTGTGGGGTAGATCATATTCAGGTCAGACCAAATGTGAATGAGCAGAATCAACCTGGTACGGTGGTTATCAGCGGAGATCTTACTGTAGGGAACAACCTTACCGTCAATGGTGAGATTCAGGGTGAGCTTCGTTTTTTGACAGGTGTATCAGACAAGGCACCCGATGGAAGCGATATAAGACTAGCCACCATGGTTGCCGATACATTGTCCGTCTCAAACAGTGGCTCACTTTCGCGCCGACGTCATTTTGCTCTACATTCTGATATCGACATTCCAAATAACAAGGAGCTGCTTGTTATTAACTATCAGGGAAATTACAAGAGTGGTGTCAAAATCGAAGGCAATGTCCAAGTCACAGGGACTTTAACCCAAGCTTCATCGATCGCACTTAAAGAAAATATTGCTGAGCTTTCGGGTCAAGAAGCAATGACTACTTTGCAAGGCTTAAACGCGGTCAAATACAACTACAAAGCCGATCAGCAAAAAGAACAGCGGATTGGCTTTATTGCTGAGGAGGTTCCCGATCTGGTGGCAAATTCGGAGCGTGATCGCTTGAGCCCGATGGATCTAATTGCCGTTCTTACCAAAGCCTTGCAGGAACAACAGATAACGATCTCGGAATTGGTGGCGGAGATGAACACCTTGAAGCAGCAAAATGGAGCTCATCAATCATGAAAACACTCCAAGAATTTGCCCAGTTTGTAGGTAAACCTAATAACCCCATCAGCCCACGCGCGCTTGTAGCTTATCTAAAGCTGGGAATTAACTCTAACCCTCTTTCTTTGCGAGAGCTTACCTCAGTATTTGATGACGCACTTGCTCCCGCCTCGATTGAATCAGTATCCGTGGCACCCACAAGTGGGACTGTCCCTTTCAAGGTCGGGATGCAGGTCACAGGTACAAAAGGCTTTTTTATGGAGATTAGCTGGCGGATTTTGCGTAATGGGCAACAAGTAGCTACATACCCTAATGTACTGGGTCAAGTCGCGCACGTGTTTTCTGAACCTGGCACTTACAACGCTGAAGCGACATTCAAAGGCATTGGCAGCACTGGTTATGCTGAAGTGTCAAAGTCCGTTGCGGTGGTGGCGCAACCTCAGCCTGCTCCACCTCAGCCTACCCCAACTCCAACTCCAATTCCACCTCCAGCTAAGCCGAGTATTAGCGTCAATTACGATGGCCCTGCGGCAGAAGCCAGTTTCACCGTGACAGGAAGTGGATTTGTGCCAAACCACGCCGTTCATATCCGCGTCGTGAATAATTTTACCTTGCAAAACGGCTTCTTTGACACGTCATCTAATGCGAGTGGCGCAATCGATCACGAGATCAATATTCCGAGCATACCCGGTATCAAGCTAAGTTTTTCGGCAAATGATGAACGCTCTGATCCGAGCGATCTGACTGGAACATTGTGGAGCAACACAGTCACCCTGACGGTTACCTGACATAGGGTAACGCTTGGGTGCAGCCGCAGCGGATGCCAGCGATCGCTTCATCTACAACAACAACGGCGCGCTGCTCTTTGATGTCGATGGAGCAGGCGGAGCGGCCCAGGTGCAAATCGCTACCCTGATTGGCGCACCGACCATTACCACCGCAGACATTGTCACCATCTAATGCAACTTCCTTTGCACTCATTGACTGGTGAAAGCAGGAGGCAGGTTGAGTGCAAAGGAGCGTTCGCGCAGCGTCTCCAGAGGAGAAAACCCAACCGCAGTTAGCTTTGTTAGGTTCTGCTATCGCGCCACCCAACCTACGCAATAGCAGGCATTCCACAGGTTTTGTTAGTCAATCAGGCCCTGTCCACCATCAATAGCTCAAGCCATCAAGTAATACCCAAATATTCCCTTAAAAAGAAGGAAAAAGCCATGTCAACCTCTCATCCTGAAAAACCTAAATTGCTCATCAAAAACGATCAATCCTCTGGTGATTCTTTGCCAGAGGAGCAGAGTAACCTTCCCTTTAGTGACTCCCCCAATACCCTCTCAAGCGATAGCCAACCGCTGAAAGCTGCGGATAACTTTCAGGGCGGGAAAATCGGCGTTGGCAGCGTATTTGCCGGGCCAGAAGCATCGCCCCCCTTCCCCGAAGGAATTGTGGCCGACCGGAACCGTGTCTATGTGGCGGGGCCAGCCGCCTTTGGCGACAACGGGGGGAAACCTTCGGAGGTACGGGTCTTTAATCAGGTCACGGGCCAGCTGCTCTCGACCATTCTGCTGCGGAGCGAGATCCTAACCGAAATTCACGGCGTTGCCGGACTGACGGTTGATGGCCAGCACCGCGTCTACGTGGTCAGCAACCAGCTTGGCATCATCCGCCTGACGCCATTTAGCGATGGCTACAGGCAGGAGATTTATTCGCCAGTTCTCCCTGAGATAGCTTGCAACCCCTCCCTGCCACCATCCTTGCCCTGCTCATTGCCAAACGAGATTGCCTTTGGCCCCGACGGCTATCTCTACTGGAGCGACTCGTTTCAGAACACCATTTTCCGCGTTCCGCCTGGGGGTGGGGTGGCTGAGTCCTGGTTCCACAGCGATCGCCTAGCGGGCTCGGCGACGGCCCCGTTTCCGGTTGGCCCCAACGGCATCAAGGTAACCCCAGATGGCGCCGAGCTATACGTTGCGGCTACCACCTCTGCCTCGGCACCGGGTGGCGCTATCTACCGGCTGCCCTTCGTCAATGCCCCTCAGGAAAATGATCTCAAGATCTTTCACCAGTATTTGCAGGGCGAAATGCCCGACGGCATTGCCTTTGGTCAGTCTGGCAAGCTCTATGTTGCGCTCCAGTCGCCTAGCGAAGTCTCGATTCTTACCCCCGATGGCGAGGAAGGGGCACGGCTCAAAGGGCCGATCAACAGCCCCATTGCCTACGATGCCCCAGCGAATTTTGCCTTCGACAATCGGGGTTCGGTGCTGGTGACCAACCACGCGCTGTTTAGCGGCAACCCAGCAGCGTTCGCCGTGCTCAAGGTCTTTGTCGGCGATCGCGGGGTAGAGGTTGAGGTGCCACCCCTGCCTTAAGAAAGATAGTTTTAAGCCATCCCCTAACCATTAACATCCCTTAGCTAGAAGGGCATACCACCATGATTCACCACATTTCAATCGATGCTCAAGA
Organism: Nodosilinea sp. LEGE 07088; assembly: GCF_015207395.1. Lineage (GTDB taxonomy): Bacteria > Cyanobacteriota > Cyanobacteriia > Phormidesmidales > Phormidesmidaceae > Nodosilinea. The sequence goes on from NZ_JADEWX010000092.1 coordinate 14,220, forward strand.
GCCCCTGCGGGTTGCTAGTGCCCTAGCCGAGATCTGGAAAGGAGAGGTCTATAAGTTTCTGGTTCCCGATAGTTTTCTAGTTATGCCCTTTGACAACTACGGCACCCACGTTGTGGTGTTTAAGCAAGGGGATATCTGGGTTCCGGGACCTGACACCCAAGGGGCCAAAATCCGTCAGACTTCACCCGCTCAGTTTGTGGCTTCCCATGCTGCTATTTCGGTGCCCACTACCTCCAGTCAAATTGAGCAGATTGGGCAGCGCGAGGGATGGCGGGTGCTTGCTCGTATCCGAGGCGATGTTGTTCCCTTCAGCGTAGTTGAATTTTGGGCCGAAAATCGCATCCTATTTGAGTTGATGCCGCCAGAGTTTGTGCCCCAGTATTTGGAGGCTATGCAGCCCGGGTCGATTCAAAAAATGATGGGCCAGCCCATTGATTTTATGGCAGATGATACTCAAACTGCATCAGCATAAGCTGGCTGTTCAAATGCTTTCTAAAAACTCAAATCCGACTAGAACTTCTTACTTGCAAGAAGTTCTAGTCAGCACAATTCCTGTCCAGTTATTCTCCAGAGCAGGATTCGCTCTATAGTTACTATGAACAATTTATCGATAGAACTAGTCAGTCATTATTTCTGTCCTTTTGTACAACGTGCGGTCATTCTGTTGCTTGAGAAAGAGATTCCCTATCAGTTAACCCATATCGATAAGGAGTATACGCCATGACTATTCAACCTTTTGACACGGTTCTTCAGTTCTGGTTCCCTGATCAGCTCAACCAGGGGCAGGGGGCCATCGTTCGTCAGTGGCAGTGGTGGTTTCGGGGTGGCATCAGCGCCAGTGAGAACGAGCGTTTTTTACCGCTGCTAGAGCAGGCGATCCGAGGTAGTCTTGATAGTTGGGCCGAGGAACCGCGATCGCGCCTAGCGCTGATCATTCTTCTCGACCAGTTTTCCCGAACAATCTATCAAGGCACAGCCCAAGCCTATGCCCAGGATTCAAAAGCTTGCCTACTCACTTTATCGGGCATTGATGTCGGCCATTACGCCGCCCTGAAAACACCCTGGGAAAAAACGTTTTTCTTGCTGCCGCTAGGACATTCTGAAGAACTCAAATATTTGGATTTGGCCGTTCAATTGGCGGATGACCTGGTGCAAGAGTCCCTTCCTGACTACCGCGAATTGCTAGCATTTTCTGCCTCCCAAGCGCACGCCCATCGAGAGGTAATTGCCAGATTTGGACGACAGCCCCACCGTAATGCTGTGTTGGGACGCCGCTCAACCCCTGAGGAACTCGATTACCTAGCAACGGGCCAGCTTGTCCATACCCGTTTAATGCCGTCTCACCTGTCTGCACTGCTTAGTGAGCAATGACAGGGAGAGCAACTTCATCTGACCAATCAAGTTTGTCACTATAGAGAGCGAATGCAATGGATTTCTCCCACGGTTTTTTATTGTTTTACATGGTGCTGATCTGTTACAACCTTGGCACTATCTGGTTTGCGCAGATTGTGGTCTATCCTCTATTTGCTAAGGTTGGCCCATCAGACTATGTCATATACCACAAGTTTTATTCCAGTCGCATACCGCTGCCGATCATTATTCCAGGCTTTTCCTGTTTTCTTGCGCCGATAGCGCTTATCTTTCTGCGCCCCGAGTCGGTGCCCCTGGGGTTAGCCCTAGCCAATGCGGCCTGCGGTCTGTTAGGGCTTTGGGTTACGGTAGCGCTGGAGATTCCGCGCCATGATCGACTGGAGCGGGGCGGTAAGCAGCCTGAGGTCATTCAGGAGTTGATCCGCTACAACTGGCCGCGAACATTTAGCATTTCTGGTTCCGCTATCTTTACTGTTGCTATGTTGCTGATGGCGTTCTTACCCGCTTAATTAGGTGGTAAAGCAAGATTATTGCATAATTAGAGGTATAGGTTGTGATGTTTGATATTGGGCTTACTCACATAGCGCTCCCTGCCACAGATATTGAGCAAAGTATCAAGTTTTACTCCACATATGCTGGAATGAAGGTCATTCACCATCGCATTGACGCAGAAACAGGTGTAGCTGTTGTGTGGCTTTCGGATCTCACTCGCCCTTTTGTAATTGTTCTCATTCAAACAAAATTAGTACATCCCATCCTATCTCCTCTTGCACATCTTGGTGTCGGTTGTGAAAGCCGTGAACACATAGATTTACTTTGTGTGAGGGCACAACAGGAAGGTGTGCTAATCCAAGCACAAAAAGACTCTGGTTATCCGATCGGATATTGGGCTTTCTTGCGAGATCCAGATGGTCACACACTTGAACTGTCCTATGGGCAGGAAATTGGGTTGACATTAGAACAGACTTTTTAAGGATAAGTTACGTAGGGGCTTAACTGAATGTCTAGCACAAATTTGATTCGGTGGGGTGGACTTGCGGCAATTATCGCGGGGATTTTGCGTGGAGTAAGCTCATTTTTATCAAGTTCCAATCCTGGTGCCGCCATCGAACTTTTTTACCTCTTAACTGACATATTTATCATCTTTGGGATGATGGGCTTGTATGGATTTCAGCATCAAGAATCTGGGTTGTGGGGATTCTTCGGATTCTTGCTGGCAATTATTGGCATTGGGATAATTAGAACTGGCTCAATATCTGGCGTCAATATGTACCCAATTGGAGCATTGATATTTGTTGTAGGTCTAAGCTCGTTTGCCGTTGGCTGCTGGATAGCAAATAAGCTACCCTTCTGGATATCTGCTTTTTGGCTACTTTCAACTTTAGTCGGGTGCATCGGTTATTTTGTGCCGGGTCTTAACCTATTGTTCACCATATCCGGAGTGCTCTTTGGTCTTGGTTTTGCCAGTGCAGGCTTCAAGATATGGTCAGTAACGAGCAGTCAACTGTAAAGAAAATTCTCTAATCAATAGAAGTATATTGAGACAGCCATAAAGGAGATACCTGTGAAGAAAGTTGCTGTATTTGGTAATGCTGGTGGTGGCAAGTCTACTCTTAGCAAACGCTTGGCAGAAATAACAGGCTTACCCATGGTCGCTTTAGACCTTTTGAAGTATAAACCTGGTGGTAGCGAAGTTCCCTACGAAGAGTACAAAGCTGCCCATGATCAACTCCTCCAACAAGACCAGTGGATTATTGATGGCTATGGATCATGGGATACCGTATGGGAACGACTAGAGATTGCAGACACCTTGATTTATGTAGATATGCCAGTTCTTCAGCACTATTGGTGGGTAACAAAGCGATTTTTGAAAGGCTTTCTTGTTCCACCAGAGAATTGGCCAGAGAATAGCCCGCTCTTGAAGGGTACTTTGAACAGTTACTCTACGGTTTGGCTGTGCAATAAAAAGCTCACTCCAAAGTATCGAGAGTATGTAAATAAAGCTAAGGCAAGTAAGCGGGTCTATCATCTTCAGTCTCCTAAGTATGTAGAAGAGTTCTACCGAATTGTCGAACAAGAATTCACAAATAAAAGTTTGTGTTGACCTAAAAATATTAGGAGTCGCCATGGCTGAATCAATTAAAGTTCAGATTATTGACGCCGAGGAACGGCTTAGACAGGCGATGCTTGCTTCTGATGTCGGTATTTTGAATGAGTTATTGGCCCCAGAGATTATTATCACCAGTCACCTTGGAGAATTATTGGGAAAACAGGATGACCTGGCTGCCCATAAATCTGGGTTGATTAAAATTCATGAGCTGGAGCCTTCTGAGCAGCATATTCAAATATATGGAGAGATGGCGATCGTTTCAGTCCGAATGCAGTTATCTGGCAGTTACAATGGCAGCCCTGCAAATGGTGACTTTCGTTTCACGAGAGTTTGGGCTATCTCTTCAAGTGGAAATTGGTATATTGTTGCTGCCCATATAGGTATGGTGGCTTAGCAAAGGAAGCTCTAGCTTTCCTTCAATTAAACCGAAGTGGGTTCCAGGTTGATGGGAGAGGGTAAAGATAATTGGTGCGATCTCGGGCGAATTTGAAGGGCTGGTTATACTGAATTTTCCACCTAATCACCTCTATGGGGACATTAGACTGAAACTTTCTCTCTAATGACGAGTTAGTCCGCCTGCGATCAACGACCTGTTTCATAAAATATCGACCATTGTGAATGGGCAGAACGATACTGTTGGGAGGTAGCTAAGGTGACTATAGATCAAGTCGAGCTCGAGCAAACACTGAATAACTCCATTGAAAAACAGGCTTTTTCAGGGGTCATCTCCATCCGCCAAAAGGATCATGTGCTCTATGCGAGAGCGGCGGGCTATGCCGATAGGAGCAACAAGATCGAGAATTCGCTAGAGACGCGCTTTGGTATTGCTTCAGGAACCAAATTCTTTACCGCCTTAGCCATTGGTAAACTAATCGAGGCTCAGAAACTCTCGTTTTCCACTCGATTGAAAGATTGTATCGCTCTTGATTTTCCGCGCTATTCGCAGGAGATCACCATACGGCACTTGCTCACCCACACATCTGGTATTCCCGACTACTATGATGAAGGCAAAATTGAGGACGTTGATAACTTTAGCGTTAGCATCCCGTGGTATGCCTTGAGAGGACCAAGAGACTACCTGGCTATATTTCCAGATGAAGCGATGAAATTCGCGCCTGGGGAACGCTTCTCCTATTCAAATGGCGGCTATATTCTTCTGGGAGTGGTGATTGAAGAACTGACTGGCATGAAATATCAGGATTTTGTTGAACAGTCAATATTCAAGGCGATCAGCATGAACAACTCCGGGTATTTCGCGCTGAACAAACTCCCTGAGAAGACAGCAATGGGTTATGTAGAAGAAGAAGAGGGCTGGCGAACGAATATCTATAATCTTCCCGTTGTCGGAGCTTCCGATGGAGGTGCATTTACCACGGTGCACGATATTACGGCTTTGTGGAAGGCATTCTGGGGTTATCAGATCTTGCCGAAAGAACTGGTCGAGATCTATGCCCAACCTTACGTGAAAGCTGAAACGGAGGGTGAGCATACGTATTACGGTCACGGAATCTGGATTTGTGAGGAAAAGGGTCACAACCGTGAGGAATACATTATTGGTTGCGACCCGGGGGTTTCGTTCATGTCGCGTGTAAATTGCGTCAACGAGATGCAGGTTACTGTGATCTCCAATACCACCGACGGGGCATGGCCAATATTGGAAGACATTGACACCCTCTTGAAGGGAGAGAGCATACGGTAATGGAGGATTACCTAAGGTAGTCTCACATATACACCGCTGATTTTAGCTGTTACACGGCAAGAGCCTTTTAATATTAAAAGCTACCAAAAATCCAAATGAGTACAGACACCCAAACTGAGTACATCACCGCTTTGATCGCTTTACACTCTGGACGCGATCGTAAAGGGCCAGGTGACTCTGACTTCTCGCGCCATATTTTGAGCCATCTTTCTACTTTGCCGCTCAAGCCGCTGATTGCCGATCTCGGATGTGGAAGCGGTGCCGGTGCCTTGCTGCTTGCACAACACTACCAAAGTACGGTCATGGCAGTTGATTCTTCTTCGATTTTTATCGACGAATTGGCAGCGCGCGCAAAACAGCTTGGTCTTGAGCATCTAATCATTCCAATTCAGGGTGATATGGCTCAACTTGATTGGTCAACGGGTTCAGTTGACCTGCTTTGGTCTGAGGGAGCGGTTTATCATATTGGGTTTGAGCAGGGTCTTAAACTCTGGCGACCGCTTCTTGCTAACGGCGGTATTGCCGTTATATCTGAGATGAGTTGGTTTATTGATAATGCGCCAGATCCTGCGATCGCATATTGGCAAAATGCCCATCCGACGATGGGGACTGAGGCTGAGAATATCGCTCGGGCAAATCGATCTGGCTTTAGCGTACTCTCTACGCATCGGCTGCCAAGTCAGGCTTGGTGGGTCAATTATTATGAACCGCTACGTGAGCGAATGCAGCAGATCGAAATCACCCCAATTACTCAATCAGTTATTCGTGAAACTGAAGAAGAGATGCGACTGTTTGAAAAATTCAGCGACTCCTATGGTTATACGTTCTATGTTCTGCAAGCAGCTTAGGAAAAAGCCGTCTAACAATTCAAATCAGTCCGAACGCAGTTGTCTTGTAATCGCAGTGGCAATCCTGCAAATGGGGACTTTCGTCTTACGCGAGTTTGGGCTATCTCTTCAAGTGAAAATTGGTACATCGCCGCCGCCCATATAGATATGATGGCTTAGCAAGGGAGACTTTTAAAATGATCGAAAATCTATCAATGAAAATCAGATTTGCTAACCCCAACGATGTATCTTTGATTTGCTCGTTCATTCAAAAGAAATCAGAGTTTGACCGAAATATCGGGGCATTCTCTGGTGTGCTGCAAGTGTCCGAGGACAAAATACGCAAAACACTTTTCGGAAAAATCCCCTTTTCCTACGTTTTGTTTGCAGAGCTTTCATCCCATGAGATCGGCTTTGCATTGTATGGATTTAGGTACTCATCATTTGCAGGTCAACCAAGCATCTGGCTTGATGATCTGTACGTGGATGACGAAATGAGGAGCCAAGGTGCAGGAGCAACATTAATGGCTCAATTAGCTCAAATTGCCAGGGAAAATGACTGTACCCATCTTGCTTGGAATGCTGATGCCCGGAATACCCGTGGGCTTCGCTTTTATAATCGACTAGGAGCAGAAATTATGGAAAAGCATGGTAATCGATGTTTTTTGAGATGGGTTCCGTGGGCAGATGTATAAAAAATGGCCCCAGTGGGTGAATATGGGATGTGTTTTGATGTCTCAGAATATATTCATGCCTTAGCGCAAAATGCATAACCAGTCCGTTGCACACCGACCGTACAGAATTTTTCGTTGAATCCGAGAGGTTATTTATGACGAGTGAACTGGGTCGTTAGCTGCCTAAAAAATGGAGAGTGACACAGATGATTGAAACTGCAACTAGTGAAGATTTCGAGGCAATAGCCGATCTGAACATTGTAGCCTATGTAGAATTCGCATCATATCTTCCGCCAGAGTCTTGGGAAAACATGCAGAAGAACCTGCGAAATATTAAAGCAAGGGCAGAGGTGGCAGAGTTTATGATCTGTCATTCTGGCAACGACATCATCGGCTCGGTTGCTTATTGTCCTGCCGGGAAAGGTGATCCAGAAATTTTTAAGCCGGATACAGCTTCGATCCTCTTGTTAGCGGTTCACCCTCAGCATCGAGGTAAAGGTATTGCTAAAGCCTTAACTATGGAGTGTATTGCTAAGGCAAGAAACGACAAGGCAAGATTAATTGGACTTTTCACAAGTGAACTGATGCAGTCTGCACAACACCTCTATCGAAGCTTGGGGTTTCAGCAAGAGTCGGAGTTGCCTAAGCGTTACGGCATTAGGTACTTTCGATTTATTCTTCCGTTAGCTTCTAATGCTTTTGGCAGCTAACAATTGTGTTGCAGAGGAACGTATTAGCTTTTTTGTTGGGCTTGAGAGGATAATCTACGCCTGCTGAACACAACCGTTGGGCTGCTTAGGTTATCAGTGAGGCAGTAGTTGCAAAATCACCTGTGAATGTTCAGGTTTAAGTTATTTGGAGGTTATGTGTAAGGCACAGTTTTGATCTAGTCAGTGAGGTGATCGTGATTAAAATACGTTTGTTTGAAAAACAGGACACTGAACAAGTAGCGCGGTTGTTCCATGAAACAGTTCGTGAAATCAACATTCGCGATTACTCAATCGATCAAGTTGAAGCATGGGCACCTAGCAATCTTCACTTTAGAGACTGGGCAGAGGTATGTTCAAACCGCTTCACCTATGTTGCTGATGATGAAGGCGTGATTGCTGGATTTGGAGAGTTAGAGTGTAATGGTCATATCGACTGCTTTTACTGCCACAAAAACTATCAACGTTGTGGAGTAGGTAGTCAAATCTATCAAGCAATTGAAGCAAAAGCGTTAGACTTGGGAGTGAGCCATCTAGTGACTGAAGCAAGTATCACGGCAAAACCATTTTTTCAACGCATGGGTTTTTCAGTCGTTAAAGAACAGAAGATAACTCGTTGGGGCGAAATATTCATCAATTACCGAATGGAGAAGTCGCTGTATAATGCGGCGTAATAATCCAGTTGGAGCGGACTGTCACAGTTAGTCGATATTGTGGCAAAGAAGACTTACAGCCGTTCAACCGGAACATGATGCCGCTGAATCTTGGATGAAGACACAACACAAGATTATTTATCGATGTTTAAGATTGAATTATTTCAAGTTTTCGGCAGGGCGGTAGGTAAAGAGTATCTGCGGATCGGTTTTAGCTTTATTGTAGTGTTCAGATAATTTGCCAACTTAATAGGAGGACATAAACGTGAGCAATGAACAATACTCTCTGCTGAAAGCATCAGAAATTAATTCAATGGATGCGTTTGAGTTTCATCATCCGCTCAATCCCAATTCAGAAGTTTATCTACGGTTTCTTGGGCGTGCTGTCGGGCTTAAGCGCATTGGTGTAACAATTGCCTGTATACCGCCGGGCAAGGAATCTTTCATCTATCATGCTCACCAGAATGAAGAAGAATGGGTCTACATCTTGTCAGGTCAAGGTATTGCTGAAATTGGAGATATGGAATACGAAGTCGAACCAGGAGATTTTATGGGATTTGGGCTGCCCCAACAACCCCATCATCTTCGTAATCCATTCAGTGAAGAGCTTGTATACCTGATGGGTGGAGAAGCAGGACGCTTAGATGTTGGGGTTTTTCCTCGGCTCGGCAAACGAGTAATTAGGGACAATGAGTCAGCTTACATAGTTGATGAGTCAGCACTTCAACTTTTTGATGGCAGTAAATAGTGAATTGGGGGAAGGCAAATAAAAGAAATCTAAAACAAGTTATCTTACTGGAGGTACACATGAAACTGCTCAATGACATCCAACATTTGACATTTATCACCACTGATATGGATCGGTTGATCGCATTTTACGAACGTGTCTTTGAGGCAAAAGTAACTGTTGACTTGGATGAAGATGGTCTGCGTCACACCTTCATCGAGGTCGGTCCCCATACAGTCTTGCACCCATTCCAGGTTTTCGGCGTCGAGCCACCAGCTCCTCAGCCGATGTTTCAACGGGGACGACTAGACCATTTTGCGCTCAATGCGGCAAGCGAGGAGGCGTTCTATGAACTACGTCGGCGTGTCGTCACACAGGGCCATTTCATTCTCAAGGGAGCCTAAAGATGCTAGAGTTTCAGGCTAGTTCCAATGGTTCTAGCGTTTATGCGTCTGCCCCCTCCCTGTCTCTTATAC
>NZ_JADEWX010000339.1 GCF_015207395.1 Nodosilinea sp. LEGE 07088
CCTAGCCTTGAGGTTTATGAGCAACAGTACAAGGCACGGACGCTAAAGCACCTTCAGAGGAAGGCTCAAGCTTTAGGCTTTGAACTCGTGCCTCAGCCCGCTGCCCATGCGGATGTTTCTTAGGAGAACATAGACGGCTGGATTCGCCGGAGATGGCGGCACCAGGGATAGCGCAAGACGATGAGCCTGGGCCTACGCCATGACCCGTAGTCGGCATCGGGAATGTCCACTTTTTCGAGGTAAGGTCAGAATCAGTTCCAGGTTATACCGCACACAGCGGCTATTAATCCGCACCCAATGGACTCCCTCAATCCAATTCCCCGCCAAGCGATACTTCTTCAGCGTCGAGCAGCTCAGATTTAGCTGCTCTGATGCTCTTTGCTTATTCGCAAACGAAAGCATGACACCCAACTCCAAATAGCAAAAATTTCGATGTAGTGCCAACCCTTTGCTGCCTGATCCAGAGTCATTTTGACATGGCCCCCAGACGCTCTGCGTCTCTAGTCTCATCCTCCATCGCCACTCCCTGCTCAACACAGAGGACGCTCACTCGATTTAAGCCAAAGCCTCCATCAACCAGCCCATGAGGGCGGTGTCGTCTTCGGTCTGGGAGCGATACAATGCCTCTTCAATCAACGTGATCTCTAGCTCTGGCAACGCCCCCGAAACTCGGATCTGTCGACTCCCCCCCTCAGACACGGCAAAAGCAACCACCTGCTGCTCTGCCACATTCACCACCCAATATTCGCTGACCTCTAGCCGTTCGTAGAGCAGTCGCTTGGCACCCAGATCGTCTTTGAACGAGCTGCCGCCGATTTCAATCGCCAGGGTCGGCGGGCCGTAGACATCGACATCAATGGGTGAATTGTCCTGGGGTGGCAGCTGAAAGTCTGGCCCAATGTAAAAAGCAACATCGGGCTGGCAGCCCCGCTCTCCAATTTTGTGAAAGCTGCCGTTGGTAAACTCGGCCAGCCGCACCGATTGCACCATGCCAGAGAGACTAACCACCTTAGAGACCACACTGTTTTGCCGCGCATGCCCACCACCCAAAGCAGCCATCTCAACCCTCATGTAGCCATGATCGAAATAGCCTCGACCTTCGTCGTAGGGAGCAGTGTCCATAGTGGCAACGAAATCATTCCAGGTGGCCTTGACCCAGGTATCGGTCTGTAGAGCTAGCGAAGTAGGAAGTGCCACGGTGAAAATTTCCTCAATGCCAAGTCGCCGTTTAGTTTGATCTTAGTCTACCGTCGCCGCACCACCTGACGCCCCTGCCGTCTTGGGTGAGCAATGGCTCTACTGTGCTGCCACCACTGCTCTCTGCCAGGGTACCCCCGACCAGAAACTGTCCATTGACCAGCTCCAGGCAAAGTTCTGGCCATTCCCAGACCTGCATCTCCATGCTCTGGGAGGCCCACCGCTTCTGTAACTCGTCCTGAAACGCTGGGGGGTGGGGGCATCACCGCGACAGGGTTTTGGTCGACAGATGATGTTTGGCGTCCCACGGTCACGTCAGAAATGCCAATTAGCAAAGCTTTATCCCCAGATATGTCATAGACTCGCTGGTCTATGGCTGCCCGGTACTTGGGCATCAGCTGGGGATTTAAGGCATCGGCAATAGCCACAATCAGCCGACTATGAACTTCGGGCCATAGCTCAGGATTCTCTAAATAGGGATTCATCTCTGGAAATGGAGATGGCATCTCCCCTCTCATACCTGGATCAGAACCTTTCTTCATCTTAGGTCGGCGATTGATGTATCAGGCTCTGCGAGCGGCAAAGCGGGATCGATCCCCGTAATGTAATTTGATGCTTCCTTCCACCTCATTAGCTGACTTCAACCTCAACCAGCCACTACCAGAAGCTTCATCACACTCATCATTGCCGTCCCAGGTGAATTCGAACCGCTCAGTGTCGCCATCTTTGACAAATCCACCATCAAGCTCCCCGGCAACCAGGCCAAATTGAAAATCTCCAGTCCCCTCTGGGTTTACCGTGAAGTAGGCCTGCACCTCCATGTTGAAATAGTCCTCATCCCATTGTTCCATTTCGTAAATGTGCCATGTTCCAACGACAGATGCGGTCTTCTTTTTCGGCATACGCGGCTCCTTTAACTGGTCATACTTTTGTTAGAGTAGCGCTGAAAAATGAGGGCTGTTCCAATAGCTGCGGGGAAATTCTGGAAAAGTTGGGGAGTTGAGTAGAATTGAGAGGGGCTTTCACTTGAGCCCTTCACGAACAGCGACGCTGTTCGATAAACCTGAAAGAAACCCTATAACCAGGCTCTCTCACGTTTAGGGCTTATAGACTGCTGAGGTGCTCTGACAGCTAAAACCGATTAGTCACTGGT